>JAFDYE010000557.1 GCA_018267585.1 Bacteroidota bacterium
CAAAGCTGCCGAGGTCTTTTTGTCGCCAGAGATCCCTGACCCTGAACCTGCCCTTCAGGCCCAGGTCGGCGAATGATAAGGTCATGGCGGTCTTCTTTTTCTGGATGGCCTCCCCTTTGGCCTTGTCCCACAGGATGAAATAGGGGTTGACGTTGAAAAGTCCCACCGCGATGCTTCCGTCTTCCAGCCATTTATACCATACCTGGCCTTCTGGTCTTATCAATTTCGTGACGGGCATTGCCAGCGGATCCTGGTCCACCGCGATCACTTCGTCGTTGGTCAGCAGGTTCATGGTAAAATCGTCGACATGGGACAGGTCGCACCCGATGAGCAGCGGGGCCGACTGCAGGCACCAAAGGCTGACGTGTGTATACTGCTCGTCGGCCGTCAGGTGCGAATCGTGCACCTTGTCTCCCCAGCCCTGCCCAAGCCTGCCTACTACGAGCATATCCGGGTCATTGTAACGTCCGGGTTCTGTGGCTGGTGCACATAGGTCCTGGAAAAAACCAATGGCCGTCACCACGTTCCAGTCGTCCGTGATGTCCCTCGTGGTCCTCCATTGGTTGCCGCCGGCCTCTTTTCCCCAATACCAGACACGGGGAGCACCATATCCCACGCAATACACGATGTCGCGTTTTACCTTGTCCAGCGCCTGCCGCATGACGGCATAGGGATGTTTTATAAGTGCTTCCGTGGGCTCCGGCGCGATCTGCGAATAATAGCAATAGTCGTATTTAAGATAGTCCACGCCCCAGTCGGCCCAGGTGGCCGCGTCTTTGTCCTCGTGTCCATAAGATCCAAGGTGGCCGCCGCAGGTCTGAGGTCCGGGGGAGGAATAGATCCCGAATTTCAATCCCCTGTCGTGTATCGAGCTGCAAAGGTTCCGGAAATCGGGGAATCTGGAATTGCCGTTCAGTGTGCTATCTGCGGACCGATGTGTTGCCTCCCACCCGTCATCGATATTGATATAAGACCAGCCGTGCCGGATCAGGTCGCGTCCCATGAACTCCGCTGCATCCTTCACTTTTTGTTCGTCCACCTTCAGGCCCCAGCAGTTCCAGCTGTTCCATCCCATCGGCGGGGTCAGACAGATCCGGTCGCCGGCCTCGATCCTCAATATGCGGACGTCGCTGCCCAGGGGATTGGCGGCGGTGAGTACCACGTTATATGTGCCGGCTTCGCCGACGGTACCCGTTATAAGGCCGCTGACGGGGTCCAGCGTCAATCCCCCGGGAAGATGGGCTGCGCTGAAGCGCATCGGCCGCTCGCCTGTCGCAGGTATTGCAAAAAGGACGGGGTTGCCCGGGCGTACGCCCAGAACCTTCGGGCCATTGATCCTTGGACTGGCGGGCGGCTTTGGCGTCAGGATAAACTTCCCGGCATCGACTGTTGTGGTCGGAAGGCAGGGTTCGGCGACCACCTCGCCATCCGTTAAGAACCGGGCATCCAGCCAGTCTGCATGATCGTACATGATGCCGTCGCCGCCCTCTTTCACCAATAGAGCCAGCTGGTGTACTCCCTGCAGGCCGACACAAAATGGAACCGCCGGCATGCCCTTATGTAAAATCCCGCTGGTCCATAACAAGCGCTCATCGGCAATCAGCTCGAACTCCATATTGCCTCCGAAATCATTGAGATCATCTGCCCCGGCCCATCCGGAGAAGGAAAGCGCCTTGCCCTGAAGGTCTATCAGCAGACGGCTGATGGAATGGGTCCCGATACCTCTCTCATATCGTACACCGGCCACCCGGAGGGGGCCGCCCAGCACCGACTTATTGGTCTGCGGGAAGCCCCAGTCCTGCAGCATATAGCGGGTGTCCAGCTCATCCAGGTAGACTGTCCGGGCAAACAAGCAGACAGGGAATAAAAGCACGCACATCGGGACCCATTTCATAAGTTAGAACAACGATTATATATTCTACAATAGTTTACCGTTCGGGGTTAATAGCGCCGGAATTTACCATCCGAAATTATTGGCGCCGATCAACTTGTTGGCATTCATCTCGCTCTGCGGTATGGGAAAAAGGAGGTTCTTCTTTGACCTTGTCTTGATGACGTTCTCCATCGTGCCCACCTGGTTCATGACCTGCGTGAAAATACCCCAGCGAATGAGATCAAAACGACGATTGTTCTCCTGGTATAGCTCCTTACCCCGCTCTTCCAGCACCAGGGACCTGAAGTCCTGCTGGCTCAGCCCGGAAGTATCCTGTTCATGGCTACGCTCGCGCACCTGGTTGAGCGCCAGATAGGCGTCTGCGCCCGGGCCGCTGCCGGCTTCATTCGCGGCCTCGGCGTACATCAACAGAACGTCGGCATACCGCAACAGGGGAAAGTTTACGTCGCGCAGGCCACCATTGGTAGAAGTCGCCGCCGAGCCGATCTCCGAATTGGTCCCGATCCAGTATTTCTTGGTAAAGGGATGAGAGTATGCCGTATAGAACTTTGCGGTATTGCCGCCGGGCGCCGCGCTGTACAGGGAAGAATCGCGTTGGGGATAGAGCATCCATGCACCATACATGAAATATTGATGGAACACTCCGTTGAGGCTCCTGTCGTCCTGCTGCTGGTAGCTGTCGTAGAGGTTTTGCGCCATCCACATATAAGACGTGCCGCCATAATATGGAGCGGAATACCAGTACTGGAGGTAGGTGCCATAGTCGCTGTTGTCCTGGGTCTGAAATTCCCAGATCATTTCCGGGTTGTTCTTATTGGGCCTTCCCCATACTCCCATGAACGTAGGCTGAAGGGAATAGTCGCCACTGGCGATCACTTCCTGCGCCTTGTCCCGGGCCTTGGCGAACAGGGCCTTGCTGTCCATTCCTTCATAACCCGCGACGACGTCTTTGGTAAAGGTGTAATAGGCATTGTCTGTTCCGCCCCTGACCTTTACGGACCCTGATGCGGCGCCGGAAGCCATCGTCAGATATACCTTGGCCAGCAGCGCCTTGGCTGCACCCTGTGTCGCCGATCCCGGGGCGCCGGCAAAAGCGCTCTTCTTTCGGGGCAGCAGGTGCTCCGCCTGAGTGAGGTCGGCGATGACCTGGCTATATACTTCGGCGACAGAAGACCTGGCCTTGTCCGCCGATCCGGTGGTCACGTTGACGAGGCGAACGGGCACCGGCCCCCAGAGCCTGACGAGGTTGAAATAAGACCAGCCCCTAAAAAAATACGCTTCGCCCAGGACGCGGTTCTTGACCGAGTCCGACGTGAATGTAATACCGGGCACTTTTTCAAGTATGGTGTTCACCTGGGCAGAAATATTATACAGGCCCTGCCACATGGACGCTACGCCCCAATACTGGTCGTAGGCGCCGGCTCCCTGGCTGCTGAAATTCCAGACGGGTCCGACGACATGGTCGTGGTCCGCGTCCTCACTGAACAGGAAGGGCGCTTTGAAAAAACTCCAGCCTGTAAGGGTGCCGTAAAGTCCGGTGACGGCCGCCTCGGCGTCGGCCTCGGTCTTATAAAGATTGTTCGGGGAATAAAAAGAATAGGGAGTTTCTTCCAGGGTCTTCTTGCAGCCCGAGCCGAGACCCGCCAGCACCGCGATGACCAAAAAATATTTAAATAATTTCATGACTTTTCGATTGAAGGATTAGAAAGAACAGTTGAGTCCCAGTGTAAAGGACCTGGATGTCGGATAGTTGCCCAGGTCTACGCCCCTGCGCGAGGGATCCTGTCCAAAGCCGTTGACCTCCGGGTCGTAGCCGCTGTAGTGCGTGATGGTAAATACATTGTTCACGCTGCCGTATAGCCGCAGGCTTTTGATGACCTCCTGGTTGCGGAAGCGGATCGTGTAGCCAAGGTTGACGTTCTTCAGCCGGAGATAAGACCCGTCTTCCACGTAGCGGTCGGAGAAGCGAAGGCTCCTCCAGGAATTCAGGATATCCTTGGGATTGGTGCCCCTGGAACCCGGGCCCGTCCAGCGTGCGTTGTAGGCGTCGACGGTGGTATTGGAATAGCTTCCCAGGTTGTCCGTGACATATTTCAGGGTATTGATGATATTGCCGCCCTGAACGCCCTGGAAGAAAATGGTCAGATCGAGATCCTTGTAGGTGAATCCGGTGGTGAACCCATAAAAGTAGTTCGGGTTCACATTTCCGATGACCGTCCGGTCATTGTTATCGATCACGCCGTTGGTATCGACGTCCTTATACCGGATCTCTCCCACCATCCGCTTGATGATGGAGGCGGGCTGTCCGTTAAAGAATTTGCTGTCCTGCACTTCCTTCTCGCTCTGGTAAAGGCCGTCCTCTTTCCAGCCCATGATCAGGCCGATGGGCTGGCCTACGCGCTGAATAAAGGGCTGGTAGTTCACCGGCTCGGTGCCGATGGTCTGGACCCATTGTTCTTTTACGCCGCCCAGGTCGAGGATCTTGTTGCGGTTGGTAGAAATATTGGCTCCAAAATTCCAGGAGAATTCCCTGGTATCCACGAGTTTGACATTTACGGCCGCCTCGAATCCCCTGTTCTGGATGGTACCGACGTTCATCAGCTGGGAAGCAAAGCCCGTACTGGTCGGGAGGGTCACATACTGCAGCAGGTTGAACGTCTTTTTATAATAGTAATCGAGCACGAGGCTGACGCGGTCATTTAAGACACCCATATCGAGTCCGGCGTCGAACTGCCGGGTCGTTTCCCATTTCAATTTGTCGTTGCCCAGTGAGGAAATGACATAGCCATTGGATACCGATCCCGAATAGGGGTAATTGGACGCGCCGATCTGGGACAGCGAGCTGTACGAGCCGATGCCCTGGTTGCCGGACTGGCCGAGGCTCGCCCTTGCCTTCAGGTTGCTGAGCCATTTGACGTTCTTCAGGAAATTCTCCTGTGATATCCGCCAGGCAACGGCGCCCGATGCAAATCCTGCCCATTTGTTGTCGGCCGCGAATTTGCTCGATCCATCGCGGCGATATGTTGCAGTGAAAAGGTATTTATCGCTAAGAATATAATTCACTCTGCCGTAATAAGAAAGCAGGCGCCAGTCGGATTTTCCGCTGGTCGGCTGTGTATAGACGGCCGCGGCGCCCAAATTGTTGTTCTGCAGGGCGTCATTCATGAACTTGCTCACGCCGTCCATCTGGTACTGCCACACGCCGTTGTTATAAGAAAAGCCGGCGGTAGCATTTATTGTGTGGATGCCCCATTTCCGGTCGTACGTAAAATAGTTCTCAGAGCTGACATTGCCGCTGTTGGTCGTGGACACGTAAGCGCGACCTCCCGAAGAGGCTCCTTCATTGATCGTAGTGGGATAGTATTGATCCCTCCTGTCCTGTGATACATTCCAGCCGAGCACGCTTCTGAACTTCAGCTGCGGCAGTATGGTCGCTTCGATATAGGAGGAATTGAACAGCCGGGTGCCTGTGACCTGGTCGAGCGCCTGTTTGGCATACTGGTATGGGTTGGACGTATAGAACAATTGGCTGTACAGACCTGTAGTCGTGTCGACGAGAGCTACTGTGGGCAGGAAGGTCAGGGCGGATTTGATCACGCCGCCTTCGGGACCTACGATGCTTGCGCCCGTCGTCACCATATGATTGATGGTATTCGAATAGTTGAAAGAGGTCCCTATTTGCAACCAGCTTTTTACATTTCTGTCGACATTGGCGCGGACGCTGTATCGGCGGAATTTACTGCCGATCACGATTCCCGACTGGTCAAGAAAGTCGCCGCTGACGAGGTAGGTGTTCTTGTTGGACCCGCCGCTGAAGGTCAGCGTATATTCCTGTTTGGGCGCGTTGTGGAACAATATATCCTGCCAGTTGGTGCCCTTGTTCCGATAGTCGGCCGGAGACCTCAGGTATCTGTTCTGGACGGAGTCATACCTGCCGGGATAGGGAATGGTCTGGGTTGCCTGGTAATTGGTGCCCAGGTAAAGGTCGGAATTGATATACGCCTCATTCTGGTAGTTGGCGAATTGTTCGGCATTCAGCAGCCGGTATTTCTTTGTGATCTCCGAGACGGCTGTCTGGACGTTCAGATCGATGCGGTCCTGGTTATTTGCTCCTTTTTTTGTCGTGATGATCACCACGCCGTTAGCGCCCCTCGAACCATAGATGGCCGTGGCGGAAGCGTCTTTTAAGATTTCCACTGAGGCTATATCGGCCGGGTTCAGGAAAGACAGGACATTCGTTTTTGCCTCTTCATAAGAGGATCCGGAAGAGGGAGTGTTGCTGGCATTATCTGCCTCCATCGGAACGCCGTCAATAACATACAAGGGCTCCGTGCCACCGAGAAAGGAGTTCGTTCCCCTGATCTGGATACTCATGCCTGCGCCGGGCGCCCCGTCGGTCTGTGTGACAAAGACGCCGGCCGCCTTACCCTGAATGCCTTGTTCTACCGTCACGGGACTGGTTTTCATCAGGTCTTCGGATTTGATCGATACGACGGAACCTGTGAGGTCCCTTTTCTTTTGCTTGCCATAGCCGACGACGACGACGTCGTCCAGCTGGCTTTGCTTTTCTTTCAGGATAATGGTGATGGATTCGCCGGTTCTTGCGGTCACCTGTCGCGTCTCATAGCCCACCATGGATATTTCCAGTGAGCTTTTCTGAGACCTTAGGGTGATCTCGAACCAGCCTTTGGCGTCGGTCATTGTGGAAGCCTTGCCATCCAGGCTCCTGACCGTCACTTTTTGTAATGGATGGCCTTTGTCATCGGAGACGGTGCCGTTGGTCTTTGACGACTGGGCGTGTACGAGCAGCTGCTGCAACAGACAGCAGGATAGTAATAGCAGCATTCTCGACCTCATAAGCAATGAAAGTTTGGGGAGAGTCATAACCTTGTCTTTTACATTTTTTAAATGGTGACCTTAGATGATTGATTGTCGATAGGATAAGACAGGGTCTTTCTGATTCAGGGGCGGATTGCAGCGGGTGTCTATCTCAGGGTATTCCATACCTGGTAAAGAGCACGGGGAATGTGAAAGCAGCCTTTCCATTTCCCGCCTTTGGCGCTTGTCAGCACTTCACCTCTCCGGTTGAGGTAGCCGAACCACTCGCCGTAGTCTTTATCCCTGAAATGCGCCCAGGTGTAGTCATGGACCTTTTCGAACCACCGGGAGCAACGTTGGTCGCCGGTCAGGACAAATCCTTTGGCCAGGGCGACGAGGGCTTCGGCGTGTACCCACCAAAGTTTTTGATCCCATTCCAGTTGCTGGGGTGGATAGCCGAGCCTGTCCATAAAATAATATATGCCGCCATATTCCTTATCCCAGCCGTATTCCAGGGTATTCAACATGATGGAGACGGACCTTTCGATCAGGGATCTGTCCCCGAGGCGCTGACCGATGTCCATAAGGAACCACATCGCTTCGATGGCGTGCCCGGGGTTGAGCAGCCGGCCTTCAAAACTATTGCTGAGGCTACCGTCACCGGAAACGTTCTCTACGATCAGTCCGGCTTCCGGCCGGTAAAAGATCTCCATTACGTCGTGGATAAGGGATGGCATAAAAGCATCGACCCGCTGTTTGCCGATCAGGTGTTCCATTTCGATGGAAAGGTTGGAAAGGATCATAGGCAGGGCAAAGCTTCTCAGGGGGCGGGTGCCGGAAAAGGATTTATTATAGATCCCTTTCCAGTTGTCTCTTCTGGATAGGATATTTTCAAATGTCTGAAGTGCAATGGCGCCGTACCCTTTACCGGGGAGCGCTTTATCCAGAGAAGAGAAGCCCATGGCGGCAAAGCAATCGCTGAATATATTATAGGCCTGGGTTAGCGGCTTTCCGTCAAGCGTCAGCGAAAAATACCAGTTGCCGTTTTCGTCTCTGCCGAACTTCTTCATGAATTCGGCCCCGTGGATGGCCATGTCCAGCCATTGGTTCTGAGGCTCAAGGTTATTATACATATGCGAGAAGCACCATACTTCCCTTCCCTGCAGCCACATGAATTTGTCCGTATCATATACGCTGCCGTCGCGGTTCAGGCAGGTGAAGTATCCACCGTGCTGGCGGTCCGCGCTGTACGTCATCCAGAACGGCAGGATGTTGTTGACCAGCTCTTCTTTGTAAAGTTCAGCGTAGCGGTTGGTCATGGTAGTTAAGCCATCCGGGGCAATGGACGATGAAGCAGTCATAGTTTGGAAAATTTTTGCTTTAATCTCGGGGTATTTATTAAATTATTTTATTTATTCGGCTAATATAGAATTTTATTTTTTAAATAAACATTGATTAGAAAATTATTTTATTAATTAATTTTGACCGACCGGGAGTTTTAAAATGATCCGGTAGGGTAGTCCCTTCATTATTAAATAAGTGTGATGCAGCAGCATAACCTTTTTGATTTTTTCTCGGAAGAGAGCAGCTCCGGAGTGGCGCATAAGAACAAGGCGCGCAAGAGGAGGATCATCAGTTACCTTGACCAGCACGAGGAGACGACCGTCGCGGAACTGGCCATGGCGCTCAACCTGAGTCCGCCCAAAGCCGCCAGCCTTATCAATGAATTGATAGCAGACGGGCTTCTGAAGGACTGCGGTAAGATCGATTCGGCGGTCGGCCGGCCGGCAAGCCTGTACAGCCTGGTGGCGGACTCGTGCTTTTTTCTGGGCGTAGACGTCAAACAGTATTATGTTAGCATCGGCTTGCTGGACTTTAAGAAGAACCTGGTCACGGCCAATATGAGGATTCCCTATCAGCTGGAAAATACAAGCCAGTCCCTCGATGCCCTGATCGCGCTGATCAGGGAATTTATCAGGCAGGCGCCTGTAGACCAGCACAACATCCTATCCCTGTGCATTAATTTGGGTGGCAGGGTCAATACCAATAATGGCAACAGCTATAGTTTTTTTCATTTCAATGAAGAGCCGCTGAGCAGCATTGTCGAAAAGCAGCTGTCGATCCGCACCTTCCTGGAGAACGATTCAAGGGCAATGGCCTACGGAGAGTTCCACAAAGGGATCGTAAAGAACGAAAAGAACGTGCTCTTTCTCAACCTGGATTACGGCCTCGGCCTCGGTATCATGATCGATGGTAAAATGTATTACGGGAAGTCCGGCTTCAGTGGAGAGATCGGTCATGTTCCCGTCTTCGATAACGAGATCATCTGTCACTGCGGCAAAAAGGGCTGTCTCGAGACTGAGGCCTCGGGAAGGGCATTGATCCGGCTTTTCAAAGAAAAGGTGTCGCAGGGTCAGACCTCCTCCATTCTCGCCGGTCCGCAAGGCGCCGAAGATATCCGGCTCACCGATATCATCGAGGCGGCACTTAATGAGGACATGTTGTCCATTGATCTGCTCGCCGAGATCGGCGAAAAGATCGGCCGGGGGATTGCCCTGCTTATCAATATATTCAATACCGAGATGGTAATTCTGGGCGGCACGCTCATCAGCACGGGTGACTATATCTATCTCCCCATACGGAGCGCTATCAACAAATATTCTCTGAGCCTGGTCAACAGCGATACAAAACTTTACCTATCCCAATTGGGGGAGAAGGCTGGCGTTATTGGTGGTTGTCTTATCGCCAGGAACAAATTGCTTTCGTGAGCAGAATCAGGCTTTTTATTGAGCCCGATCACATGTTTTGCGTCAGACAAGATCGTAACTTCACTTCAACGTTATCTGAAGTCGATCGGTCAAGCAGGAAGATAGATATGACTGTTCAAAAAGGCAGTAAACTAACCGACCGGAAAGCAGTATAAAAACTGCAACCTTGACCCGGAAGATTGCCGGATAAAATAGACGTTGTTAGAATAGCGCTTTTAAAAGACCGTAAAACTGGCAACATCGCTGAAGGCAGGTTCTAGGTCCTGCCTTTTTTATTACAATGACAGATTTGATCAAACTAAAAGCATCCCATACGGGTGCTCAGCCACCGGGATTATGGAGGATGATGTCGATCTTCCACGAGGAAACCCCGACCTGTTGAAAACTAAGATCGCCCTTGCAGAAAGCGATCCGGTTGCGGACATTCCTTATTGCTGGAATATCGACGATATACGCATATGCTTTTCCGTTATAGCTTACTTTTAACCGGAGGGCCGCCTTTTCATAATATGCCCCTAATTCTATTCTCGTTGCATCCCCATATCTGGCAAGGACCGTCAGGAGATCGCTCACAATGCGAAATGTATTCAGCTTTTCAAGGGCATTGAAGTTTTCGATCTCAACGTCGAAATGATGCAGCCGCACCTTATTATGGTATCGCCTTTCCAGGTCCCGACAGCTGTCTTTCAGCGCGTCCTTCAATCCTACGTCGAGTATCGCTGTAGGACTGAGCGCTTCACAGGTAAAGTTTAACTCTTTGATCGCTTTTCGAAGATTCTGGTTCGCCTTTTTCAATACATCGACATTCGCGCCATCGGCCGCAATGTCTTCGAGCAATAGCTGGCATGAGGAGAGGGTTTGCATGGTATCCTCATGGATCCTGTCGGAAATCGCTCCCCGCTCGGCTTCCTGCGTTTCGATCAGCAATTTGAGCGTCTCATGCTTTTTTTCTTCTTCTTGTTTTAACGCGTCTACCTGCTCAGTAATATCCGAAAGCCAGCCCGCTATCATCTTTTTGCCTTTGTAGAGCAACGGGAATCGAATAACTTTATACGTCCTGGATCGTTGCGTTCTATCTGTGTTCTTCATCACCGACTCGACAGAGCCCGGGGAGTCAAGGACCTGCCGGCTGGTCTTCAAATACGCCTCGGCCAGTTCGCGGGGGAACAACTCGTTGATCGGGCTGCCGATGTTCTGTCCCTCCAGCTCAAAAGCCTGCATGCACGCGGTATTCATGTATTGCATGATCCCTTCTTCGTCCCGTATCCACGCCGGCGTCGGCGAATTGTCCATGAACCGTTGGAATAATTCACGACTTTCATAGAGCTTCGCCTCTATCTCCCGCATCTTCCGGATAGGGGTTGTATCTGCTACGTGGACGATCAGCCCCCTGACTTTTCCGTCTTCGACATCCGGGTAATACGTGGCCAGAGAATTCCTGACTTCCCCTCCCGGCGTCCGTAACTCTCTTTCAAAAGTCTGCTGCTCGCCCTTCAATGCCTTTCGAATATAAGGCAGGTTCATCTCGAATAATTGGGGCCCCAGCAGCTGCTGGAGCGTAATTCTGCCTACCATTTCCTCGCCGGAGATGCCAAACCAGTCGGAATAGGCCTTGTTGGCGAAACGGCACACTAGCCCGGCATCCCAATACGCAAGCATCGCGTTCACGGTTTCCACAATGTGCAAGGCAATTTTTTCGGTCGCTAAATGATCCATGTGTTTTCTTTTTTTATTTCACATTTAACTTTACTTGTAACAGACATCCCTTATCGGGGCCGGTGTCGATCGCCACCTCTCCGTCCAGCAGTCTGGCGCGATTGATGATGTTCGTAATCCCGATACCCTTCGTGGTCTGCC
>JAFDYE010000558.1 GCA_018267585.1 Bacteroidota bacterium
ATCCCTTACGGAAGGTGTCCTTCAGCGGCCCGGGGCCGGAAACAATTTGCCGATCTCCTGAAACCGGTAGTCAAAGATCCCATCCACCTGTCTGCGCACAAAAAGTGCGTTGGCCAGGCGACCGATCCAGCCAAAGGGAACCTCGTAACTGACAACATCGGTCATCTCCACTCCGCCGGGCACGGACCGGAAATAGTGTTCGTGGTGCCATCGACGATAGGGTCCCCTGCGTTGCTCGTCGATGAAACAAACGCCTTCGGTGACCAGCATGATCTCGGTGACCCACCGTACGCTAAACAGCGGGAATGGCCGGAGCCGGTATTCGATCAACTGACCAGGGTATATTCTTTGTGACGAAAGGGTGAGATCGGTGAGGGTCCTGAATCTCATATAGGGCGGCGTGATAAGAGAAAGATTCAAAGGGTTGGCAAAAAAGGCCCAAATATGAGTAGGATCTCCGGGAATGGTCTGATGTCGGGTAAATGAAACAACTGCCATCAGGGCAAGGTAACCCGAATCGACGAAAACTATCCAAATCGTTTAGCTCTCCATGGGCTGTTTGCCCGCAGACGTTACACAATCTACCATATGACGGAGAGCACGAAGCGAAAGGCTATTCTTCTCAAGGAAATCGAAGCTACCGTATTGCAGGAATATTTCCTTGGTATTGAGACCTTTCTGGCTGGAGAACATGATCACGTAAACACTCGGGTCGATATCCCTCACCTTCTGCAGCGTGTCCAGGCCGTTCATCTCGCCGTCCAGATTGTAGTCCAGAACGATGACGGCCGGGTGCTTGTCCAGCTCGGTAATACAGGACTCCCCTGTCGTGTAAAAGTGAATGTTGGAACTCAAAGATTCCAGCTCTTTCGCGATAAGGCTTTGGTAGATCACGTTATCTTCGACAACGAAAATAACGGGTTGTTGACTTAATTGCATGAGACATGATAATTTAACTGTAGTGCAAGGTATAGACCCGGAAAATGGTGCCAGAAACAAATCAATTGATTATCAGGAGAGATGAGTACCCAGGGTCTCCATTTCGCTCTCGCATTGGGAATTTTCAGAAAAGCCTGGGAAAAAGGAGGGACCGCAGGGTCTGTCCCAATGCAGGATGACTGCGGGAAAGGGCCGGAGACCCGAAAAAAGTCAACAGAAGGAGGGGACTCCGGGGTCAGGGTCCAAAGCAATGCCGGGAATCAACCGACAATGCCGCCCAAACCCCGGGCGGCGCAGGAGCGAGGCGCACAGCCACGACGGGGAGGCCAGGCGCCGGCGACATCATCAATTCATTATCTCTGTCTTCAGCTGCAGTATACACTCTTCAATAACATTATCGATCATCCCCACAAGAGCCGGGATCTCCAGAAGGGATTCCTTCGCCTTGGCATTGGCCTCGACCGTCCTTATCTCCTGCCGGATAGTCTTGATCC
>JAFDYE010000559.1 GCA_018267585.1 Bacteroidota bacterium
GTTGATTTTATATTTAAAAAAAAGTTTGGTCCATTTTAGATGGCTACGCTCTCAGTAGCATGCCCATGCCCGTGCCCTTCTTCATGCCCCCCTTCAAAAGCCTGAGCAATAAACACCGCCGTCAGGTTTGCGAAGATATAGGACTGAATGAACGCAACCAGTATCTCGATCAGGTAGATAAAGATCGACAGCGCCACGAATAAAGGAGAGGTCCCCCAGCCCAGCGCCGTATTCATGGCGCCAAAGATGAAGATCAGGATAATAAAGCTGAGAATGATAACGTGCCCCGAGATCATGTTGGCAAAAAGACGGATGATCAGGGCGAATGGCTTGGTAAAAATGCCCATGATCTCAACCGGCCACATGATGGGCTTTACGCCGATGGGTACGGGCGGATTAACGATATGCCCCCAGTAGTGCTTGCCCGTGCTGAACATGATCACGATAAAGGACAGAACGCCCATCGCGCCCGTAAATGCGATGTTTCCCGTGACATTGGCGGTCCCCGGGACCAGGCCGACCAGGTTGTTGATCAGAATGAAAAAGAAGACCGTCAGCAGAAAGGGCATGTATTTCTCGTACTTGTCGCCAAGATTCGACTTACCCACCTCATCCCGGACAAAGGCAATGACCGGCTCAACCGCATTCTGAAAACCGGTAGGCGCCGTCTTTATCCCTTCACCCTTTTTATACCGGCCCGCAACACTCCTCTTCAGAAGGATCAGCAGGATACCCGCAACAAGCGCCTGCGCCGCATTCCGGCCCAGGGAAAGGTCGATCACGGAAACCGAAGGATCCGGCGCACCGTTCGCATCCACCGCATAGATCTTAGCCGTCTTGAATACCTTCTCGTCCAGATGGTGCTCCTGGGCATATTCCTCATTCAGCAGACGGTAGCCATTGTAAACCGTATTGCCTTCTTCGAATTTGGAAGACATGAAGACCGACCAGCCCTTTCCGGAGGAATACACGATCACCGGCAGTGGAATGGTAACGGGCTTCTTATTGAGCGTAAAGAAATGGAATTCGTGAGCGTCGCCAACGTGTTCGAGGATGAGTTTGGCAGGATCCAGCTTTCCCTTGTCATTAGCCTCTTCAGCACCGGCATTGGGAGCCGGCGGCTGGGCCATGCACACATTAAAAAAAAACAAGCTACTTAGGCTGAAAGCCGCGACCAATATAGATTTGAAGCATCTCAATGCCATACCTTCCTGAAATTTGCCGCAAAGATACGGGCGGAGGGGCAGAATATAAAAAGAAGATTAAAAAAAAGTAATCCCCGTTGCAAACGGGAATATTCAGTTGACTTTCAGAGATTTGGGACAGTTGGTCCGCCATTCTCGCCTAGGACGCCTTTTTCTCCGCATGTGCATGCTTGCTGAACTGCATCTCGTGCAGCCTGGCATAGAAACCACCCTTCGCCAACAGCTCTTCGTGTGTCCCGATCTCCCGTATCTCCCCCTTGTCCAGGACGATGATCTGGTGTGCCTTGCGGATCGTGGAAAGCCGGTGCGCGATGATAATGGAGCTGCGCCCCGCGATCAGCTTGTCGATAGCTTCCTGGATCAGCAGCTCCGACTCGGTATCGACCGAAGAGGTCGCCTCATCCAGTATCAGTATGGAAGGATCATAGAGCAGCGCGCGGATGAACGATAGCAGCTGACGCTGCCCCAGCGAAAGCGACCCGCCGCGTTCCATAACGTTATAGTGATATCCCCCGGGCAGTCGCATGATAAAATCGTGCATCCCGATGAGCTTTGCCGCCTCGACCACCCGCTCCATCGGGATATCCTGATTGCGGAGCGTGATATTGTCCACAACCGATCCCGAAAAGAGAAAGACGTCCTGCAGCACCACCCCGATGCTCTTTCTCAACGCGTCCAGCTGGTAGTCTTCGATACGCACGTCGTCCACCCGGATCTCGCCGTCCTTTATCTGGTAAAGACGGTTCATCAGACTGATTATCGAGGTTTTCCCGCTGCCGGTATGCCCGACAATGGCGACAGTCTGACCCGCCTGCATGGTAAAGGAAATATTCTTCAGGACAAGCCGGTCGCCGACATAGGCGAAATTGACCTTGTCAAACTCCACCTTGCCCCTGATCCGCTGAGGCGCATAGCTGCCCTCGGTCTTGATCGTATCCTCATTGTCCAGTACCCGGAATACCCGCTCGCTCGCTACCATTCCCATCTGGAGAACGTTGAACTTGTCGGCGATCACCCGCAGCGGCCTGAACAGCAGGTTGAGATAAAGATAAAAGGCCACGATCTTCCCGCTGAGCTCCTTTGCCTCCAGCTCCGGCACGCTCAGCACCTGGGTGGCGCCCCACCAGACCAGCAGACCCGTAGAGACGGCGAGGATGATCTCCACCACCGGAAAGAACACGGAATAGGCGAAGATCGCATTGATATTGGCGTTGCGGTGCTCACGGTTGATCTTGTTAAATTTCACGTCTTCACGCTGCTCGGCGGCAAAAGCCTGTACGATGGGCATCCCCGTGATATGCTCCTGTACAAAGGCATTCAGGGCAGCCACAGCATTCCGAACCCGGATGAACGACTTGTTGACCGACTCTTTAAAAAGCCAGGTCGCCAGGATGAGGAAGGGAAAAGGCGCCAGACAGACCAGCGTCAGCCGCCAGTCCACGACGAACATAAAAAGCAGCACCGAAAGAATAGACAGGAGGTCAGCGATAATGGGGATAAGCCCGTCCGAAAATATATCGTTGATCGCCTCGATATCGTTGATGGTTCGCGTCGTCAGCGTGCCGATCGGCGTCTTGTCGAACTGGGAAAGATTCAGCCCGAGTATCTTTTTGTAGACGTCCACCCGCAGGTCCCTCACTACCGTCTGCCCCAGCCAGGCCGTGATGAACGAAAAATAGAACCGCGCGACCGTCTCGATCAGCAGAAAGACGATCTGCAGGACCGTCATCCAGATAACCACGTCCACCAGGTGCTGTTTGGCCGTCAGCGCCGAAGCCGCCGCCCCGCCCCGTATGTACTTGTTGATGGTGACCTGGATAAGAAAAGGACGCAAAGGGGAAAGGACAGCCAAGAGAATGGAGAGAAATACCGATAGGTAGAGCCTCCTTTTATAGGGGGCCGCATAACGGAATACCCTGCGCAACAAGCTGAGATCAAATATTTTCTTTTTCTTCTTCTCGTCTGACATAACAACAATGGCCTTTCCCTGATTTACCCACGCGGGCCCGTAAATTTACAAAGTTTTGGATCAATGGTAATGAGGCATGTGATCATCGGCAAACTTCTTCCCGGTCTGATGCCGGTTGTTTAACGCCCGGAGCCGCCCATTGTTGAGCATATTATTTATTCATCCTGGTCCATCGCCTTTCGGTAAGCCTTTATAAATATGGCTCCCAGGTTCTTATAAGGCGGGATGTAGTCGTCGAACCTCTCTTTCGCGGCAGGATCCCGCTGGAAGCTGGCTTCCAGTTCTCTCCACATCGGCAGCCAGTCTATATCCTTCCCTGCCACCAGCGAGCTGTTGATCGCGTGGAGTATCGGTTCATTCACCGTCTTTGTCCCGACCTGCTTGGACGAGATGATATGCGCATCTTCGCTGATCTTCAGAACCTCGCTAAGGTTGTTGTATCCGCCGCACGAACCCAGCACCACGATACGCGCGGTAGCCGGCATCTGCTCGATGGTATATTTTACGTGATAGCTGTGCCCCCGATGGATCACGATGGTAGGCTTCAGGTGATGATCGTAGAGATAGTCATCCAGAGCCTTCTGTGCCTTCGCGTCGGGATCGTCCTCTCCCAGCAGGGGCTTGTTGGCATAGATGATCACCGGCTTGCCGCGGAGCGAGCTGATGGTCACCCACTGGGGGTTCTCCGTGATCTTCCACTCCGGCTTGGTATGCAGCTTTGGCCGGAAAAGAGACATGAAATCGATAAAAGAGTTCTGCCCGTCCTTGTCCTTGTCTCCATAAAAGAATACCTGCTGGATGACACGGCCGCTGTCGTCCGTCAGCGCATTGCGATCGATAGAATAGACCGGCGGTATTCCCAGCTGCGCCGAAAGATCGATCTTTTTGGTCGTATCCGCCGACTCGAACAACGTCTGTAGAAGATTGTAGATGATCGTCCCTTTCTTGTTGCCCGCCGCCACATTCTTGTCGTAGTTCCACCTGACCTCGCCAAGGATATACCGGGCCAGCGCCGGATTCTTCTCTACGATGCTGCTATAAGAATCCGCAACGTCCACCGCCTCTTCCTCACCCGCATACTCCAGGTGGATGACAAAAGACTTCATGACCGTACCGGCGTTCTGCTTGTCCATTGTGCCCAGGAAATGTTCCAGCTTGTTGTAGGCAGCCGCCATCTTGATGAACTTCCGGAAATAGTCGCCGTGCACCTGCATCAGCAGGCTGTCCCCGTAAGGCGCCTTCATCCGCTGGAAAATGCGGTCGTAAACCCCCAGATAACTGGAAGTATAGATCTCGTCCTCGCTCAGCACCACCAGGTAATACAGCTCTTCCGGTGTCAGCGGGTCCAGAATTTTAAAACGGACTGCCGGGTTCTCTACCGTGTGGAGGGCATTGATCTCACCGACAAAGACCTGCTTGCCCTTCTTTTCCAACATTTCTGTTAAGGCATTCATTTCCAATGGAGTATCCCTTGCAGGAGGCAGGAGACGGGCCGCATAGTCGAGGCGGGTCCTTACCAATAGCCTGTAGTAGTTGAGGTCGTCGTCCTTGACCTTGTCGATGTCCTCCAGGGTTATCCTGCCCTTGACCAGGTTATCCAGGAAAGGGAAATAGAGCTGACCGCTCTTGCTGTTCGCCAGCTGGGCGACCGTATGGACGAGGGAATCCTTGCTGTTCCGGATATGCATCCCGAGATCGCCCGAGATAGCCGCAAAATCATAGAGCTGGCGGACATTGTTGTGCCCGGCCACGATGATGAGACTGTCCTCGAAAGGTAGCCCCTGGTGTCCGCGTAAGTAATTGAGGATCAAATTAGGGTGCATCTCACAGTACCGCCTTGTCAGCAGGAGACGGGAGGGTTTGACCCCGGAATTCTCCGACGGATAGCCAAAACAGTCGACGACTATATTCCCGACCTCATAGGGACTGGAAATGATCGCGGGCTCAATACTCTGACCCTTTTCGTCCAGCTCCATAGCCTGGGTAAAGGCATCGACCAGCCGCGGACCCAGCGTCGCAGGGATACCCCGCGCCTGGAAGGACTTGTTGAACCCCAGCAGGAGGTCGGCAAGACCGCGCAAATATCGTTTTTTGCTGTTGGTATTGAGGGTGGAATCGAGCTCTATCTGCTGCTGCAGCAGGTCGACCCGCCTGATAAACGCATCCGTCACCTGGAGGTTGACGGTCTCGTCCCTGGACAGCCGGATGATGCTGTCGTATTTCCCGCCCCCCAGGATCACCAGCCGCTGCTGCTCCTGGTCTACCTTGTCGTGCCAGAGCATACGATCCTGGGCGATCTTAAAAGTATAGGCATTGGGCTGGGCCCACCCCCGAATAGGGACCGCCACCATCAGACCAAGGACCAGGAAAACAGGTAAAATCGTTCGTATCGCTCTGTTCATAGGCTTTCTATCCACCGGTTGTCAGCAAAAATACGACCAAACGCCCCTACCATATTATTTATATATTAAGAAATTGTAAACTGGTCCGGGATATTTTTAGCCCCAACTTAATTTGGAGTAGGTTTGCGTAAATTTTTCAATTGATGGAATCCAAAGGCAAGAAGATCCTGATCGCAGACGATGAGCCCGATATCCTTGAGATCATTCAGTACAACCTGACAAAGGAGGGCTATGAGGTGACCACAGCCAAGGATGGTGACGAAGCGATCGGGAAGGCGAAGATCGTCAGACCGGACCTGATCATTCTGGATATTATGATGCCGAAAAAGAACGGGGTGGAAGTCTGCGAGGTCCTCCGCTCACAGCCTTCCTTCAAGGAGACCCTGATCCTCTTCCTGACCGCCCTTAGCGACGAAGGTTCGCATGTCCGCGGCCTGGAGACCGGCGCCGACGACTACGTCACCAAGCCCATCCGCCCCAAAGTGCTCGTCAGCAGGGTCAATCCCCTCTTCCGGCGAGTCCACAAAGCGCGGGAGGACAAAGTGCTGAAGATCGAGAACCTGAGCATCGACCCGGCCAAATTCGAGGTCATGGTCGACGGCAAGGACGTCACCCTCGCCAAAAAGGAGTTCGAGCTCCTGTACCTGCTGGCATCCCGCCCGGGCAGGGTATTCCTCCGCAACGAGATCCTGAACCAGGTATGGGGCAACGAGGTCATCGTCGGAGACAGGACCATCGACGTACATATCCGGAAGATCCGCCAAAAACTGGGGCTGGACTGCATAACAACCGTAAAAGGAGTGGGCTATAAATTCAATCTCTGAACAAGAGATTGTTTTTTTTTGTAATTTATAATCCATGCCTTCCACTAAAAATCTATCTCCCAAACAATTATCTGCACTTACTGCCAGCCTGCTCGCCTTGCCCATCGCCCTGGGTATCTATGTCCTGACGGGCAACCGGGTCATCGGTCTGGCCTCGCTGCTGATCATCTTTTCCGGCAGCTACGCGCTGATCCTGTTCACCCTGGAGAAATTCATTTATCGGAAGATCAAGCTGATATACAAGCTGATACACCAGACAAAAGCGACCCGGAAAGAAGAGGTCTATTTCAAATATATCCTGCCGCAGAAGAGCATCGATGAAGTGAGGGAGGACGTGGAAAAATGGGGAGAGAAACGCAATGAGGAGATCGAGCTGCTGAAGAAGAACGAAGCCTACCGAAAGGAGTTCCTCCAGAACCTGGCCCATGAGTTCAAAACGCCCATCTTCGCCATCCAGGGCTATGTCGATACGCTGCTGAACGGGGCTATGGAAGACGCGGTCATCCGAAAGAAATTCCTGGAGAACGCCGCAAAGAACGTCGACCGGCTCGTCAACCTGATGAACGACCTCGACGAGATATCTACACTCGAACGCGGTGAACAGCTCCTCTATAAGCAGAATTTCGTCATCCAGGACCTTACCCGGGAGATTTATGAGTCACTGTCCATCAAGACCCATAACAAGAACATCCGGACGGCAATTAAGAAGGGGTGCGAATCGCCGATTACCGTGTTTGCAGACAAGGAAAAGATCCGGATGGTGCTGATCAACCTGGTAGAGAACGCCACCAAATACGGGAAGGCAGGGGGAAGCATCGTCGCCAGCTTCTACAAGATCGACGAGAAGAACGTCCTCATCGAGATCAGCGACGACGGGATCGGCATCGAAGAAGAGCATCTATCGCGTATCTTTGAACGCTTTTACCGGACCGATACAGCCCGTAGCCGGGACAAGGGCGGCACCGGTCTCGGACTGGCGATCTGCAAGCATATCATAGAAGCCCACAGCCAGTCCATCCACGTCCGCAGCACCCCGGACGTCGGGACCACCATCGGCTTTACCCTCGAGTCCAGAAGGGATTAATCGGATTTTCCTACCTTTGTGGCTTATGACCACTACCAAACCAATATTCGATTATAGCAAGTGGACGGCCCAGCTGCCCGAGCTGAGCAGGAAATACCAGGCCGCCAGTCCCTACCCCCATATCGTACTCGAGAATTTTCTCGACCCCGCGGTGCTCGACCAGTGCATAGCCGAATTCGACAAGCTGAATGAGAACAACGGCTGGATCAACTATAAACACTACAATGAGGACAAGCGCGGGCTGAATAAGCTCGATCTCCTCCCCGAAACCATCCGCGGGACTATCAACGAGCTCAACTCCCCCGAATTTCTCCAGTGGCTGAGCGTCATCACCGGGATCAGGAACCTGAAGAAGGACGACAGCCTGGAAGGCGGCGGTATCCACCAGTCCACCCGTGGCGGCTTCCTGAACATTCACGCTGACTTTACCGCCCACCCCCACCAGAAGAACTGGCAACGGCGGGTCAACGTACTCGTCTATCTCAACAAGAGCTGGAAAGAAGAATACGGCGGCAAATTAGAACTTTGGGACAAAAAAATGAAGTCCTGCGAAGCGGCCGTTCTACCCGTCTTCAACCGTTGTGTCATCTTCAACACGGACGCGGACTCCTATCACGGCCACCCCGAACCGATGACCTGCCCCGAAGGCATATTCCGCAGATCGATAGCGCTTTACTATTATACCGAAGAAGCCAACCCCTATCGCAGGGCCACCTATTACAAAGCCAGACCCGGCGATGGCAGCAACAAGCTGCTCGTCAAATTAGACAACGCGCTCGTCTCGGCCTATACCGCAGTAAAAAGCAGGCTGGGAGCCAACGACAAACTAGTCTCCGGGATACTCCGCCTCTTTGGAGGAGGAAAGAAGAAATAAAATGAAAGGCTCCCGAAAGGAGCCTTTATTATTTTCTTATTTGGCCGCCGGGGAAGGGGTCGCCGGGGCCGGGGCCACCGGGGCAGGCGCTCCCGGAGGCGGGACATCCCTCTTCAGGAACACAAATCCATTCTTCCGGTACAATTCTTTCAGCTGTGGAAACTTATATTTATCCTCCCGATCGACTTTTGTTACAAAATAGGCCGGCTTGTCTATCGGTCCCCACAACAGCCATTGCTCATTATAGGAATCGGGATTGGCGGGCCGGGACTTCTTCGTATAAAAGAGGTCGCCATAGCTCTTATAGCCGAGCGTATGTACATAGCAGTCCTCCCCCTGCCGGGCGATAAAGAAGTCGATGGCCGCCCCCTGACTATACCGTTCGACCTTGGGGACGATGATCGCCGAGGCAAAAAAGATGACGACGGCAGTCCCGACGAACAGGACCCGCGCCGCACGGGTGTAATTGCCCCTCGACAGATTGCGGATGCCCAAGACCAGGGCCACCACCATGAGGACACCGATCAGCCCCTCAAAACCGGACCAGTGTACCGCCGCCTCCATATTGCCCTGGGCGAATTTGTCGTCTACATAGGGCGCCAGCTTGTGGACGTACAGACCGATAACGGCCACACCCAGTATCGCCAGGGAGATCAGCCCGCCCAGCACACCCATCAGGACGCCGGTATATTTTTTATAGACCAGCTCATGCCGGTCCCATTTGTATATGGAATAAGCGGCCAGAAAGGTGACAGGGAACCAGGCAAGGGAAGAATAGTGGATGATCCGCGACTGGACAATGGTAAACAGAACCGTCACCACCCAGAAAAGAAGCACCATCCACTTCTTGAAGTCACGGTCATACCGCCCATTGTACTTGGCCTTGAAAAAAGAGGGGATCGCCAGTATGGAAGCCGGGAAACAGCCGATCAGCAGGACGATATAGTGGTACCCGAAGAACCCCGCCTGGTCGGCGTCATGCGTCGTGAAAAGCCGCCACTGGTACTTCAGGAACTCATTGATGAACCAGGGCCCGCGTTTGATCGTCTCATAGCCATACCAGGTAAAGGTGACCAGAAAAGCGACCACCAGGAATAATAGCGCATGCCACCACGTGAAATAGAACTTTACACGATTGTAGAGAAGATAAACGCCAAGCACCAGCAAAAAGACCATCAGCGCGACCTGCCCCTTCGTCAGCACCGCCAGCCCCATCCAGATGCCGGACCAGACCACATAGTAAAGCTTGCTCCTGTCTATCCCCGGCTTGTCGAAATTGTTCCGCTTCCAGTGGTAAAGGATAAAATTATATAGCGACAGAAAGGTGAACAGGTTGAACCAGGGATCGATGATGCCCGACTTAAAATACATATTGGGAAAAAGCGACCCGCCATAGGCCAGGGCCCAGAGAATGCCGAATTTCCTGTCATAGACCCGGCTGCCGGCCAGGAATACCACGATCAGCGTAACGACACCGCAGAGCGCATTGGGGAACCGTGCGGCAAATTCGTTGACGCCAAATATCTTCATCGCCGTGCTTCCCATCCAGAAGAACATGGGCGGCTTCTCCCAGAACGGCTTAAAGTCAACGTATACCCGCGTATAATCGTCCATCTTGATCATTTCCCTGGAACATTCGGCAAAATTGATCTCATCCCAGTCGAAAAGGTGAACATGACCAAGAAAGGGAATGAACAAAAGGGCGGCCAGCACGGCGATCACCAGGATAGTGGTTGTCTTCGTCAAACGCATTATATCAACGGTTTAAACATTATTTTACTAACTCCGCGGCTTGTACATCTCCCGCTTCATCAACCCCCACTTACACAGCCGGTGGACTACGGACACGTGCAAGACACCAAGCCCGTAGACGACACTGCGACGGAAATTGATGCTGGACGCCTCCTCGAAATACCGGGTAGGACAGGTAATCTCCGCTATCTCATAATCCAGGTAGATTATCTGGGAAAGCATCTCGTTGTCGAACACAAAGTCCTCGGAATTGATCTCGTAGTTGATGCGCTCCAGGACCTCCCGGGAGAAGGCGCGGTACCCCGTATGATACTCCGCCAGTTTTTGGCGCAGCATCACGTTCTCAAAGAAGGTAAGTCCGCGGTTAAAGATATATTTATACAAGGGCATGCCGCCACGCAAAGCTCCCTTGCCAAGCGTCCTGGCGCCCAGCACGACCTGGTAGACGTTGTTGGCTATCAGCCAGGCCATGGACGGGATCAGCTTGGGCGTATATTGATAGTCCGGATGGAGCATGATCACGATATCGCCGCCCAGCTCGAGCGCCTTGTTATAACAGGTCTTCTGGTTGCCGCCATAACCCCGGTTCTTATCATGCCTGATGACGTGACGGATGCCGAGCTCTTTCGCTACGGCGACGGTCTGGTCACTGCTGTTGTCGTCGACAAGGACTACTTCGTCGACAATATCGAACGGGATCTCTGAATAGGTTTTGCGAAGCGTCAGTGCCGCGTTGTAGGCAGGGAGAACGATGACCAGTTTTTTTCCTTCAATCATGCTTGCTATATGTATATGCAGGAGATTCTGCAATTTTCCCACAATGGGAATATCGCCGAAAAATTGAGGGCAAACCTACGCATAATATTTTATTCTTTTACCCCCGGGCCTGACGCGAACGGGCAAATAATGGAAGGGATTGCAGCTTTTGGCCCAATAACCAGTAGAATACACGCGAACTA
>JAFDYE010000055.1 GCA_018267585.1 Bacteroidota bacterium
CAAAAGTATTGAAGATGCTGGAGGCTGCGGGAGGAGTGAATTTCACTGTCGACAACAGACAGGTAAGGGTCTCGCCAAACAACTAGGGACCCGACACCGCTTGCCATTATTGCCCTAATCTTATCCGATGATTGGATCGTCATCAATTGACTATGTATTCCTGTAAAAAAAACCGGAAACGATGCCGCGTTCCCGGTTGAATGTCAGGCCAAACACATAGAGCGCTATTGTACTGCTTATTGTTTAACCAAACTAACACAAGGTATGAAATTTATTACCAGGAGCATGAGAATTACAACTGTCTTACTACTTGCGACCTGTCTGCACGTCGCCGCCATGGGTTACTCCCAGAAAGTAACGATAACCATGCACAACGAGCCACTGGAAAAGATCGTCACGGAGATCAGCCGGCAGAGCGGCATCGAGATTCTATTCAACAACGACCTGCTGCGAAAAGCCGGGCGTGCCTCGGTAGTCGTCAGGGACGCGGATCCGCGCGAAGCGCTGTCGGTAGCGCTGTCGCGATCAGGGCTTATTTTTTCAACAGTCGAAGGCATGCTGGTCATCAGCCCCGCCCCTGCCCCAGAGCGGACCGGGCTGCCCTCGCCCGTCGTGACCGTCGTCGGCAACGTCACCAGCGCCGAAGGCAAGCCGCTGGCCGCCGTGTCGGTCTCTAATCTGACCCAGAAGAAGAAAGGCACCCAGACCGACGCCGGAGGGAATTTTTCCATCCAGGCCAATGACAAGGACGTACTGGAATTCTCGATGGTCGGCTACGGGGCGCAGCGCTATCGCGTAAGCCTTTCCAACCCCGTCATATCAGTGGTGATGAGCCCACAGGCGTCCAACCTCAACGAGGTGGTGATGATCGGGTATGGATCCAGCAGAAAAAAAGATGTCACCGGCGCTGTGTCGACAGTAGATACGAAGGAAATATCGAATATGAATTTCAATACCGTGGACAATGCCCTGGCCGGGAAAGCAGCCGGAGTGCAAGTCACCAAGACGGATGGGACACCCGGCGGCGCCGTGCGTATCCGGGTGCGCGGTTCCACCTCGTTGCTGGGAGGTAACGATCCCTTATATGTCATCGACGGCGTACCCCTGCAGGTCCAGTCCAATTTTGTAAAGCCCGGTTACGACGTCGGAACTCCCGCGGCGAATGATATCAACGCAGCCAATGGCGGCCTCAGTGCCGGCATGCAGGCCGGTTATACCAACGGGCTCAACAGCATCGGCGGATTGAATATCGACGACATCGAATCCATTTCGATCCTGAAAGACGCCTCGGCTACCGCGATCTATGGCTCCAAAGCAGCCAACGGAGTCGTCATCATCAACACCAAAAAAGGAAAGAAGGATATGAAGCCGCAGATCACGGCCAGTTATTACAGCACCTATACGAAGCCTATCAATCCTACAACATTAAATGCGTCGCAATATAAAACCCTCATTACGGAAGCCGCTCAGAACGACTTTGACTTTCACACAGCGGATGGCAGTCCTGCTCCTTCCACCGTACAGGCAGTTCTGAACAACAACTCCGGTTTTTTCGGCAAGGGCAACACCGACTGGCTCAGGCTGATCACCCGGGATACCTATTCGCATAACGCGCAGGTCTCCATCCAGGGGGGCAGCGCCGCTTCGCGGTATTATACTTCCGTCTCTTACAGTTCTATTCCCGGCGTTGTCAAAGGCACCGATTACCAGCGGGTCGGCGGAGTGCTCAACCTGCAGAACGATATCGGCAGCCGGTTCCGTTTCTTTACCAATCTTAACCTGGGATATACCAGCCAGAACATCACCAACGGGGCTTATGGACAGGCGTTGAGGGCCAGACCGGATTACTCCCCTTACGATTCCACCGGCAACTTCACGAACTTCGCCGACGTCGGACCCAGCTACCAGGGATTTCAAAATCCCCTCGCCTTTACCACCGCTGTCAATGACGCCAAGACCCTCAGCCTGCTGGGATCCATCAGCGCCGAATACGATATCCTGACCGGCCTCCGGTTCAAAAGCACGGCCTCGCTGAACATGCAGCAGTATACACAGATCAATTATACCCCCAGCTATCTGGATATCTCTAACTTTTATGGGAATGTTTCCTCCAACGGAGGCATTGGCACCAATTCCAATCGAAGGATGGCCAATTGGTTTGTGGAAAATACCCTGACCTATGATAAAAAATTCGGTGATCATGCCCTCAATTTACTGGCCGGAACCTCTTACGAGACACGGAAAGAAAGTTTTTTCTCCGCCACCGGTTCCGGTTATCCCAATGACAATATCCTGAACAACCTGTCATCCGCCATCACTCCCCTGAATGTCAATGGTGACAATCCGACCAAACCGCAGAGCTATCTGTTGTCGTTCTACGTGCGGGCCAATTATTCCTATGCCGATAAATACCTGCTCACTTTCACGGGCCGTACGGACGGCTCCTCCAAATTCGGACCTGACAATAAGTTCGCCTATTTCCCTTCCGGCGCTCTTGCCTGGAGGCTTTCCAATGAAAATTTCATGAAGGATATTTCCTGGATCGAAGACCTGAAGCTGAGAGGCAGCTACGGGCTGGCAGGCACCCAGAATATCGGCGACCAGATGTACCGCACTTTATACACGCCGTTTTCCTATGCTGGCGGCAATGCATTAATTCCTACCCAGCTCGGCAACCCGGGTATCAGATGGGAGACCACCAAAGAAATAGATGGAGGACTGGATCTTTCCCTTTTCAAAGGCAGGCTCCAGGCTACCTTCGATTATTATCACAAACGGACGAATGGCATCCTGTTAGCGCTGCCCACGGCCCCAAGCAGTTCCTACACCTCCCTGCTGACCAATGTAGCCAATATAACCAATAAAGGTTATGAGATCTCGGTCAAAGGAGATATTATCCGTGCCGGAGACTTTAAATGGACTGCCTCGGTAAATATTACCTGGAACCGGTCGGTGGTAAACAGCATAGAAAATGCTGATCCTTCCCAGATCGGCAACCAAAGTGGTCTGGAATTAGGAACGACGGCCCTCCTCCCCGGCCAACCGCTGGGACTGGCGCTGGGTTATAAGGTCAATAGCATTATCCGTACGCAGAAGGAGCTGGACGACTATAAGGCCCGGCTTAACCCGGTCTGGTCCATGTATCTGCTTCCCTACCTGAACATCGGCGACCCGGTGATGGCGCTGAAATCCAATGGCGCACCGGAGCAACAGGTCATCGCGAGCTGCGCGCCGAAATTCTACGGAGGATTCACCCATTCGTTCTCGTACAAAAATTTCGATCTGAGCGCCTACTTCACCTTCTCGGAAGGCGGCAAGCTGATTTGGGCGGATGATGTGTCCAGTGTGGAATTTACAGGTACTTCCAATGCCAACGTCAGGATGCTGAAGAGATATACCGCAGACAATCCCAATGCGAGTCGTCCCCGGCTGGTGCTGTCGGACTCCTGGCTCCCGGTATCCAATCTGAATGTTTATAACTCCTCTTATATCAAGCTGAGAAGCCTTGGATTTAACTACCGGTTTAACGAATCTGCCTGGATGGATAAGGCAGGTATAAAAAACGCTTCGATATACCTGACCGCAACCAATCTGTTCACCATTACAAAATATCCCGGCAATGATCCGGAGACATCCGACGATCCCTATAGTGTAGGCGGAGGTTATTACGATGTCAGCAATTATCCACCGGTACGCACCTTTTCCCTGGGAGCAAAATTGTCCTTTTAATCTTTAATGAAGACATGACTATGCAAATACATTCTATAAAATGTTGCCTCCTCATCGCCTTTGGCATCGCGCTGGGAGGATGTAAAAAAGAATTGAATATTTACCCCACTACTTCGGAAGTGGATGGCAACGTGATCGTCGACGTGAAAAGCGCAGCTACCGCCCTCAACGGTGTTTATTACCGTTTTGCCAATGCCGGTCTGGACAACAATTCAGTGCCTTCCATTTTCTGGGTAGACATTAACGAAGCCATTCCTTCAGAATTGAGCGGGCTGATGCTCAATCTCAGCAACAGTACCATGAGCAGCCATGCCTATAAGCCGGCAAGCAGCGAGCCGCTGATGCTCTGGACCTATGGATACGGTGTCATAAATGCCGCCAATGGATTTCTGAAGAATATCGCCCCTGTCAGCTTTCTGACGGGCAGCGCTAAAAAAGAGCTGATAGGCGAAGCGAAATTTCTGAGGGCTTATGCCAATAGCGAGATGCTGCTGTGCTATGGACAATATTATGATACCACCAGCGCCTA
>JAFDYE010000560.1 GCA_018267585.1 Bacteroidota bacterium
GGTGATGCCGTCAAAAACGATCCCCGGGTATTCCATCCCGCCGGCGATGCCCGCCTCGTTGACGGCTACCGGCCAGGGATATACGAACCACTTTTCGGAGAAATATTCCATCGAGGCCTTAAGGTATTCTGTGGCCCTGCCCCAGGCGTCGTGGCCGGCACTTTCGATGGGGTAGACGGACATGGCCAGGGCCTTTTTCCCGCCGGGCAGGTTGACACGGGCCGCGTCCCAGATATAGGCCCGGCTCGCGCCAAAGGCTACGTCGCGGGTATTCGACATCTTAAAATGCCATGTCAGCGTGCCCTGGTGGACGGGGCGGCTGGCGGGGTCGCCGATGGCTTCCGCCGGATGGATCATCACCGTCGCGTCGCTGCTGTGTGCTGCAGCCAGGCGCGCGGCTTCTTTTTGCGTCAGGACCTCCCGGGGATTGACGAGTTCCCCCGAACCGGCTACGATCATATCCCAGGGGACGGTGACGCGATAGTCGAAGTCTCCGTATTCGTTGTAGAACTCGCCGCTGCCCAGAAAGGGCAGGGTATTCCAGCCCTGGCGGTCGTCGTATACGCAGACGCGGGGATACCACTGGGCTATCTCAAATATTTTGCCATTGCGGGTGGGGGTATAGTCGGTCCGGTTGCCGAAGGCGCCGGGAATGGTGTATTTGTATCTTACCGTGAGGCTGAGTTTACCGCCTTTTGGGCTGAGCGGTCTCCTGAGCCGCACCTGCAGACGCGTATCGGTTGTGATATAGTCCGCGTCTGTGAAGACGCCGCCCTGCTCGAGCTTTATCGATTGCAGCTGATAGCCGTCTGTATGTCCGCCGGCGGCATAGTCGGTAAAATAGTTGGAGCGGGCGTCTTTGCGATAGGTCTGCTGATCGATATTGAGCCAGATGGAGCGAAGGGTGTCGGGACTGTTATTGGTATAGCGCAGCTGTGCGGTGCCTTCCAGCTCGTTCTTTCCAGTGTCGAGTGTTGCGGAGAGGGTATAGTCGGCGCGGTTCTGCCAGTATGCTGCGGAGGGTGCGCCGTTCGCCTGGCGGGTAGCCAGGTGGAGGTCGCCATAGAAACCGGGTGCGAAGAGGGCGTGCGGGTCATAGCCTGCGGGACTGGGGTTTTCCGGCAGGCCGGCGGCGGTCTGAGCATTCGATCGGATCGAGGCAAACGCAAGAAGAAAGGCGAACAGGAAAGTTCTTGGCATAGAAAAATTATATTTATGCAGTATTTTGCTGCAATTTAAGGATTATGGAAAAACTCTCAGGTTATTGCGCCGTAGTGGCCAGCATGGACAAAGACAATATACACGTACATTATCACGATAAGGAATACGGGTTCCCTATCGCCGACGACAATCATCTTTTTGCCCGGCTTATCCTGGAGATCAACCAGGGAGGGCTATCCTGGACGACCATTCTCAACAAAAAGGAAAATTTTTTCCGCGCTTATGACGATTTTAACATCGACAAGGTAGCACGATATGGAGAAAAGCAGCGCGAACGCCTTTTAGCCGATGCGGGTATTATCCGTAACCGGCTGAAGGTAGACGCCGCTATTGAAAATGCACGGATGGTCAGGACGATCCAAAAAGAGCATGGCTCGTTCAAGAACTGGCTGGATGCGCATCACCCCCTGACCAAGGAGGAATGGGTAAAGCTGTTCAAGAAGACGTTCCGCTTTACCGGCGGGGAGATCGTGGGTGAGTTCCTGATGAGCACCGGGTACCTGCCGGGCGCGCATTCCGAAGGTTGTCCCATTTATAAGAAAGTGTTAAAGGCCAGGCCGGCATGGGCGGAGAAAAGGAAGGGTTGAAGCGCTGCGGGGAGGAAATCTTGACTTTCGTCAATTCAATTGGACCACCGGCAGCAGGTAGTGCAGTCCGTCTACCATAAAGAGCTCGTCTATCTCGTAGGTCCAGTATTTGAACAGTGGGGATTTGGAGAGGTATTTTTCGACAGAACTCTTGTCTTCTGCAGAGAAGGTTATCCAAACCCGCTGGGTCTCCATGGTAACCACATAATGGTCAATAATGCCTTGTTCGATCAGCCGGTTGATGTAGGTCCGGTGAGGGGGGACCAGCGCCGCAAATTCGTCGTTCATCTCGAATTGTATCGTCACCTGAAATTTTCGCATAATAGATATCCTCTTAGATTAACAATGCTTCGGCTCTAAAGTTCACGCACGCAATGACTGTGCCGAAACGGGAGACGGATCATTCCTCCCCGGAGAACGGATCGGTTCCGGGGAGGCATCACTTCCTGCGGATGCATCGCTTCCGGGCAATGTATCGCTTCCGGGCAATGCATCGCTTCCGGGGAATGCATCGCTTCCGGGGAATGCATCGCTCCTTTTTATAATGTACGTAGCTTGTAGGGGGGACAGTTGCCTATAGTTGCCAGTCGAGGATCGTATTGGCCCATTCTTCGCGATAGGGGGTCGTCACCTTGATGTAATTGTCGGTGTAGCCTTCCATCATCGGTGTTCTCACGTGGCCTTCCAGCAGCACTTTTCGTGTCTGGCCTTCGTGCTGGCGAGTGAAATATTGCATTTTCTGCCAGGAGAGGTTGCGCAGCGTCTTGTTCCGCTGGTTTCGCAGGTTCATCGGGACTTTGCCAGGCAGCCCGAGTGCGTAGGTATTATCCCTTTCGGAATAGGTGAAGACGTGTAAATAGGAGACGTCCAGCTCGTGGAGGAATTCGAATGTTTCTTTGAAGTCTTCGTCCCTTTCACCAGGGAAGCCGACGATGACGTCCACGCCGATGGCACAGTGCGGCATCAGCGTTTTGATCAGCTGAACCCTTTCTGCGTACAGCTCGCGTCTGTATCGGCGGCGCATCAGTCCGAGGATGCGGTTGCAGCCGCTTTGCAGAGGAATATGAAAATGCGGCATAAACCGGCGGCTGCCGGCTACCCATTCGATCATTTCAGGTGTCAGCAGGTTGGGTTCGATGGAGGAAATCCGGTACCGGTCGATGCCTTCGATGTTGTCCAGCTCTTTTATCAGTCCGAAGAAGTCCTCTGACCTTGACTCGCCGTCGGGCCCTTTCCCAAAATCTCCCAGGTTGACGCCCGTCAGGACGATCTCGCGGACGTCTCCGCGCTCCGCGAGCCGCTTTACCGTGGCTATGGTTCCGGCAATGGTATCGCTGCGGCTTTTTCCCCTGGCCATCGGGATAGTGCAGAAAGAGCAGCTGTAGTCACAGCCGTCCTGTACTTTCAGGAAGGTGCGGGTCCGGTCGTTCACCGACCAGGAAGCGTTGAAGCCGCTGACGTCTTCGATGTCGCAGCTGCAGATCTTCGCCGCGTCGCCTTTGGACAGCTCGCGCAGGTGCCGGACGATGTTGAATTTCTCCGCGGCGCCCAGCACGAGGTCGACCCCCGGGATCTCTGCTATCTCTGCGGGCTTTAGCTGTGCGTAACAGCCGGTGATCACCACAAAGCTCTCCGGCGCCTGGCGCTGGATCCGGCGGACCAGGTAGCGGCATTCCTTGTCGGCGTTCTCGGTGACGCTGCAGGTATTGATGACGTATACATCGGCGACCTCGTCGAACTCTTTCTTTACAAACCCTTCGTTCTCGAGCAGGCGGGAGAGGCCCGAGGTTTCGGAATAGTTGAGCTTGCACCCCAAGGTGTGAAAGGCTACCGATCTGTTATTTTGGTCCGTCATCAGCCGGCAAATATACATTCTCTTGACAGATTTTGGCGGCTTGCACTTATCTTTGTCGGGCTGTTCTATGTTTAACAAACTGATGATCAGGATATTAATCGTAGTTTTCGGCTTGCTGGCGGGTTGTGCGCAGGCGTCCCGCAACGGAGACCCGATCGACCGGCACGCTGCCCGGCTTATCCTGACCCGTCATGCCCGATGCCGGATGGACTGCCGGCATATAACCGAAAAGGAGATCCGTGAGATACTGGAGAAGGGGTCCGTCAACTATGCCAAGAGCGAGCCGGACGCGCATCCCGATCCCAGGTATGCGCTGGAAGGATACACAATGGAGGGACAGCACCTGCGGATCATTTTCGCACCGTCTGACCGTGGGCTGGTGGTGATCACCTGTATCGAGCTGGGCGTGGAGTGGCAGTGTGACTGCAAGTAAATGTGGACCAAGTAATTTAACCCCTATCAATGCGAGCGCTTCTGAAACCCTTGTGGTGGATCTATTGTCTGTACGCTCTCCTCCTGTTCGTCTTCGGGATGCTGCTGGTATTGCCGCTGGTGGCGGTCTTTTCCCTGCAGGGCCCCAAGGTTGGCGGGGATAGGATATACAGGGTCTGCCGGTGGTGGGATGATCTCTGGCTGACGGGTATCGGTATCCGGCATACCAATATTTATGAGGGACACCCGGATGAAGGGCGGCAGTACGTATATGTTTCCAATCATATTTCTTATCTTGACATACCGATGATCCTTCAGGCCCTGCGGCGCAATAGTTTTCGCGTCCTTGGAAAGGCCGAGATGGCGAAGATGCCCATCTTCGGATACATTTACAGCCGGGCGGTGGTGATGGTTGACCGCAGCAATGCCCAGCAGCGGTCGCGCAGCGTTCGCGAGCTGAAGGCGGTACTGGCCATGGACACGTCGGTCTTTATTTTTCCCGAGGGTACTTTCAACGAGACCTCCCGTCCTTTGAAGGAGTTCTACGACGGGGCCTTTCGGATCGCCATCGAAACGCAGACGCCTTTGCAGCCTGTCCTGTTCCTCGATACCTACGACAGGATGCACTATTCAAGCCTGCTGACGCTGCGACCGGGGAGGACGAGGGCGGTGTTCCTGCCCGCGGTAGAGGTGGGCGGTTTGGAGATCGGGGACCTGCAGGAACTGAAGCAGCGGGTTTTCGACCTCATGCAAGAGGCACTTTTGAGGTATAAGGCATCGTGGATCGCGAGTTAATAGTGCCGTAACATTGGTGACTTAATTTTATCCCGTAATGGATGACCACCAACTATGGCTGCTGATCAAAGAAGGCGACAGGCGCGCTTTCGACAATATTTATCACCGGTATGCGGAGGTGATCTTTTCTTCTATATATAAACATATCAGCAGCAGGCAAGACGCCGAAGATATTCTGCAGGAGACCTTTATCGCCCTTTGGGAAAAGCGGCATAAGATCACGATCGAGAGCTCTCTTTTCAATTACCTCTTTAGCATGGCCAGGTACCGGACGTTGAGCTATATGCGGAACAATACCGTCCGTCCGGTGTCGGTAGAGCTGCTGGACCCTCTTCTGCGGGAAGACAGCATGACCGAGCGGACGATCCGGTTCGCCGAATCTGCCGTCCAGCAGGAGATACAGCGGCTTCCCGACCAGATGAAACGGGTCTACCAGCTGAACAGCGAGTCGGGCATGGATCCGCGGCAGATCGCCGAGCACCTGAGTATTTCTCCCAATACCGTCAAAAATACGCTGGTAAAGGCCCGCAAACGGTTGCGGCATGCGGCGACGAGGCTGGCCTCCTTTTTTTTCACTTTATTTTAAGTGCCGGGTAGTACGCTCCCTTTTTTTTGACTCTATAGAGTATGAATTCGGAAGAACGTTTCAAAGAACTATTGGACCGGTATCTCGACGGCAATGCGACGCCCGGGGAGGCGCAGATCGTCGAACGCTGGTTCGAGCAGGGCGGGGACACCGGTAAGCGTGACCTGCAGCTGTCTGAGACAGAGAAGAAGCTGTTGCTGGAGAATATCCGGCGGCAGACGCGGGGACCGGTCATTCCGATGGTCTGGCGCTGGGCGGCGGCGGCCATAGTCACCGGCGCAGTGGTTATGGGCGGGATACTGGTCAGATCGTCGAAAAAGGTTTCGCCTATCGGTCTTGCCAGCGTGGTCACCGGCAAAGGAGAGATAAAGAAAATGGCGCTGCCCGACGGCAGCGTCGTCTGGCTCAACGCCAACTCCGTACTGAGCTATTGTGTGGAGTTCAAACAGCGGAGAGAGCTGAAGCTGTCCGGCGAGGCGCTCTTCGACGTGGCAGAGGACAAGGCGCATCCGTTCGTAGTGACGACGAGCGACAGCGTCCGGACCGAGGTCTTAGGGACGGTATTTAATGTGACCAGCCGTGGAGAGACCAGCGTAGCCGTTCTGAGCGGCAAGGTGCAGGTCGGAAAGGCCGGAGTAGGGGCGGCTATCCTTACCCGGCAGCAAAGCGTCCGGTACAGCGGGGGCACGCTGGCGCGGATCGATGCGCCCGCTGAGATCGCCAACTGGACAAAGGGCGAGTGGGTTTACAACAATATGCGTATCGGCGACCTGATGCGGCTGCTCAACGATCAGTATAATATAACGGTACGGAATAAGCATACAAAAGGAGATGGCCTGCAGACCGGTCTGAACGTCAACTTCAACCGTCGTCAGCCGCCGGAAGATATCGTCAGCATTTTCTGTGCGCTGGCGGGATGTCATTACAAAAAAACAGACACGACCACATTCGAAGTCTTCAACTAGAAAATTAATATACAAACAATGACCCATGTAAGAAGGTGTAAGCACACCTCCGGGCGTCTTATTGCCCGATGCTATCTGCTGCTGTTCCTGATTTTACCGCCGGTGTTGCTGCGGGCGCAGGAGGCGACCTTTTCGATACAGTTCGAGCGGGCGCCTCTCGAGCAGGCCCTGGACAAACTGAGGGCCGTCACCGGCGCGAGCATTGCCTTCAACAAGTCCGACCTCGCCGGTGTCGAGGTGGGGCCCGTCGCCTACAAGGGGCAAACGGCCGAACAGATCTTAAAAGGATTATTGAAACAGCGGCCATTTACCGTCGAAAGGATGGGTGGGGCATTCGTGATAAAGCGAACGGCGGCCGCGCAGCCTCCCTCCGGCGCTCCCGGCCTGAAGGACACGGGCATGCTAGCAGACATCGACAGCACGAAGGGTAGCGGCCTGAATGAGGTCGTGGTGCTGGGATTTGGCCAGAGCCAGAGGAAGATCGCGCAGACGGGAGCGGTAGTATCCATCGGCACGAAAGAGATCAAGCAGAGCCCGGTGTCGAATATCGCCAATGCGCTTGCGGGCCGTCTTCCCGGCCTGATCGCGATCCAGCGGTCGGGTGAGCCGGGAGCCGATGTTCCCGAACTCTATATCCGTGGTATCGCTACCATGAACAGCGCTGCGCCGCTGATCACGATTGACGGGGTACAGAAGGAAGCAAAAGCCATTTCGCTGCTCGATCCGAACGAAGTAGAAAGCATCACGATCCTCAAGGATGCTTCGGCCACGGCGTTGTATGGGGTCAAGGGCGCCAATGGGGTCATCATCATCAAGACCCGGAGGGGAAAGGAGGGCGCGCCGTCCGCGAATGCGAGCCTGCAGACCTCGGTGCAGAAGGCGACCCGGCTGCCGCAGTACCTGGATTCCTATTGGTTCGCCGTGCTGGCCAACGAAGCCTATAAGAACGACAATCCCAACGGGACGCTGATCCCTTATTCCGACGCCGACCTGCAGGCCTATAAATCGGGCAGCGATCCCTACGGCCACCCCAATGTGGACTGGCTGAACGCGATGCTGCAGCCCGCGAAGATGACCCGCGCGGATTTCAATGTCAGCGGTGGCAGCAAGACCGCGAAATATTTTGTCAACGTCGGCTATACAGACCAGAAAGGACTGTACAAGGCGGAGAAGAACCCGAAGTATGATCCCAATATCGACTACAAACGATATAATTTCCGGTCGAATATCGACTTTGATTTTGACCAGGATTTTTCGATGGGTCTCAGCCTTTTTGGATCGATAGAGAACAAGAACGCGCCCAATGTCTCGACCTATACGCTCTTCGACTATCTGCTGAAGATGCCGCCGAACTCCTTCCCGGTAAAGTATCCTACGGGTTTTTACGGGGGGACGAGCCTGAGCAACCCTTTCTATATGGTCAACAGGACGGGCTATGTACAAAGCTTCAACTCCTCTTTGTCAGGCATGCTGACGGCCACCCGGAAGCTGGACTTTGTTACGAAAGGGCTTTATCTGAAAGGCAACTATTCCTTCGACGGCTATTTTGTCAATAATATGACCAGGACCAGGAGTGAGCGGACCGCGATGTACA
>JAFDYE010000561.1 GCA_018267585.1 Bacteroidota bacterium
AATGGCGATCCGTCTCCACCCCGGCGACAAATGGTCCCTCCAGTTCGGCTACTACGACGACGAAGACGAGTTCATAGAGGTCGTCCAGCCCCTCGCCCAGGCGGCAATAGACACCATCCCCCAGGGTCTTCAAAAGGTCATGCGCAAAGTCCTGTCCTCCGAAGAAGGCCTCCGCGTCCCCGGCAATTTATTGGTAAGATAAAAAAAGGGCCAGCCCATCGGCTGGCCCCCCAAAAGAATTTAAAAACCCGGATCCGCCGGCGTATTCGGATTCCCATTCCGCTCCACAAATGGATACGGCAACCACGTCCTCTTTCGCTCCGCCACCGGACGCCCAAACCTGCGCTGATCGGCAAGCCGCAGCCCGCCCATGAACAGCTCGATCGCCCTGTGCTTATATATCTGGTTAAGCAGGTCATCCTGACCGGTGTAGGTCACCGGCGTCGAGAGACCCGCCCCAACCCCGAACGCGTCCTTCGCCGTCGTCTTGAGCACCACACTATCCAGCCAGTTGGCGCCATTCACAAGATCGCCCTGCCGGGTATAACATTCCGCCATGTCCAGCATCACCTCACCCGGCAGGTACACCGGTATCGGGCCATCGGTAGCGTTAAAGAAACCGTTCAGCCGGTACCGCGGCAGCGCACTGCTGATAGCGATATAAAAAGGCTCGCGCTTGTCGCCGGCATCCGGCTGGAGCCCGACCGGCAGCCCCATGGTCGAGTCGATCGGCTGGAAGATATTGTTGGTCGAAGTCGCCAGTGTAAATATCGGATTCGTCACCACCTTGTCGTATTTGAAAAAAGACCTCACCGACCGATTCACCTGCTGCGCCGCCGTCAGCGCATCGGAATACTGACCCGCCATCAGCGAATACCTCGCCTTCAGCGCATACAGCGTATTGACGATATCCACAGAATTCGGAGTATTGGCGAGGAATGACGCGCTGATGGGATTCGCGTTTACAACAGACAACGCATTGTTGATCACGGCAAGTGCATTTTGATATCCCTGCTGCGATGTCACAAAACCGACGTTCGAGACGCCCAGCGTATCCGCCACGCCGTTAGGCACATGATCCCAGAAGGTGGCCATATCCGCAATGGCCAGCGCCTTGAAGATCGACGTATAGGCGATAAGACCGCTCGCGTAGCCATTATCCTTTACGACACGCGGGGTCTGACCGATGACGCTGTCCGCATCAAAGATAATCTTATTGCACACGCTCCAAATCCCCGTCCCTATTCCGTTGGTGTTCAGTACCGCAGCGCCGCCCGAGCCCAACTGCGCCTCGTCGGTATTGCCCGCGTTGACACAGTACAGCTGGTTGGTCAGCAGGCCGTCCGCTACGATCGTGTTATACACCAGGCCACCCCGCCCCGCACTGTACCAGTTCTGCAGACCCACGGCCACATCGGTGAGCGCATTCGGAGAGCTGAAAGCCTGGGAGGACGAAGGTCCTGACGGGTCGGTATAGTTCTTCTTGCAGGCAGCAAGAACGACCAGGAACAGGATGCCGATATAGGAAAGAGTTCGCTTGTTCATGTTTTCGGTGTTTGATGGTTTTAAAATTTGGCGCGGATGGTGGCGGTGAACGTACGGGGAATGGGTACTGCGCCGAAATCGATGCCTCTCAACAAGGTGCTCTGCCCGGCCGAGTTGATCTCGGGATCATACCCCTTGTAGTGATCCCAGGAGAAGAGATTCCGGCCGCCAAGGCTGACACTCAACCCCTTAACCCCTTTGAGAACGTCGCCAAGATCATAACTGAGCGAGACTTCCCGCAACTTGACATAATTGCCATTATCGACCCTCCACTGGAGGATATTGTACACGCCGGCGATATAGCCGCGAGGTAGCTGACCCAGGTCCTCCTGCTGCGCCACCGTTCCATTGTCGACACCCTGCCGCGTCCGGAAATCGGCGTTGAAAACATTGACACCGTGCACCGCATCCGCCTGAGCGTGCAGGCTCAACCGTTTCCAGGTCAGATCCGTGGTGACGGTCGCCGTATACTTCGGGTTCGGATTGCCGATCACCTTCTGCAGCACCGTTCCGGTCGGCAGCCCCGTGGCCTGGTTGCGCTGAGGGGTATAGCTCAGCGGGCTGTTCTGGACGCCGGCCTCCGTCACTGGAATACCCGCTGGGTTCTTCAGCGTTGCGCCTCCGGCATCCGTCGCGAAAAAGCTGCCGTAGAACACGCCTATTGGCTGCCCCCCAATAATAGCCACCGGCGCGCCGCTGGTAGTGCTGAACAGCAGCAGGGACTGCCCGATATTGAGGGCCTTGTTCTGGTTGTGGTTATAGATGCCCGTGATATCCCAGGTGAAATCCTTCGTCTTTACCGGCTCGAGATTCAGTACCAGCTCATAGCCGTTGTTCTGCAGCGAACCGATATTGTCCGTCAGGCTCGAATAGCCGTTGGTGGGAGCGATAAGGCGGTTGATCAGCAGGTGGTCGACCTTCTTGCGATACACATTCACACTAAGTCCGATGCGATTGTGCACGAAAGACAGATCGGTCCCGAATTCCAGCTCCTTCTGCCGCTCCGGCTGAACATTGGGGTTCGTGTAGGTAGACTGTCCTTCGAAGGACGAGCTGCCGACAAAGGGCGCCGCGAGATAGGTATTATACCGGCCATAGGCGGGGATACCCGTAAGGTTACCCGATTCGCCATAGGCGGCGCGCAGCTTGAAGAGGTCCCACCATTTGTCGACACCCAGAGAGCTCCAGTAATTGGTGCCGGAGAGCACATAGCTGCCGCTCAGCTTCGCATACCGCTGGTTGCGATGATCGGGGCCGAAGACCGAAGACCCATCGTTACGGAGGGCGCCGGTAATAAACAGCTGGTTCTTGTACTTGAAGTTCTGCTGGATGAATTCACCGTAGATGGACAGCTCCGTACGCTGGTCCGCCCCGGGGATCGCGGTACTGGCGCCGCTCACGATCTGGACAAAGGGTGGGAGCCCCCGGCCTTGCTGCATCGAGAAATGCGATCGCTGGTATTGCTCGGAATAGCCCACCTGGGTAACAGAGCTGATGTCATCGGTGATCTGCCAGTTATAGGTCAGGTTCAGATCGTGGTTGATGAGAAAGCTCGTATTCGTCCCGGCACTGGCATACCCATTCTGGGTGGGATCCAGGGTCGCGCCGCCGCCGAAGAAGGCGCTGCTGACGTTATAGGCGTAGGGCGGGATAAAGGTCGTGCCGTCCTGGCTATAGTTATCGATACCCATATGGTAGTCTACCGTCAAACCCTTCAGAGGCGTCAGCTTGAGGCCTACACCGCTGATGATACGGTTGGTCTGTTGCTGCTGCCTGAAATCCTCGAGCACAGAGACCGGGTTTACACGGCCGCGTTCACCGACCGCGAGCAGGTTGCCATTGGCGTCCCGCTTCCAGATATCATAGTAGTTGCCGATGATGGTAACCGAGTTGGTCGGCGAAAAAAAGCTGTTGCCGTCCGGTTTCTCATTCGACTTGTCATAGATGTAGTTCATCGATGCGGTGAAGCTCGCCCAATTGTTCAGCACCTGGTCCAGGTTCAAGCGGAAACTATAACGCGAGAAGTTCGTATTCTTTACGATGCCGCCATTGTAGAGGTAGGAGGCAGAGGTATAGTATTTTGTTTTATCCCGGCCGCCGCTGACAGAGACCGTATTATCCGTGCCAAACGCGTTGTTGAAGATATAGTCCTGGTAATGGTACCGCTGCACCGGGGTAGTGTTCGTGATCGAGGGGGTCAGGATCGTCTGCGTCTGCACCGAAGGGAGGCCGCCAAACTTCACCGGGGCTTCGTTGACGGCTAATTTCTTGCGGAGGGTGTTCTCGTTGACCGACGTGCTAAAACTGACAACCGGGGCGCCGGTACTGCCGCGTTTGGTAAAGATCTGGACGACACCGGCGTTGGCGCGCGAGCCGTAGATGGCGGCCGCGGCGGCACCGTTGAGGACTTCGATACGTTCGATATCGTCCGGGTTGATATCCACCAGCCGGTTCTGGCCTACGCTGCCGACAAAATTATTGCCGGCATAGGTAGCATCCGTATTCGTGACGCGGGTGGTGGAGTTGTCGATGATGACGCCGTCGATGATATACAGCGGATCGGTCGAGCCGTTGATGGTGCTGATGCCGCGTAGCTTGACCGAAATGCCGCCCGCAGGGTCTCCCGAGTTTTGCGATATCTGGGCGCCGGCTGTCTTACCCTGAAGAGCCGCCAGGACATTCCCCGTGCTGGCTTTGGACAGCTCGTCTGCCTTGACACTGGCTACATAGCTGCCGAGCTGACGGCGCGTCGTTCCCGCCGAAGTGCCGGTGACGATCACCTCGTCCAGGTTCCGGGCGGAAGCCTCGAGCTGAACGTCGACGGTGTAGCTGTCGGAATTGCCGATCGTGAGCGATCTTTCCAGCGTCTTAAAGCCTACGCCGGAGAATACCAGGACCTGGTTGCCGGTGCGCCCGGCGCTCGTGATCGAATAGACGCCGTTGTTGTCGGTGGAGGCGCCGGTCGTGGTGCCTTTGATCTGGACGGTAATGGATGGGGCCGGCTTGCCTGTGTTGTCGGTAACGGTACCGGTTATTCGGACCTGTGCACCGGCGGAAAGCGAAATGAACAGCAGGCAGCCAAAGAAGAGCTGGATGTTCGTCATAAGTAGATGTTTTGGATGCGTGAATGATTACATAACCTTGATCCCTTTTTTAATATAAGGCCTGAGAACTTCGGCGTCCGGCGGGAGTTCGGTGATCAGTATATCGATCTCGTCCACCCCGCAGACTTTTAATTGTTCGGACGTATTGATCTTTTCCGATATGGATAAGGCGACGACCTTTTTTGAATGGTCGATCATGGTGCGTTTGATCTCGACGACGCCAAAGTCATTGTCGGTGAGCCCTTTGGCGATATCGATGGCGTTGACGCCTAAAAAGCAGAGGTCTGCCTGGATAGACTGTATCTTCTTCACCGCTTCGCCGCCGACGGAGATTTTCGCGTTCTTGGAAATCCGATCTCCGACGATGACGACTTCCAGGTTAGGGTGGTTGGAATATTCGAGGGCTGCGGGCAGGCTTGGGGTGATAAAAGTCGCCTGAAGGTCTTTGGGAAGCAACCTGGCCAGTTCGATGATCGTCGTTCCGCCTGTAGTGAACACGAACATTCCGTCCTGGATAAGCCGGATCGCTTTCAGCGCGATGCGTTTTTTTTCCTCCAGCGAGTAGACGTTCTTCGACGTGATCCCGACCTGAAAGGAATTGGATAGGGCGCCGCCATACACCTTCGTCACCTTTCCCTCCTGCGCAAGCTCATGCAGGTCGCGGCGAATGGTGTCTTCCGATACCTTCATCTGTTCGCTCAGGTGCGAAGAGAGGACCTTGTTATGAAGGTTCACCTGGTGAAGAATGTAGGCCTGACGCTCTTCCTTTAGCACAATCGTTAGTTTTCAACGTATTCAAACTTAAGCATAAAAACGCACAAACAAAAATAAAACCGCAGTATATTTTGCAGGTTTATGCGTTTTCATCCCACGCGCGCAGCGCGACCGGCCTCGATCGCCGCACGCACGCTCCTGGTCTGGCTGATCAGCCGCTGGGCCGTTGGGTGGTCTACACCGAGCTCCTTCATAACGATGCCGGCGCCCCGGTCGATCAATTTATTATTGCTGAGCATCATATCCACCATCTTGTTACCTTCTACCCTACCCAGCTGGATCATAACCGTCGTAGAGATCATATTGAGGACCAGTTTTTGTGCGGTACCCGCTTTCATCCTCGTACTGCCGGTCAGGAATTCCGGACCGACCACGACCTCGATAGGATATTCGACGGCCGCGGCAAGGGGAGTGTTCTCATTGCAGGTGATGCACCCCGTTAGAAGGCCCCTTTCCCGGAAGGCCTTTACCCCCCCGATCACATAGGGCGTAGTGCCGGAGGCCGCGATGCCGATGACCGTATCGTCTTCGTTCGGAGCATATTCCGCCAGATCGATGACCGCCTGACCCGCGTCGTCCTCGGCGAATTCCACCGCCTTTCGTATAGCCCCGTCCCCGCCGGCGATGATACCGATGATCCAGTCATCAGGCACGCCAAATGTCGGCGGACATTCCGAAGCGTCGAGGATCCCCAGACGGCCGCTCGTCCCCGCGCCGATATAGAACAGTCGCCCACCCCTCCTCATTCTCTTTACGATCTCCGTCACGAGCGCCCCCAATTGCGGAAGACAGCGCGACACGGCCCCGGCAACAGTCAGATCCTCTTCATTAATAGCCCCAAGTATCTGTGGTACCGTCATCTTTTCCAGGTGGTCATAGCGGGAGGTCATTTCCGTGGTTAGCATATTTTCGCAGATTTTGCATCGATTCAAATCCAAAAACGCATAAACAAGCATGAAAATACAAAAATCCAGCAATATTCAGATTTAATTCACGCAAAAACCCGCAAATTTCCGCCCCGGCGCTTTTTTGCCCCCCCAACTAGGTCCATACCGCCGATTTCCTGTCTTCTACAGGAAAAATCAGAATCGCCGCCGGAACACCGCGGTATTCCCTATCTAAAACCATGCTCATGAAAACGACATTCAAACAAGGTCTCTTTATTTCATTGCCTCTGCTGGTCGTCGGCGCTCTTATCTTCGGCGCTTGCCACAAGAACAGCGACAGCGGGAATTCCCAGTTACAAGTGCGGTTGACGGACGGTCCCGGCCCTTACGACGCCGTCTATATCGATGTGCAAAAAGTGGAAGTGAATGTATCCTCGGACACGGGGGCCAAATCGGGGTGGCAGACCCTACCCTTGCTTCGCCCTGGGATTTACAATCTGCTTGACTTCAGGAATGGTATCGACACGGTGCTGGCCTCCGTGAGTCTGCCGGCCGGCATGCTGTCGCAGATGCGCCTCACCCTCGGTAATAACAATTCTCTGGTACTTAACGGGCAACCCTATCCCCTCGCAACCCCTTCCGCGCTGCAGTCCGGACTGAAGTTCAATATCCACGCCACGCTGACCAGCGGCATCCTCTACCGGCTTTGGATCGACTTTAATGCGGGAAGCAGCATAGTCACAACGGGCACCGGCGGCTTTGTCCTCAAACCGGTGATCCGTACCTATTCAGACGCCATCGGCGGCAGCATCAAAGGCTATGTCCTGCCCACCTCCGCCAAACCCGCGGTCTGGGCGATCCAGGGCACCGATACCCTGATGGCCCTGCCCGATTCCACCGGGTACTATCTGATCGCCGGCGTCCCCCCCGGCTCCTGGGACTTGAACTACCATCCCCTTGATTCAACTTACAAGGACACCAGTTTCGCCGTTTCTGTCGCCACCGGCGTGGTAACGAACACGGGCACAGTGACCTTGCAAAAGAAATAAGACTGACTGCCACCAGTTAGCCAATTCGGGTATGAAAAACTCCTTTCGTACCCGAATTTTTCATTTTATTTTCTTTCCTCTCCCCCTGTTGAATTGCTTTTCCCGCATCCGCCAGCCATTGCCACGCGGGATCGCCCGGCGGCATTCCCAAAAAATATTTTTCAAAAATCTAGACCGATTTGTCTAGATTTTACTACTTTTACATTCTAGACAGAATTGTCTAGATATAAAAATCCGCTTTATGACACAGCCAAGGGGTCAGCAGGTAATCGACAAGATTATGGACGCCGCCAACAAGCTCTTTTATCGGGACGGGTACAACATAACGGGAATCAATCAGCTGATCGACGAAGCCGGCGTAGCGAAGGGATCGCTTTACCAGCACTTCGATTCCAAGGCCGACCTCATGGTAGGCTATATTGAACTAAATCACAACGCCTGGTAC
>JAFDYE010000562.1 GCA_018267585.1 Bacteroidota bacterium
CAATGGGGGAATATCGCAGGCCTCGTCGCCGGATTTATAAAGGAAGACTACGACCTCATCGGCCGATCCCTCGAAGACGTCATCATCGAACCCGTCCGCAGCATGCTCATACCCGGCTTCGATGAAGTAAAAACAAAATGCAAGGCAGCCGGCGCCCTCGGCGGCGGCATCTCAGGCTCCGGCCCATCCATCTTCATGCTCAGCAGGGACCATAATACCGCCCTCCAGCTCGAATCGATCATGCACGAGGTCTACAACCGCATAGGCCTCGACCACCATACCTATGTAACTACCATCAATCAACAGGGAGTAAAACAAGTACAACAATGATTTACTATAGTCTCAATAATCCATCTGATAAGGTCAGCTTCAAAGAAGCCACCATCCGCGGACAAGCCCCCGACAGGGGTCTTTACTTTCCGGAATCCATCCCTACCCTGCCCGGATCATTCTTCGATAATATTGCTAACCTCTCCCGCGAAGAGATCGCCATACAGGTCATCCGTCCCTTCACCGGCGATACCCTCCCGGAGAACGAATTGCACCGGATCGTCGCCGAAACGATAAATTTCGACTTTCCCCTGGTGCCCGTCACCCCTACCACCTGGTCGCTCGAGCTCTTCCACGGCCCTACCCTCGCTTTCAAGGACGTGGGCGCCCGCTTCATGAGCCGGTGCCTCGGCTATTTCGTCCGGGGCAACAACAAACCCGTGACCGTCCTCGTCGCTACCTCAGGCGATACCGGCGGCGCCGTAGCCAACGGCTTCTATGGGGTAGACGGCGTAGAGGTCGTCATCCTCTACCCATCAGGGAAGGTCAGCAGCGTGCAGGAGCTCCAGCTGACTACCCTCGGACAAAATATAAAAGCACTCGAAGTGGACGGCTCCTTTGACGACTGCCAGCAGATGGTAAAAGACGCCTTCGCCGACGCCGCCCTGCAGCAGCAGCTGTTCCTTACATCCGCCAACTCCATCAACGTCGCCCGCTGGCTCCCCCAGCAATTCTACTATTTCTTCGCCTGGCAGCAATGGGCCGACAAGGACCACCCTCCCGTCATCAGCGTACCCAGCGGCAACTTCGGCAACATCTGTGCCGGCCTCATGGCTTACAGTGCCGGCCTCCCCGTCAGTCATTTCATCGCCGCCTGCAACGCTAACGACACGATCCCCCTCTTCCTCGCCACAGGCCAGTACCGATCGAAACTCGCCCGCCCAACCCTATCCAACGCCATGGACGTCGGCAACCCCAGCAACTTCGTCCGCGTCATGGAGATATTCGGCAGACAGCTGCCACGCCTGAAAGACGTACTCTCCGCCTACAGTATTTCCGACGACGAGACTGTCACAACCATAAAAGACCTCAACACCAACTACCACTACCTGCCCGACCCGCACGGCGCCGTCGGCTATCTCGCGCTGAAGAACTACCTCGGCTGGCACCCCGGCGAAAAAGGCATCTTCCTCGAAACGGCCCACCCCGTAAAATTTTATGACACCGTGGAAAAGGTCACCGGCGAAAAGATCGTTCTTCCATCAGCGATAGCTCCATTGTTAAAAAAAGAAAAACAAAGCAAAAAAATTTCACCGCGATATGAAGAGTTGAAGGATTTCCTGTTATCTTACAGGTAACACCTCATCATCTATTTACCTGTGCAAACCGGCGCTTCCCTCTATCGTTTCGCCGGCCTGGATCACCTCCGGGCCCTGGCCATCATCCTCGTATTCGTCTATCACTACGGAATATTCGGCCATCCCGAAGGGCTGAGCTTTATCGGCCGCTTTGGCTGGACGGGAGTAGACCTCTTCTTCGTCCTCAGCGGCTTCCTCATCGGCGGCCAGCTCTTCGCCAAAATGGCCAGACAGGAAACCATTTCCTATGGGGAGTTTTATTTTAAAAGGTTTCTTCGTATCGTCCCCGCCTACCTCTTCGTCCTCGCCCTCTATCTCCTCTTTCCGGGATTTAAAGAGCGCAGCGAACTTCCCCCTGCCTGGAAACTCCTGACCTTTACGCAGAACTTCGGGCTCGACATCATTCATCAGGGAGCTTTCTCCCACGCCTGGTCCCTCTGCATAGAAGAACAATTCTACCTCGTCTTTCCGCTGATTATCATCGGCTTCGCCAATAAAAAGGCCGGCCACAAAGCCGGCTGGCTCATTCCCATAGTTTTCGCCTTCGGCCTGGTCGTCCGCCTGGCCAGCTGGTACCTCCTGGTCCAGCCCAGCCCCAGCTTCGGACTCGCCTACTATCGCTATATCTATTATCCTACCCATACGCGCCTCGACGGGCTGCTCGTCGGCGTAGCCCTGGCGGCGCTCTATCACTTCCGCCCCAACACCTGGCAAAAAGCTACCCGCTACGGTAACCCGCTCCTTTTGGCCAGCCTTCTTCTCCTTTTCGGCCTCTGGTGGGCCGACCACAACGACTACCAATACAAATTCGAAGGCGCCGTCTTCGGCTTTCCGGCACTGTCCTTCGTCTTTGGCCTGGCCGTCCTCGGCGCCCTCAGCCCTACCAGCGTACTCTATCGCTATTCCTCCCGCGCCATGCGCCTCATCGCCACCCTCTCCTACTCGATCTACCTGACCCACAAACAGCTGATCCATCTGACGCAGCAAACCCTCGAAAAACTATTCAATCTGGACAAGGACAGCTACCAGTCCTTCTTCGCCTGCGTCATTACCTCCTTCCTCGGCGGCTGGCTCCTCCACCTGCTCATCGAAAAACCCTTCCTCCGCCTCCGCGACCGCTTCCTCGCCCGCCGCAGATCCTCCCTTCAAACCAACACACTCAAAGGCTAGACCCATAAAAAAACCACCCCGTCTTCCGGAGTGGCTTCAGCCTCGTCATCACCTCAATTAACCAAGCTTCTCTAACCTGAGATCCAATCTTTTATCTTTCTTATAATACTCCATGATCATGATCGTCCCCGCCTTGGCAGGCAATACCCTCAGCGAACTCGCTTTCGACTTCAATTCGATCTTGTCCGCAACGAACTTCTTACCGTTGTACCGTATGCTGTTGAACGTTTGTCCCTTATACTCAGAACTCCTTACCCAGTCGCTATAACACACGGCAAAATCCGAATTATCCTCTTCCCCTGTAGTAAATTCATAGTCAAAAGCTCCCATCGCCTTTAACGCCACAGCCAACCCATGCTGACTGTTTATATCGGATGCGCTACCGGCCATTGCCGTATTGTCTGTCTTGTCGTAGATAGTTGCATTCTGCACTTTGAAATGACTGTCGAATTCCATGATCACCAGATCTGTAATGACGATTTTCGTCACACCGTCATAACGCCCTATCAGCGTGGACGCAATACCCAGTGCGTCGACCTTCCTTTTGTATCCTTCGCCGACGATAAAAGTCCGTTGATCCGGCGTCCGGATCACCTTATGAATATATAGATACCCCACTCCATCGATCTTTCCGCCGGAATTGGTTACCGGCAGATATTTGCTGAAATCTTCCGACCACGAATTGTACGTCTTGCTCACAATCTGCCCCATGGTGGTCATTTCGTAAACCGCAAGCCCCTTACTCGCATCCTTCAGTACATTGCTCCCCTTTTCAAAATACGACCCGATCACCATCAGATTGCGCGACCCATCGATGGGAACAATATTGGTCGGGGTCAACGGAATCTGGGCGTCGTCGCTTCGGATATCGAACTGTTTTTTCCGGGTCACAAAATTGAGCCCGACAATATGCGACGTGGCATCATTCCCGAACAGGTTGTTAGCCCTGAATACCTGTAGAAGGATCAGACTGTCCGTACAGCCCAGGTACTCGGCATAGTTGAATTTCCCCTGATCGTCGGAAGGTACATAGCTCCACTGCTTCTTCGACTGCGAGGAATAAGTATCTACCTGGTAAGTTCTCGCTTTGCCATCTTTCAACGGCGTGACCGACACATACCCTCTCTCTCCAATATCGAATATCATCCTGTTACCGCCCGCCTCGCCGTGCATGCCGGCGCCAAGCTGTTTCATCATCTCTTCGCTCCTTTTATCCAGTTCGTTACTGTACGTATATTTTAGCTTGCCGCTGAAATCATATACTTTTAAGTCCAGCGTTTTACCCTCCTCGTTTTTGAATAAAAATGCGATGGTCGAGCCGTTATACGCTGCTTCCATCAACGCAATATCCTTGCTATCGTCGAATTTGATACTCTTGATTTTATTCAGGTTCTCATCCAGTATCTGCAGGGTGTACTCGTTGGTCGACTTCTCCATCTTGTCACTCTGTTACAGAAAAAAATAGCCCTTGACCTTTCCTTTTTCCATGATTGGGCCGCTGCTCTGTAAATACGCAGTGTAAACCTTGTCGATACTCAGCTTGCCCTGCGCAAGAACAGCAGACACAGGGAAACACAACAACAAAAAAAAGATCCGGTGTTTTCTTGACTTTAAAATGTACATGGGATTGGGGCATTTATAAATTTGATGATATGATTATTGTTGAATTTGCCGCTCACTTTGCTCATACGAATCCCTGAACAATTCATATGTCTGGTACTTCGCTTGCCAGGGACGCAGGAAATTATAGCTGATGGAGGCCATATCTTCCATATAAAGATTCTGGATCCACTGCAACAGTAAATTGTAGCTTCCGGGATAGGATGGCGAGGGCAGGTCTGTTACCCGGCTCAATGTATGGCCTTTCCTCGCCAGGAACAACCCATTCATCAGCCTGCCCGTGTGTGCAATTCCATAAACATCCCCGGGACGCTGTTTGAGCAGCTCGAGACATAACAAAAGACTCTCCGAATAAGCATGACTCCGGTAAGCATATTCGATCATTTCGTAACGGAAAATATCCTGCAGCTGCTTCATCCGTTCGCCGGCTCTGTCTATCCCATTCCCGGTTTTTGCATTCCCGTCCTGCACTCCGGTCCCGGGACCCAACAAAACTTGTAGTTTTTTAATACGCTCCTTGCACGAAGGATGCGTCTTCAGTGAATCAGCCAGGATCCGGCTGACCGTTTCCACCTGTCCCCCCATAAATCCTGTCTCTTTATGCAGCCATTTCTTTTTGAATGGATATTCCTTCGAGTCGAACAGTGCAGGAAGGAAAGATTCTATATCGAAGTTATCCGTGTCTATAGTATCCAGCAGGGCCAGCACGCCAAGCGAAATCCGGGGCTCATACGAAGTGTGCTCCATCAATTTCACTCCAAAAGAATCAGCCTCGGATTCATTGTAGCGGCTATGTCTGCGATCGTCAAAAACAAGCGCCTTCGTCAGCTGCTCCAGCTGCTCATTCTTCTTATACTCCGTTTTCTTAAGTCTCCGCAACTCGCTCTGGACCGCATCCGAATTCATCGTCTCCACATATTGAACAATACTTTTTTCCGGATGCTGCAAGACGCAATGTGCGATTTCATGGCATAATACAAAGACGGCCTGCCCCTCGTCGGCCAGCCGGCTAAAAAGACCCATATTGAATAAGATGATACCCTCGCCGATATAACTGGCATTGGGAATATAAGATCTGGAAAAATAACAATGGATGGAATAGTGCTGCAAGTCAGGATTGGCCTTGACTATTTCCCCCAGCAAAGCGTCCAGGTAAGCCTGCGCCGCCTCCGAAGTATACAGCTCCTGTTTGTCGAATCGCTCCTTTATGGACTTCCAGCGATCGGCATAGACCATCCGGTAATCCTTTCCATTGTGGGATGGCAGTTTCTCCTGCTCCAGCAGGTAAAGTTTTAGATAATTGTTGCTCAAATGGGAAAGTAAAACAGTGTCTTCGACCGCAGGAACAAAAGCCTTGTTCTGGGCATTGGCAGATAAACACAGCAGTAAGGTCAACGCAAGAAGGGGGCGCTTGTACGGCACAGAATTGGGATTGTATGCAAAGTACCGGGCATTTTTGACTTATCCAAGTAAACATCGGTGAACAAAAAAAAGCCACCCCGTTCCCGGAGTGGCTTTGCGTATTTATTCATCAGTTAGCGGAGCTTTGTAAATCGCGGCCGGCCTTTACTCAAATTTAACCCGACCGCGATTTACATCAAATGTCGGGCCTTCGGCCAGGCCGCCTGTGGCGACCTAAGGTAACCGCACCGACGGCTTAATCAAACTTCAGGTCCAACCCTAACCCCCTCAACTCGTGCACAAGCACGTTGAAGGACTCAGGAATACCCGCCCTCGGAATATTATCCCCCTTCACGATCGACTCGTAAGTCTTCGCACGGCCGATAATATCATCCGACTTCAGCGTCAGCAGCTCCTGAAGGATATTCGACGCACCATAAGCCTCCAGCGCCCATACTTCCATCTCACCAAAACGCTGGCCACCGAACTGGGCTTTACCACCCAGCGGCTGTTGCGTGATAAGACTGTATGGCCCGATGCTACGCGCGTGCATCTTATCGTCAACCATGTGATGCAGCTTGATAATGTAGATGATCCCCACAGTCGCCTTCTGGTCGAACCGCTCTCCCGTCTCACCATCATACAGATGGGTATGACCAAAGCTCGGCAACCCGGCTTTCTGAATATGTTCCGCGATCTCTTCTACAGTAGCACCGTCAAAGATCGGAGTTGCAAATTTCACACCTAATTTTTCACCGGCCCAGCCCAGAACCGTCTCATAGATCTGACCCAGGTTCATACGGGAAGGTACACCCAGCGGGTTCAGTACCACGTCCACCGGCGTTCCGTCGGCTAAGAAAGGCATGTCCTCGGCACGTACGATCTTCGCAACGATACCCTTATTTCCATGCCGCCCGGCCATCTTATCACCTACTTTCAGCTTACGCTTGACAGCCAGATAGACCTTGGCCAGCTTCAGCACACCCGCAGGCAGCTCGTCACCGATCGAGATATTGAACTTCTCGCGCTTGTAACGGCCCAGCTCTTCGTTATACTTGATGCTGTAGTTGTGCAGCAGGATATTGATCGATTCGTCGGTCTTGGCATCACCCGTCCAACCCAGCGGATTCACGTTCAGGTAGTCGATACCGGCCAGGTTCTTGGCGGTAAACTTCGCACCCTTGCCGATCTGTACCTCGCCAAAGTTGTTGTTGACACCAGCAGAGACATGCTCTTTCAGCAGCACGGTCAATTTGCTCAGCAGGATCTCCATCAGGTCCGACACGTTCTTCTCGTGCACCTTCTCGATCTTCTCCAGCGCGGCCTTCTCACGAACCTTGGCGTTCTTATCCTTCTTGGCCCTCTGGAACAGCTTCTTGGAGATGACCACGCCTTCCGTTCCGCTCGGCGCCTTGAGAGAAGCGTCCTTGGCGTCACCTGCCTTGTCACCAAAGATGGCGCGCAGCAGTTTTTCTTCCGGAGTCGGATCGCTTTCGCCCTTCGGAGTGATCTTGCCGATCAGGATATCGCCTTCCTTGATCTGGGCGCCGACACGGATGATGCCGTTCTCGTCCAGGTCCTTTGTGGCTTCTTCCGATACGTTCGGAATATCAGGCGTCAGCTCTTCCTCGCCCAATTTCGTATCACGAACCTCAAGCTCATATTCAGAGATATGTACGGAGGTGAACAGGTCTTCTTTAACCACCTTCTCGCTGATCACGATGGCATCCTCGAAGTTGTAACCCTTCCAGGGCATGAACGCCACCTTCAGGTTACGACCCAGCGCCAGCTCACCATCCTGAACCGCATAACCCTCGGTCAGGAAGTCGCCTTCCTTCACTCGCTGGCCCTTCTTCACGGCCGGCTTCAGGTTGATACAGGTCTCCTGGTTGGTCTTGATGAACTTGGTCAGCCTGTATATCTTCAGGTCCTCTTCAAAAGAGACCAGCTTCTGTGCTTCACTGCGCTCATAGCGTACGTGGATCTCGTTCGCGTCAACGAACTCGACCACACCGTCGCCTTCGGCGTGTACCTGGATCCGGGCGTCACGGGCGGCCTTCGCTTCCAGCCCGGTACCGACGATCGGCATCTCAGGGCGGATCAGGGGCACAGCCTGACGTTGCATGTTCGATCCCATCAGCGCACGGTTGGCGTCATCGTGCTCGAGGAAGGGGATCAGGGACGCACTCAGACCAACGATCTGATTCGGGGCTACGTCCATATATTCCACCTCACTCTTGTCGAGGATGGGGAAGTCACCCGTCTGACGGGAGACGATCTTTTCTTCGACGAAATTACCCTTCTCGTCCAGCTCGATATTCGCCTGGGCGATCTTGGCAATATCCTCTTCTTCGGCGGAGAGATAAGTGAGCTTCTTCAGATCGACCTTTCCATCGGCAACCTTCCGGTAAGGAGTCTCGATAAAGCCCATCTCATTGATCTTCGCGTGGACGCAAAGCGTGGAGATAAGACCGATGTTCGGACCTTCCGGGGTCTCGATCGTACACAGACGGCCATAGTGGGAGTAGTGTACGTCACGAACTTCGAAGCCGGCGCGCTCACGGCTCAGACCACCGGGTCCGAGGGCCGAGATACGACGCTTGTGCGTTATTTCAGACAACGGATTCGTCTGGTCGAGGAACTGGGACAGCTGGCTCGTACCAAAGAAAGAGTTGATAACAGACGACAGGGTCCTGGCATTGATCAGGTCCACCGGGGTGAATACCTCATTGTCGCGTACGTTCATCCGCTCGCGGATCGTACGGGCCATACGGGCCAGACCTACGCCGAACTGAGCATACAGCTGCTCGCCCACCGTACGGACACGACGGTTGCTCAGGTGATCGATATCGTCGATCTCGGCCTTGGCGTTGGTCAGACGAACGAGATACTTGATGATCTCGATCATGTCTTCCTTCGTCAGGGTCTTCTGATCCAGCGGCTGGTTCAGGTTTAGTTTGCGGTTGATCTTATAACGACCAACTTCGCCCAGGTCATACCGCTTGTCGCTGAAGAATAATTTATCGATGATACCGCGCGCCGTCTCGTCGTCCGGAGCATCAGCACCGCGCAGCTGGCGGTAAATATGCTGTACAGCTTCCAGCTCAGAGTTGGAGGTATCCTTATTCAGCGTGTTGTAGATAATGGCATAGTCGCCGCCGACGTCTTCTTTCTGGATAAAGACGCTCTTCACGTCCATTTCCACCACCATGTCGATGGCCTCTTCGTCGAGTATCGTGTCGCGCTCGAGCACGATCTCGTTACGTTCTATTGAAACTACTTCACCCGTATCCTCATCCACAAAGTCTTCTACCCAGGTACGGAGTACACGGGCAGCTAATTTCTTGCCGATATATTTTTGGAGCGCCTTCTTGTCCGCCTTTACTTCGTCGGCCATGCCGAACAGTTCCAGGATATCCTTGTCCGTCTCGTAGCCTATCGAACGCAGCAGCGTCGTGACCGGGAATTTCTTCTTCCGGTCGATATAAGCATACATCACGTTGTTGATGTCCGTAGCAAACTCCATCCAGGCGCCCTTGAAGGGGATCACACGTGCAGAGTAGATCTTCGTGCCGTTGGGATGGATGGACTGCCCGAAGAATACACCGGGCGAACGGTGCAGTTGGGAGACGACCACACGCTCAGCACCATTGATAACAAAGGTGCCACGGGGGGTCATATAGGGAATATTACCCAGGAACACGTCCTGAACGATCGTCTGAAAGTCCACGTGCTCTTCGTCGTTACAGCTTAAACGCAATTTGGCCTTCAGGGGAACCGCGTAGGTCAGACCGCGCTCCATACACTCTTCGATCGTGTAGCGGGGCGGATCGATGAAGTAATCCAGAAATTCCAGCATGAAAATGTTCCGCGTATCGGTGATCGGGAAATTCTCTTTGAACACTTTGAACAAACCCTCGATATTACGTTTGTCCGGCGTGGTCTCTAACTGGAAAAATTCTTTAAAAGATTGGATCTGCACTTCCAGAAGATCAGGGGTTTCGGCAAGGTGCTTGATTTTACCGAAATTGATCCTGTTTTGCAATTTTGTTGAAGACATATTGTTTAAAACCGGTTTTTTTAATTCAAACATCAAAGTCGTCTATACAATTCATCCACTATACCCATTGATTACCATCGTTTTATAAATATAAACAACTATCAATGAATAGGTTAGCGCAGGGAAACGGACCGCAAATGTAGCAAATATTCGGATACTACACAAAAATTGTGTATCAACCAAAAAAACCCCGGCGTCAGCCGGGGTTGATGCATTATGATCACTAAAACCTTACTGGATCTCTACTTCAGCACCGGTCTCCTTCAGCTTGGCTACGAGCGCCTCAGCGTCGGCCTTGCTTACACCTTCCTTAACGGGCTTCGGAGCGCCGTCAACGAGGTCCTTGGCTTCTTTCAGACCAAGACCGGTCAGGTCCTTAACAACCTTAACAACGTTCAGCTTGTTGGCGCCAGCGGCCTTCAGGATAACGTTGAAAGAGGTCTTCTCTTCAGCGGCAGCAGCGCCACCGCCAGCAGCGGGACCAGCGGCAACAGCCACAGCAGCAGCTGCGGGCTCGATACCGTACTCTTCCTTCAGGATCTTAGCTAATTCGTTAACTTCTTTTACAGTCAGTCCTACTAACTGCTCAGCAAATGCTTTCAAGTCTGCCATAATTGTAAATTTTTTCCGCCTTCACGGCTTTTATCTGCTCCGGCGGAGGTTTTTAAAAAAATTCGCCCCATCTTCAAGCCCCGGGACTTGGGCTTTTTATCGTTCGACCCGCTACAGATTGGTATTCCTACCACCCCGCAATGCGCGTCATTTTTTCTTTCGGAGTTCCTGGATTCCCCGATCGCGGCCCTTCGACCTCGTAAGTTCTTCGGTCTCCCGAATGCAGTACTTCGATATCAAAGGTTCCTTGAGATCCCCATTGGGGTTCCCCCGTCCCTCCATTTCTTAGTTCGCAGCGCGATCTTCCAGCGCCTTGATCAGACCAGCCAGCTTGTTGCCGGCATTCAGGCCGCTGATGACGTTCTTCGCAGGAGACTGGAGAAGACCGATGATCTCGCCGATAAGGTCCTGCTTGCTCTTCAGCGTGGTCAGCGTCTTCAGCTGATCGTTGCCTTCGAATACGTCGCCATCGATGAAGGCAGCCTTCAGGATCGGCTTCTCTGTGTTCGCATCCTTACGGAAAGCGCTGATGATCATTGCAGGCTCCTTGGCGTTCTCGGAGAACAGCAGGGCCGTAACGCCGTTCAGCGACTCGTACATCCCGCTGAACCGGCTGCTGTCGATGCTTTCAAGCGCCTTCTTGATCAGGGTGTTCTTGGCCACCTTCATTTCGACCTTCTTGTCAAAACAGATGCGGCGAAGCTTGCCAACCTGCTCTACCGTCAACGACTCCGTGTTGGTGACGTAGAAGTTGTTATATTGATTGAACTTGTCTTTCAACAGTTCAATTACTTCGTTCTTTTGATCTTTATTCATATCACTTGCTTTGTAGGCCCCGGCTTACGCAAGGCCCGGTGAAATCTTTTTTTTAGTCCCTCCGGCGGGCGTTACACCAGCCGTCCCGGATCTTATTGGATGAATGCTTTTGCGTCCAGAGCGATCCCGGGGCTCATAGAGCTCGCCATGAACACGCTCTTCACATAAGTACCCTTGGCCGTGGCCGGCTTGGCCTTGATGATGGCATTGATCAGCTCCTGGCTGTTCTCCTGGATCTTCTCAGGAGAAAAGCTTACCCGGCCGATAGAAGCATGGATGATCCCAGCCTTATCCACCTTGAACGCGATCTTACCACCCTTGACCTCGTTGACCGCAGCAGCGACATCATTCGTCACCGTTCCGGTCTTGGGGTTGGGCATCAGGTTCCGGGGACCCAGAACCTTACCCAGTTTACCGATCTTCGGCATGACAGAAGGCGTGGCGATGATAACATCTACGTCTACCCATCCGCCTTCGATCTTCTGGATAAATTCATCCAAACCTACGTAATCCGCACCGGCAGCCTTTGCATCAGCCTCTTTGTCAGGTGTGCAAAGCACCAGCACCCGCTTGGTCTTACCCGTACCGTGGGGCAGATTCACCGTCCCACGAATGGACTGATCAGCCTTTTTGGGATCCACACCCAGGCGGATATGAAGGTCGACCGACGAGTCGAACTTCGTAGTATTCACTTCTTTCACCAGGGAAGAAGCTTCCTTCAGCGTATAATATTTGTTCTTATCAACCTTCGCTGCAACTGCTTTTCTTTTTTTCGCGATAGCCATCTCGTAATGATTTAATAGTTAGGATTTAATTGGCCCAGGGAGCTGTTCCCTCGACGGTGATACCCATGCTGCGGGCAGTACCAGCAACCATGCGCATCGCGCTCTCGATAGTAAAGCAATTCAGGTCGGGCATTTTGTCCTTCGCGATCGCCTCTACCTGCGCCCAGGTGACTTTTCCAACTTTGTTACGATTCGGCTCCTTCGAACCACTCTGCA
>JAFDYE010000563.1 GCA_018267585.1 Bacteroidota bacterium
CATTCTGGAACACGATACTATACGCATTCTCCCTTCCATAAAGATTGTACACCGAGAACGTCCAACTGCTCTCATACTTCCTCTTCTTCCGCTCACCCGCCCTGTTTTGCAGCGTAGCCGCCACATCCATCCGGTGATACGCCGGCATCCGGTACCCATTCCGCTCGGAATACAGGAACGCCGTCTGCCCCGCTACCTGATACTTCCCGCTGGGAAAGGTCACCGCATTACCCGTATAATAGACCCAGGTCCCCGAAAGGGTCCACCGGCCACCGGCCCTGTAGATCCCTACCAATCCTATATCGTGGGTCCTGTCCTGCCTGGCCGGATACCACTGCCCCCGGTTGACCCCTTCGATCTTCAGCTCCGTACGCGATAAAGTATAGCTGACCCATCCGGTAAACCGCCCCTCCTTCTTTTTCAGGAACAGCTCCAACCCATACGCCCTGCCCTTCCCACTGACCAGCTGCGACTCCACGTTCTCATTGGCGATCAGCTGCGCCCCATTCTTATAGTCGATCTGGTTGCTCATCGTCTTATAATATCCCTCGGCAGACAGCTCATAACGGCTCCCCTTGAAATTCCGGAAATAGCCCAGCGACACCTGTTCCGCAACCTCCGGCTTCACATTATTGCTGCTCGGGATCCACAGATCGGTAGGATTGGCGGAAGTAGAGTTGGATAAAAGATGCAACACCTGCGTATTTCGGTTATACCCGGCCTTGACCGAGCTGCTCGCACCCAGCTGCCAGCTCACCGATAGACGCGGCTCCGCATTGATATAGGTCTTCACGAACTTCCCCGCCCCGTACTTCGCCGAGTCGGCAACATTCCCCGCGCTGTCATAAGTATAAAAGACCCCGGCACCGACAACCGAAAAAGAAGTAGCCCTCAACCCATAATTAAACCGCAGACCCTCCGCCGGCGACCACTCATGAGCAACATAAACCGCATTCTCCAGGCTGTACTTCTTCTGCAGCGACAGGGAATTATAGCTCGACTGCCGCGAGGCGGAGATGACCCCGGGTGAGATCGTGTGATGGATCACGCTAAGACCGATATCGATCTTGTTGCCAGCATCGATATAGTACTGAAGGTCATCCTTCAGATTGAGGTCCCGGATATCGGAAGTGATATCGATATCGTTGTTGTTGGAATTGATCCGGATCTTATAGCTGTAGTCACTGTAAATAAAGGAGGTATTCGAAAAAAGCCGGCCGCTGAAGACGTGATTCCAGCGCGCCGTACCCGTAGCATTCCCATAGTCGATGCCAAAGGTCTGACCAAACGCCAGATTATCCCTCCCGAAATATCCCGAAAGATAGATCCGGTCCTTCGCACCCGGACGAAAGTTGCCCTTAATATTCAGGTCATAAAAATAAAGGCTGTTCTGCCTCGTCGAAGAATCCCCCGACAGCTTTAAAAAAACATCGGCATACGTACGGCGACCACTGACGGAAAAGGACCCCTGGTCTTTTACGATAGGCCCCTCCGCATTCAACCGGCTCGAGATCAACCCGATCCCGCCCCCGAAATGAAAGTCTTTGCTGTTCCCGTCATTCATTCGGATATCCACAGCCGAAGAAAGCCGCCCACCATACTCCGCCGGCATAGCACCCTTATAGACCGTCACGTCCTTGATCGCGTCCGAATTGAAAGTAGAAAAAAAACCCAGCAGATGCGACGGATTGTAAACCGTAGCCTCGTCCAGCAATATCAGGTTCTGATCCGCCCCGCCACCCCGCACATAAAAACTACTGTTGCCGTCCCCCGCGAACTGGATCCCCGGCAGCAGCTGTATCGTCTTGAGCACATCCTTCTCCCCAAAGATCACAGGGATATTCCGGATCTCATCCGTCGTCAGCTTTTGCACACCCATCAAAGGCCGCGCAATATTCTCGTTTCTCCTCTGCGCACTGACCACGACACCGGTCAGCGTTCCCGACTCAGCATCCAGCTCGACCGGCTGAATGATATTTCTGCGCAGGCCGACGGCAACGGTATCCGTCAGATAACCCGCAAAGCTGACCAGTAAATGATAGTCGCCCGCCGGGACGCTGATCGCAAAATAACCGTATGCGTTGCTCTGAACACCGCTGCGCGGGACCTCCTGCAGACTCACACTGGCGCCTATCAGCGCCTCCCCCGTCTTCCGGTCTCTGACAGTACCGTTAATAGTGTACCGGCCCTGCCCCTGCGCTACCGCCGGAAGGAAAAAAAGCAGGCCTAGCCAGGCCCCGATCCATTTATAAAAATAGCTTGGCAAGCGACGGATCCCTATAGTCTGCAATATAGCCAAGGACATTCGGATACGAAAGGAATTCGCCCTTATCATGCATAGTGGTCAGCACTATGCTTTTCATACCGGCCCGCAGCGCCGCCTCCACACCCTTCGGAGCATCCTCGAAAACCACGCATTCCGCCGGATCTACCCCCAGCCCTTCCGCCGCCTTCACGAACGTCTCCGGATCAGGCTTGCTGACAACCACTTCATTAGCGCTCACGATCACCCGGAAATAACGCCGGATACCCAGGTTGTCCAGGACAAAATCGATATTAAAGGGAATGGCAGCCGACCCGATGGCCATCAGGATACCCTGCCGGTCCGCCTTCTCAAGCAGCTGCGATAACCCTTCGATCAGCCGCAAATGCGGCCTGAACGCCTCCTGGTAGCTCGTCTCCTTCTTCCGGGAAATGGCCTCCACCTCCGCAGGCGTAAAATGCCCCTTTCCAAAGATCCGGTCCAGCACCTCCTCATTCTTCCCATACATATGGCTCCTGACCTGATACCGCGTTAGCCCCGCCTTCAGCTCGTCGTTGAGGATATTGAACCAGGCAACGCTGTGATACTCCATGTCGTCGATCATCGTTCCATTCAGGTCAAATACAAAAGCCTTATACTTAGCCATTCTTTTTTTTACGAAGATAAACCCTAATTTTAACGCCATGAAGCAATTTACGTGGGGTATCATCGGACCCGGCAAGATCGCAAACAAATTCGCCCTCGCACTGACACTCGTTGAAGGCGCCCGCCTCGGCGCCGTCGCCTCCCGCGACATAGCCCGCGCCAGATCGTTTGCAGAGACCCACGGCAAGACCACCCCCGTAAACGCTTATGACAGCTACCAACAGCTGGCCACAGACCCCTCCATCGACGCCATCTACATTGCTACCCCCCACGGCTACCACGCCGAACACGCCATCCTCTGCCTCAATCACGGAAAAGCCGTCCTCTGCGAAAAACCCATGGCCCTCTCCGCACGCCAGGTCAACGAAATGATCGACGCCGCACGCACCAACCACGCCTTCCTCATGGAAGCCATGTGGACCCGCTTCCTCCCACTGACAGAGCAAATCGACCAGCTCATCGGCGATGGCCAGCTCGGCGACCTTCGCTATATCCGCGCCGACTTCGGCTTCCACGCCCCCTTCAATCCCGACGGACGCCTCTACGACCTCCGCCTGGGCGGCGGCTCCCTGCTCGACATCGGCATCTACCCCCTCTTCCTCTGCCTCCACCTGCTCGGCGAACCCGAAACGATCACCGCCGCAGGCCACCTCGCCCCCACCGGCGCCGACGACACCTGCCACGCCATCCTCCAGTTCCGCGAGGGCCGCTCAGCCGTCATCTCCAGCAACCTGACCTGCCAAACCAGCATCACCGCCGAGATCGCCGGCACACACGGCGCCATCCAGATCCCTACCCCCTGGTACAAGAACGATCGTTTTACCCTGCAACAAACCACCCAACCACCCGCATCCCCCCAATCACCCGCCACCACCGGATCCCTCAACCCTCCCCAGTCACCCGCCACTATCCGATCCTCCATCCTCCCCCGGGATCCCCAGCTCATTCAGCTCGAACCCATGATCAACGGCTTCGAATACCAGATCCGCGAGACCATACACTGCGTCTCCTCCAATCTGATCGAAAGCCCCAAAATGTCTTTTGATTTTAGCCTCCTCATGGCCCGCACAATGGACACCATCCGCACCCAACTGGGCGTCAGATACCCGACCGAATAAACACCCCTACAACGAGTGCCTCAATGTAAGATTGAACGGCACCTCTCTTTGGCAGTGCGTATTCTCCAGTATTTGTCTGGCCGCCATCACCCCCATTTCCTTGAAGTCCGTCGAAATAGTCGTGATCCCGTTTAAGATGATCTTCTTCAGCGGCGTCTCATTATAAGATATAACCCCCACCTGCCTCCCCAGCTCCAGCTTCAGCGAAATGATCCGCTCCACCAACACCACCAGGTCCTCTTCCATCAGGTTGATATACACTTCTCCCTCCCCGATCGGCTCATCGGCTATCGAATGCACCACCTTATACGTAAAAGCATACTCCTGGCAAAAACGGCTGCAGCCCTTCAGTATCTCCACCGGATGATAGGTATAACTGGGAAAAATAAGCTTTATCGTATGATACTTGCTCAGCGGCTCCCGCGCCTTCTCCAGCGCAGAATAAATATCCTGCTCGAAATTCTGATATACGGCAGCAAACTCTCCCGTAATGCCGGGGATCATCTTATCCAGCACCAGCAGCTTCTCCCTGGGCAACGTATTGATGATATCCTGCGCATTTTCCCCACCTTCAAGAAAATGCGGGATGATCACATAATGAGAATAGTCCTCCTTCCGGTCGCTCAGCAGCTTCTTGAAAAGATTGAAGTCGTTATTGTAAATGTAGAAATCCACCACCGTATACTCCCCGATGCTGGCGATAAAGGCGTCGTACAGTATCTTCTTGTGAGCAGACAGCTTATTGAACAGCAGGAATATCTTCAAGGTCTGCCGGAAGTCCGTATGCTGAATAAAATACCCCTTCCCCGGCACCGACCCCAAAACCCCCATCTTCTTCAGATATTTATATCCCTTCTCCGCCGTATCCCGGGAAATATCCAGCTCAAAACTCAGCTCGTTGATCGACGGCATCAAATCATTCTTCCTGATCTTACCCATCTCGATCGCCTTGAGGATCGAATTGGTCAGCTGAAGATACTTGGGCGTCGCCGCGAACTCATCCACCCGGATCCAGTCGAATATATTCTCGTGCTTCATCAGCACAATTTACGGCTGTTTCCTCACATATTTTCCGCCGTCGAAGACGACTCTTTCAGTTATAGTTCAATAAAACCCCGCATCACTCATCTCCTCATCCACCAAAAAGACAGTCATGCTCTTCGGCCCATGCGCCCCCAACACCAGCGACTGCTCGATATCCGCCGTCTTCGACGGCCCCGCAATAAAAGTCGCAAAACCGTACCCCAACCCCATCGCCTCGATCTTCTCGTAAGCCGCATGCATATTCGCCACCACATCCTTCTTCCTTATCACCAACGCCAGATTCTGCGCTATAAAAGGCAACGCCCGCTCGATCATCCTGTCCTCCGTTATCCAGCAGGCCCCATTCTCCGCCACGCCGAAATGCGCCGACAGCACCGCCAGCCCCACATCCTCCAGCTCATGCGGATCGGCATATCCCCCCGCAGCCTCACCAAACCCCAGCTCAGGACAGCCCGACACAACCCTCCCAACCCGCGGGAAGAGCTCCCGCAGGATCGTCCCCACCCGGTCATAACCCGATACCACATACGCCGCCCCGCCTATCGCCTCCAGCACCTTCACAAAACCGTCCGCCAGCGCCTCCCCCGACAGATCCACACCCCCCGCGGCCGCCCCAAGCGCCTTCAGCTCCGGCAACTCCCTCCACTCCGGCTGATTCCCCTTCACCGTCTTCAATATATTTTCCCTGCTGCTCATTTCTTATTCTTTTTATACCATTCACCAAATGACTCCTTCGGAACAGGCGGCATATCCCGCTGCTTATACCAAGGATTCATCCCATTGTTCACCGTAAAAGGCGCATTCAGCATAAACCACCGCCCCGCCTTCCCCGCCGTATGATAGACAGATGGATTCGACAACACCCAGGTCATCGTCTTCATCGCCGCCTTCTTCGCAACCGGCGCATGCCCGCTCTGCACCAGCACCTGCCGCCATTTATATAGCTGATCATGAATATCGATCTTCACCGGGCACACATTCGAACAAGACCCGCACAACGTCGACGCAAAAGGCAGATCGGCATACTTCTCCCTGTCCAGGTTCGGCGCCAGTATCGACCCTATCGGCCCCGCTACCGCCGTATGATAGCTGTGCCCCCCGCTGCGCCGGTATACCGGACAGGTGTTGAAACAGGCAGCACAACGGATACACTTCAACGAATTGCGGAACTCCTTCCTTCCCAGATGAACGCTCCTCCCATTGTCCACAAGAACAATATGCATCTCCTTCCCCGGCCTCGGCTTCTTAAAATGACTGGAATATGTGGTGATCGGCTGCCCCGTCGCGCTGCGCGTCAGCAGCCTCAAAAACACACCCAGATGCTCCCGCCGCGGAATGATCTTCTCGATCCCCATACACGCAATATGCACGTCGGCCAGATGCGCCCCCATGTCAGCATTGCCCTCATTGGTGCAAACTACGAACTCACCAGTCTCGGCAACAGCAAAATTGATCCCCGTCAGCGCCGCCCGCCGCGTCAGAAACTTCTCCCGCAGATGCAGCCGCGCCGCATGCGTCAGGAATTGCGGGTCCGCATTACCCGCCGGCGTCCCCAGGTGCTCGTGAAAGATCTCCCCGATCTCCTCCTTCTTCTTATGGATACAGGGCAGCACAATATGGCTCGGCGGCTCCTCAGCCAGCTGCACCACCCGTTCGCCCAGGTCAGTGTCCACAACCTCTATCCCCTGCTCCTGCAAAAACTCATTCAAATGACACTCCTCCGTCAGCATCGACTTGCTCTTCACCATCTTGTCCACCCCATGACGCCTCAACAAGCCCAACACAATGGCATTGTGCTCCGCCGCATCCGCAGCCCAGTGCACAGTGACGCCATTGGCCGCCGCCGCAGCCTCGAACTGCTCCAGGTATCCGCCAAGACCTGACAAAACATTTTCCTTGATACGCGAGGCCGTCTCCCGCAAAAGCTCCCAGTCGGCAACACCATGCGCCGCCTTATCCCGCTTCTGCCTTATCCACCACAACGTCTCGTCATGCCAGTTGACCCTGGCCTCGTCTTTATTGAATGCATCCGCCAGCGCGGCATGATCCCCCTTCCCCGCCTTTCCTCCGTTCTGTTTCATAACCTGCTATTTAAGATCTCCGCAATATGCTTTACCCGCACCGCGCTCTTCTGCCGGTTCAATATCCCCTCCATGTGCATCAGACAGCTCATATCCGAACCAGTAATATACTCCGCGCCATGATGCAGATGGTCAGCCACCCGGTCCTTCCCCATCTTCACGGACACCGCCTCCTCCGCGACACAAAAAGTGCCGCCAAAACCACAACACTCATCCTGTCGCGACAGACTGATCAGCTGTATCCCCTTCACCATCTTTAACAGCTGTAAAGGCTTGGAGAAGGGCGGCGCCATCAACTCGCTCATCTGCGCCAGCTTCAGCCCGCGCTGCCCGTGACAACTCTGATGAATACCAACTTTAAATGGAAAACTGGCGTCGAGCGCCGAGACCCGTAACACATCCGTCATGAACTCCACAAGCTCATATATCTTCCCCGGTATCGTCGTGCCGGCAGCCGCAGAACCATGCTCCCCACCCCCGCCGCCGGCAGGAGCGCCATGCAAATGATCCTTTATATGCAACACACAACTGCCCGACGGGG
>JAFDYE010000564.1 GCA_018267585.1 Bacteroidota bacterium
CGTTTGATCACGGCGGTCTTCATGTATTCGATGAAGCTCTGCACGGGGACTACATACGGCATATTCCTCCCGTGCATGATCGTATCGCCCTGCTGCGTCACCTGACCGACGCCGAGATGGTTGTGACCATCCCACTGTCCGAGGAAATAGTCGAAATACTGTCCCCAGGCGATGCCGGTCATAAAGGCGGCCTGATAGCCCCGGTCGCGCCAGGACTGCAGGCGCTGTTCGAAGCTCATGCCTTTCCGGTCGCCCGTGCCATAGACGATGGCCATGTCCGACCGGACGTCGATCTCCGGTATCCAGGGGCTGCTGGTTTGGAAGGCTGTCTTCTGCCGCGGGTGTTCGGGCTGCGCGGCCCCGGTCAGGCAGGTAAGGATCAGGCTAAACGATAGGATCTTATTTTTCATCTTTAGTGCTGCAATGTGATCGATACGGGTGTTGTATAGTTGTACTGGTTGAGGCCGGCGCTGATGCGCGCGCCGACGCGAAGATAAGTATCCTGCGGGGCCAGCGCGCCTCCTTTTGTGGTGATGGTGACCGTCTGCCCGAGCAGGGCCGTTCCGGTGCTGCCGGAATAGGAGGTCAGCGTCGAATAGCGCGGGTCGTAGTTGTTGTTGCCGTCATACTTCGTATTGCTGACGTAGAGATTGATGTCCGTCAGGTCCTGCTGGTAGGCGGTATCAGCCGTGCCCCGTGTGACCCTTACCTTGACCGTGACCGTGGTATCGGCGTTGACCACGGGGTCGCCAACCCATTCGACGCGAAGATAGGGCTGCACCTTGAAGGTCAGGGTGGCCGTGCTCTTCAGCTGGATGGTCTGGCTGGAGTCGGAGATGGTATTGCCGCTGTTGTCGGTGCGGACCAGGGGTACAAAGGGCCCTTCGACCGACACCTTGTAGGTCGCGGCAAAGACCTTGGTGTTGTTGAAGGTCCCGTCCTGCATGGACTGGAAGTACAGGGGGACGGGTGCGCTGTCATAGCTGGTCTCGAGCAGCTTGAGACGGGTGCCGCCTCCGCCGATCTCGGTCTGCAGGGTATTGCCCGTGCCTTCGTCGACGGTGCTGCCGGTGATGGTGCAGCTGGGAGCGGAAAGATTGTCGACCTTGCTGCAGGAGACGGCGCCGAGGGCGAAAAAGAGGAGAATATATGGTATGCGTTTCATGTTTGAAGTTTTAATCTGTCCCGGAAAAGGGCCTCTCAAAATTTACCCTTTTCCGGGAAAGGGCTGATGATTGGCCTTCGGCCTTGATGGCTGTGCCATCAGAAGCCCGGGTTCTGAATTACATTCGGGCTCTTGGAAATGGCATTCCCCGGCAGCTGCTCATAGTACCAGCGCGGGTCATAGGTATAGACGTCGTTGCGTTCGTCGGTGCGCGCGTCGAAGAAATACTGTCCGTTGGGTCCGGCGTTGGCGGCGAAAAAGGGCATGAGGATGCGATAGATCCTCCCGTTCTGTTCTTTGGAGAAGATCCGCCAGCGCCGCAGGTCCCAGTAGGTCTTGTTCTCGAAGGCCAGCTCTTTCCTTCTTTCTTTCCGGATGGTGTCTATCGGCGTCGTGCCCGGGTCGGTCCAGGGAATGGCGCCTGCCCGTGTGCGGACCTGGTTGACGACGGCCATCGCGTCGGTCTGCAGGTCGGCGCCGCCCTGGCCCAGGCTGACGAGCTCTGCTTCGGCCTCGGCTCTGTTGAGCAGCACCTCGGCGTAACGCATCTCGATCCAGGTCTGGGTCTCGTTGTTCTCGAGCACCTGTGCCGTGGGAAGATTTGGGTTCAGCCATTTGCGCACGGAGAAGCCCGAGATAGCACAGGTCTGGTCGCCGGTAAAGACGCCGCTGAGACCGGCGGGGTTCATCAGGTTCCCGTTGGGCAGCTTATAGGCTGTCTGCGAGGCGGTGGATGAAGTGACCAGGTTGGTCGTGGGATACTGCGCCCGGGAACCCGCGGGCAGCAGCGGGCTGATCCCGCCGCCGACGGCGCCGGTATAGATGCCGCGGCGGATATCGATGGCCTGGCCTTTGAACTGATCGCCGGGAAGGATCACGGTTCCGCGCAGCCGCGGCTCCGCATTGGCGAAGAGGTCCATGGTGTTATCGAAAAGGAGATAGTGTCCGCCGGCGTCCAGTGTCGTGAGCGTTCCGTCGGGATTCTTCGGCAGGCCGTCGAAGAGCTCGACAAAGTCCAGCGTCGGATTGACCTCCGACGAATAGCCGTTGGAGCCGATCAACTGGCGGGGAACATTATACGCATCATACCCATGCACGGAGTTCGGATACTGGTATTCGCGTATAAAAACATTCTCGGGGCTCGCCGCATCAAAGAACAGGTTGACAAAATTCTGGTACTGGGCGCTCTTGTCGGTCGCGGACCAGCCGGATAGATAGAGGCTGTAATGGCCGTCGAGCATTTTGGCCGCGCTGAGGCTTTTTTGGAAATAGGCCGCCGCTTCGCTGGTGGGCATGCCGCAGACCTGGTTGTGGCTGGCGTCGAACAGCGTCGTGGTATTGTACTTTGCGGTGGTCCCGGCATACAGCATCGCCCTGGACTCGAAGGCGGCCGCCACGTATTTGTTGGCGCGGCTTCCATTCTTCCCGTCGCTGGTCCATGCCTCGGGCAGGTTGTTGATCGCGAAGGTCAGGTCGGCGTCTACCTGGTCCCAGGTCGCCTTCTCGGAAGCGCGCGGCACCTGCAGGCTGTCGACGGCGCTGCCGGGTTTGTAGTTGAGCACCTTGTTGACGAGGGGTACGCCTCCGAACCGTTTGACAAGTGCGAAATAGGTCATTCCCCTGATGAAATAGGCTTCCCCGATCCACCTCTTGACCGTGTCCGCGTTGTAGTTGGCGGCATAGGTCGGGATGGTCTGGATGAAATAGTCGCAGTCGCGGATGGCGGTATAGCAGCCGCTCCAGATATTCCAGTCCGGGCCTGGGTTCTCCTGCATGGAGCCCGTCTGGTCACGGCTGAGGGCCTCGCCGGTAGTGGCCGGCGTCGGACTGATGATCCAGAACATATTCAGGCCGCGCTGGGGCGAGTACCGGAAGTCTTCGATCGGCAGCTCGCTGTATAGCCGCGCCATATAGGCCACGATACCCTGGGACGAGCCAAAGACGTCCTGGTCTTGTATGATGCTTTTGGGCGGCACGTCCAATTTCCGGCAGCCGGAACCGGCAACGATCGCTGCCAGCCCGAAAACCATTATGATGATGGTATACTTCTTCATGTTGCATTAGAATTTTACGTTCAGACCGATGTTGAATATCTTATCCAGCGGGTACAGGTAACCGTACATTCCGGTGGGATGCTCGGGGTCCACATACTTGATCTTGGTAAAGGTCAGCAGGTTGTACCCGTTGGCGAAAACACGCACGCCTTTTATCCCTGCACGCGAGATGATCCGGTTCGGGATGCTGTACCCTATTTCGACGGCCTTCAGCCGAAGATAGGATGCGTTCGTATAGGACCAGGTGGAGTTGACGTCGGTCGTCGTCCCGGTATAAGCGAAGGCCCCCGGCACCCATTGGGTTTTCGGATTATAAGGATCCGCCGTCGGATCGGCCGGGTGATAGTTGCTGAGGAACTGTGTCAGCGCACTGCCGCCGCCCCACAACGGAATATTCAGCTGCTCGATATAGGAGATGTTAAAGATAGCCGTACCCTGGAAGAGCAGGTTCACGTCAAAGTCCTTGTACGATCCGCCTAAGTTAAGGCCATAGCTGATCTTGGGCATCAGCGGGTTGGCAACGGTCGTGTTGTTGTTCACAAAGGGTCCGCTGTTCGGGTCGCCTCCATAGATGATGGGGTGAACATCGTTGTCGTCGATCACGCCATCGCCGTTCCAGTCCTGGTAGATATAGTCTCCCACCACGACGCCCCTGCCGACATAGACCGGGCTGTTGATGATCTGGTTGTAGCTGGTGTACTGGCCCGCGGCGCCCTGGCCGAAATGCACGCCGATATTCCTGCCACCTTCCTGGTTCCTCCAGTCGAGATAGGAATTGCCCTGTTTGGCCATCGGATAGTCGGTCCAGTGCGTATTGCTGTAGGCAAAGGTCGCCTTGATATTGTAGTTGAACCTGCCGATATGGTTGCGGTGGTTGACCTCGAAGTCGATGCCTTGTGTCCGGTCGCCCCGGATATTCTCCTGGGGCAGCGGCGCTCCGAGCACGTCCGGCACCTGCAGCGCCGCGTCGGCCAGCAGGCCCTTCCTGTCTCGGAGAAAATAGTCGACGCTGAAACCGAGCAGGCCCTTCCAGGCGTCGAAGTCGATGCCCGCGTCATAGGTATGCGAAGTGGCCCAGCTCACCTCCGGGTTGGGGATGCCGGTACTTTGGACGGAGTTATAAAAGCTGCCGTTGAATACCGAGCCTCTCGGCAGCCGGTTGTTGTCCCCATTAGCCGGGTAGTTGTAACCCGTGATGAATTGATAATACAGCTGGCCGTCGTCTCCCAGCACGCCATAGCTGGCGCGCAGCTTGAGGTTGTCGATAAAAGAAAGTGCCGCACTCTTCTGCCAGAAATTCTCTTCCGATATACGCCAGCCGGCAGATACCGAAGGGAAGAAACCCCAGCCCTGGTTCGGCGCGAACCGGGAGGACTTGTCGTCGCGGAAACTGAATTCCGCAAAATATTTGCTCCTGAAGTCGTAAGTCAGCCTGCCGACAAAGGAGTTCGTGACATACTCGTATAGCGCCGTCCTGCCGTTGTCCTGTGAGGCGTTCTGCAGGTTGCTGTTGCCCGCGATCAGCTGGTCAACGGGTATGGACAGCTGCCGGTAGGCCGCGAAATTGTCCGCGCTCTGCTGGTTGCCTTCCATCAGGACAAGGGCGCTGACGCTATGGTCGCCAAAACTATGTGCGTAGTTAAGGGACAACTGGTCGGTGTTCTTCGGGTATTTGTAATACTGCCGCTGGACATAGCTGGGGAAATTGTTGCCGGTCGCGGCATAGGTGTTCGTCGCCTGGTCGTAGGTATACAGGTTGAACCCTTTCTGAAAGAGCTTGTTGTCCTGCAGCTGGGTGTTATAGCTGTAGAGGCCGCGCAGCGTAAGCCCCTCGATAAAGGGCAGCTTGTAATCGACGCTGATGGCCCCGTTGAAAAAGCTGTTGTTCTGCGTGCTGTAGCCGACGAGGTCCTGGTTCATAAAGACGACGGGATTGCCGCCGTCGACGATACCGTTGGTCGGATACTGGGGATTGTTGTTGGCGTAGATCGTTTGTGTTGGAAGTTCACGCCAGGTCTCGCGCGTGGTCCACCAAAAAGATTCTGCAGGAGCGTTCTTCTGGTCGAGGATGCCGCTGACGTTGAGGTTGACCGTAATCCTTTTTGTGATATGGCTGGTGACATTGCTGCGGATATTGTAGCGCTTGTAGTTGAGGTCTCCGCTGCGCAGCAGTCCGTCCTGGTCGGTATAGCCCAGGCTCAGCAGGTAGGTGGTATTGTCGGAACCGCCCGTCGCCGTGATATTGTGCTGCGTCTGCGGTGTGGACTTGCGGAAGACGGCGTTATACCAGTCGGTGCTTTTTTTGGTGCCGTTGACGTAGTCGGCAAAATCCTGCGGGGTATAGGTGATCCTGCCGCCGTTGGAATTGTGCATCGACTGCTCGTTGACCAGGGTCATGTACTGGGTGGCGTTCACAGACTTGGGCAGACCGGACGGCACCTGCCAGCCATAGGTGCCGGTATAGGACAGCGACAATGTTCCGGACCGCCCCTTTTTGGTGGTGATCAGGATGACGCCGTTGGCAGCCTTTACACCGTATACGGCCGCGCTGGCATCTTTCAGGACAGAGACGCTCTCGATATCATTGGGGTCGAGCCTGCTCAGGATATTGCTGGTCCCGACGTTGTTGTCGCCGTTGCCGCCGGTTACGCCAAAGTCCGGCTGCTGGACGCCGTCGATGACGATCAGCGGGTTGCCCATGCCGCGGACGGAGAGGGTATTCGTAAAGTCGCCGGGCTCGGCGGTGTTTTGTATGATGTGCAGACCGGGCACCTTACCGGTAAGCATGTTCTCGACGTTCTCGTTCCTGGTGGTGACGATATCCGCCGCCTGGACGGAAGCGACCGCGCCTGTAAGGGAGACCTTTTTCTGCGAGCCATAGCCGACCACGACCACGTCGTTGAGTGTAGAATTAGCCGGGCTCAGGCTGACCGAATAACTATTCTGGCTGCCCACCCGGACCTCCTGTGTCCCGTATTTGATATAGCTGAATACGAGGACGGCGCCCCGGTTAGCCCGGATGGTGAATTTCCCGAGGCTGTCGGTGGTCGTACCGAATGAGCTGCCTTTGATCGTGACAGAAACACCCTGGAGCGGTTCGGCTTTTTCGTCCAGGACGGTGCCGGTAATGGGTACCTGATTTTGAGCCGTGGCCGCAAAAGAGAAAAAGAGGGAGGCGACAAGCATCGTCACAAGCCCGCCGAGGCTTGTATAGAATTTCTTCATAAGTAATGTAGTTTATGTGTTTGACTGGTCGGGTCAATGATAGGCCGGGAGGCCTTAAAAAATGGGTTAATTTGGGGATTAACCGCCAGGAAATCTTATTAACCGTTGGTTTGCAACACTTTACTGCAAGATGCTATCAAAGGCGGTCTGGTATTCCGTGCCGAGCGAGCGCTCGTAATCCAGGACCCAGCGCTCATAGACCTTCCGGGAATAGTCGATGCCCTTCAATTTACGGAAGCATTTGAGCTGGTACTTCAATGCCTCTTCATTAAAGATGTCGAGGCTGAGGATGAGCTTTGTTATCTCGAGACTTAGCCGGAGGTCGCCCGATTCATACTGCCTTTTCAGCAGCGGCAGGAGCACGTCCATGAGCTGCTGCTCGTAGGCCGACCGCCGGTCGTCCAGCAGGTCATCCGGCATATCCGGCAACAGCGGTCCGCGAAGGACGAGATTTAGATGGTCGAGGACGGCCGCCGGATCATCCCGAAGCAGACCGGCGATAAGACAGTAGTCGCAGAAGAACCCTTCTTCGAGCCGGAAGGAATAGTTATCGTTCTGAAATACCAGACCGATGCCTTCCAGGTCGCTGATGCTGCTCCTCAGGTGGTTGAGGGTGACCCCCTTGATGTTCTTCGTGCTTGCAATATCCTTGTCCGGCCAAAGCCTGGTCGATATCTTCCTTGAGGTAACTCCTTTATCCCCTTTGCTCCCCAGCAGGATCAGCACGAACAGCTGTTTGATCTTGGGCGGGAAGAGATGGGTGATATCCATGCCCTTTTTGTCGTATACGGCGAACTCCCCGAGCAGGTAGACGGCATTGACGAGCGGGCCGGGCCGAAGAACCCGCGGCTCCGGATGGTTCTCGACCGGTATCGCCAAAGGCATCGGAGAACGATGGGTCTCTTCAGTTGGTGCCGGCCGGAGTTTCGCCTGCCGCCGGATCCTTCTTCGTCGCCACACCGGCAGCCCGACCGTCATAACCAGCAGGCCAGCTGCTAAAGCGAATTGCCATCGCGAAGGCAGGTCGCCCGGAGGCCGGGTGGCGGCCAGATAGGCAGCGACAGAGACGGGGGGCGCCGTCAGCGAATATATCTTTATAGAGGAATGCTGCCGGTCCGTGAACTCCTGCACTGTACAAAAGAACTCGTCCGTCCTGGCGCTGCGGAAGAGGTTGATATCCGATTCGATCCGCATGGAATTGACCGGTATCGGCGCTCCCATGACGGCGTAGCTGCCGTCCGCCACCGAGAATTTGTATAGCCTTAGCTGTGTACGGGCGATCTCGTGGGGATAGCACAATACATAGAAATATTTTTTGTCGGTTGAAAGGATAAGATTGTTCGCGGGGACGAATACGTCCTTTTCCGGGGTGATATTCCAGCATTTCCGGATGGTATGCTTCTTCAGGTCGATGCGATAAAGGTCATAGTACTGTCTACCGCCGACAACCTGGTTGCCGGATTCGTTGCCATAGCCGCCGAAAAGGAATATTTCATCCGAACTGTCCGCGCTGCCGGTGGCCGCGAAAAAACGGGGGGTGATCGTATCTCCCCTGAAAGCGACCTTTTCCCATCGGTCCAGCGAATCGTCATACTGCAGAAAACTATTGTGGTAGCTATAGGCGCCGTATCCTC
>JAFDYE010000565.1 GCA_018267585.1 Bacteroidota bacterium
GAAGATGCTGCTGCTGTCAAATCGGGGCAGGCACATCCATTTTACGTCCGCTTTTGTGTCGATGTAGGCCAGGTAAGAGCAATTCCCGATGATGCCCATATTGTATTTGTGAGCCGCCATAATCTATGTATTTTCCTAGCTTAAGGTCTCGGATGGTGTGTTTGTATTTATTGGGACAAGCAGCGAATTCAGCAGGGGCAATACCTGCTGTTGCGAAAGGATGGTATATTGGGCGGCGGAAGCGCCGTTGTTCACCTTGATCGTATAGCCCTCCCCTTCCAGCGCCTTGAACATGTCTTCATCCGTCGTATCGTCGCCGAGGCACAGGACAAAATCGGGATCCATGTCGCCTAAGATGCGCAGCGCGGAGGCGCCCTTGTCGAAGCCCGAGATACGGACCTCCACGACCTTGTTGCCGTCGATGACCTGGAGGGTGGTGTTCTGTATCAGCTGAGACAGGGTATTCAGCAGCTCGCGGCTGCGGGAGAAGCCGAGTCCTGTCTGCGTATTCCGGTAGTGCCAGGCGATGGTATTGGTTTTTTCCTCTATAAAGGAGCCGGCGCAACGAATGACGAAGGCCTGCATGACGCGGCGGATCTCGTCCTTCCAGAGATCCGACACCGAAACCATCTGCTGCCAGCCGCCATTCCTGGGGCGGGTGCTGGCGCCGTGTTCCGCCACCAGCGTCACGGGCAGCGAGCCCAGCCAGCGGTCGAGCGAAGACAGGTCGCGGCCGCTGATAATGATGACGTGATTCTTCGGGTCGGCGGACAGCCTCGTCAGCAGGTCTCTGACGGAGTTGTCGGGGGCCGCTTCCGACGGGATGCGCGAGAAAGGCACCAGCGTGCCGTCGTAATCCAGCAGCAGGCATCGGTTGCTGGAACGCTGGTAATGACGGCGTATACTGGTGAGCGTTCTCTCGTCGAGGACCTTCACCTTTTGTTTTTTCTGCTCTTGCTTCACCTGCTGCAGTTGGTCCATAAAATCGTTGACCCATTTGAAGACATCGTATTCCTGTAGCCTCCGCTGCATCAGCGAGATGCGGTTGCGCTGTTCGTACAGTGGCATCGCGAGCGCCCTCGTGATGGAATTGGCGACGTCGGAGGTATCCGTCGGGTTGACGAGTATCGCCTCGCTGAGCTCGCTGGCGGCCCCGGCGAGCTCGCTGAGGATGAGGACGCCGCGGCCAAGGCTGCTGGCCACGTACTCCTTGGCGACCAGGTTCATCCCGTCCCGGAGGGGTGTGATCAGGGCCGCATCGGCGGCCTGGTACAATGCCACCAGGTCTTTGAAGGGAAGGTGGTTGTACCGGTAGATCAGCGGCTGCCAGCTGATGGTGGAAAAACGGCCGTTGATAGTGCCTATCTTCTCTTCGATCTGTTTTTTCCTGTCGTTGTAGGCTGGTATAGTATCCCGGGAAGGAACGACGTTCAGGACAAACACCATCTTCTCCCGCCATTCCGGATAGCGCTCAAGAAAATATTCAAATCCGCTGAGCCGCTGCATCAGCCCCTTCGTATAGTCCAGCCGGTCTACGGAGAAAATGAGCTTGCGGTCCTCGAACTGAGCCCTGATCTTCGTCCGGATCTCCTCTACCTCCGGGTCTGTCGCCATCTGGTGGAATTTATTGTAGTCGATGCCGATCGGGAACAGGTCGATCCGGATGAGCCGGTCCTGGTACTGCAGATTGTGGAAGTAGTTGTCAACGCCCAGCAGCATCTTCACCGAATGGAGAAAATGCTGTACGTAGTCGTAGGTATGAAAGCCGATGAGGTCTGCGCCCATAACCCCGTGCAGGAGTGTCTTTTTCCACTCGGTGGGCATGAGGCGGAAGATCTCATAGGAGGGGAAGGGTATGTGCAGGAAAAAGCCGATAGTCGCGTCCGGCTTCTTCTGCCGCAGGAGGTGCGGCAGGATCATCAGCTGATAGTCGTGTATCCATACCTGGTCGCCGGGCTCGAGGATAGGGACGATCGTCTCGGCAAACAGCTGGTTCATCTGCAGGTAAGCGTCGAAATAAGGCCCTTCGTATTCCGCGAGCGAGGAAAAATAGTGGAAAAGCGGCCAGAGCACCGAGTTGGAAAAGCCGTTGTAGTACTTGTCATACACGTCCTTATCGGGGAAGATAGGGAGGATATCGAAGTCCTGTTCGGCCGCGTGCGCGGCGGCTACCTGGCGCCAGTCATCCTGGGGAAAATCCGCCACACCGATCCACATCTTCCCTGTCAGGTCACCGCGTTGTGCGCCTGTATTCTCAAAATAGCTCTTAATAGCCGAAACGAGGCCGCCGGAACTCTGCCGGAGGCTTACCTTATCGCCCTCCCTGTCCAGGGAAAAAGGCAAACGGTTGGATATTATGATTAGTCGACCCATTCTATCCCGTCATAAGACAACAATAAGGCCAAGAATGAGAAAAGAGTCCCCGGGGGGACTCTTGCAACTATTTGTTAATGTGTAAGTAACCTATCTGGAGATAATCTGTCTTACGCTGTTGGAGGTGACCTGGTAGCTGCTGGAGAGTGCTACGATCTCGTGGGGCGTGAGGACACGGTTGTAGAGCCGGAAATTGTCCATTTTGCCGTTGAACGACTGCGGATCGCTATCCCACCATGCGCCGATGATGATCTGGGAGTTGGGGCAGAGTACAGCCTTGGTGCCGATGCCGTCTTTCGAGGCGATCAGGCTGCCGTTGATGTATATTTTGATGCCTCCGTGGTGGTAGATGGCGATCAGGTTATACCATGCGCCCGGCACGGGTAGAAAGTTGGTCGTGTCAGCAATGCTCTTGTTGTCGATCTGGCCATAGGAGCTGCAACCGACAGAGCTGTCGCCGATGCCCATGTCGAGGTACTTAATGGTCGGGAACGTGGTTCCGATGATGAAGCTTGGCGAATACCCGTTTACCGGGTTGACCATGCTGATATAGGTAGCAGTGTTATTGGCGTTGGTCATAAAACCGAACGATATCGAAAATGCCGTATCAAATTTGATCGACCCGTTATTGGTCACATAAACTTTTTCGCCGTTACCGGTGGCGCCGAAGGCATTGTTGGCAAATCCGTGTGCGTCGTAGGTGAGGACTGTTCCGACGGCCTTCGTCGGGTTGTTATTGCCGCTGGAGTCGGCAATAGAACCGGAGAAAGGGAGGTAAACGAGCAGACCTTTGGTGAGATTGACAGTCGTATCAGGCTTAGGGGCATAGATGGTGTCGTGAACAGGATCCTGGTTTTTGGAACAACCGATAGATCCCAACAGCGCTACTGCAAGAATGCCGGCTACGGATAGGGAAACTTGTTTGATCATGGTTGGATAAATTTTTTTAGAATATTTCTTTGCGCGAATATAATATAAGAAAACGCTTAGAAGCAGCCAGACTTGACAGTCGTGTTATTTCGGACGAAAAACGTGCAGATCCGGGGGTTTAGTGCGTAAGCCGTTGCGTAATATCCAGCCGGTGGCGGCGGGCTGTATCTTTAGCGATATCGTATCCGGCATCCGCATGACGGATGACTCCGATACCAGGGTCATTCCGCAGGACGCGGGCGAGCCGGGCTGCGGCTTGTTCTGTCCCGTCGGCAACGATGACCATTCCGGCGTGAATGCTGTAGCCCATCCCTACCCCACCTCCATGGTGGAGGCTTACCCAGCTGGCGCCGCCGGCAGTATTGACAAGTGCGTTGAGCAAAGGCCAGTCGGCGACGGCGTCGCTGCCGTCGAGCATCGCTTCCGTCTCCCTGTTAGGCGATGCAACCGAGCCGGTGTCCAGGTGGTCACGGCCGATGACGATGGGCGCTTTGACGCGGCCGGTGCGGACAAGCTCATTAAATGCAAGGCCGGCTTTCTCTCGTTCGCCCTGGCCGAGCCAGCAGATGCGGGCGGGCAGGCCCTGAAAGGCGATCTTTTCTTTGGCCAGCCGCAGCCAGCGTTGAAGGGAGGCGTTTTCGGGGAACAATGCCCCGATGACCTCGTCGGTCACGGCGATGTCGGCGGGGTCTCCGCTGAGAGCGGCCCAGCGGAAAGGGCCTTTCCCTTCGCAGAACAAGGGCCGGATATAGGCGGGCACAAAGCCGGGGAAGTCAAAGGCGTTCTTCAGGCCTCTTTCGGCTGCCCTTGCCCGTAAGTTGTTGCCGTAATCGAAAGTGACGGCTCCGCGCCGTTGGAGCTCGAGCATGAGCTCGACGTGCCGGTACATCGACCGGTAGGCGTAGTCGATATATTCTTCGGGCTTGTCCTTTCTCAGGACCAGCGCCTGGTCGTGGGTCAGCTCGTGCGGCCAATAGCCGATCAGCGGATCGTGAGCCGAGGTCTGGTCGGTGAGGGTGTCGGGGACGACGTTGCGGGCGATCAGGCGCTCGAGCAGGTGGACGGCATTGCAGAGGACGCCGATGGATAGCACTTCTCCCTTTGTCCTGGCCTCGAGGGCGCGGTCGATGGCCGCGTCGATATCGTCCATCTTTATATCGAGATACCGGGTCTCCAGCCGCTTGTCGATGCGCCATTCCTCTACTTCGGCGATGAGAGCCACGCCTTCGTTCATGGTGATCGCCAGCGGCTGTGCGCCGCCCATGCCGCCGAGGCCGGCGGTGACGTTGAGCGTCCCCCGGAGGCTGCCGCCAAAATGTTTGGCCGCCGCTGCCGCGTAGGTCTCGTAGGTGCCCTGCACGATGCCCTGGGAGCCGATATAGATCCATGAGCCAGCGGTCATCTGGCCGTACATCATCAGTCCTTTCTTTTCCAGCTCGTCAAAATGCGCCCAGTCCGCCCATTTGGGAACCAGCTGCGAATTGGAGATGAGGACCCGTGGGGCGTCTTTATGTGTACGCAGGATGCCTACCGGTTTTCCGCTTTGTATCAGTAAGGTTTCGTCTTCTTCAAGGTCTTTAAGCGCCTTGATAATGAGCTCGAGGGATTCGAAGTTGCGGGCGGCCTTGCCCCGGCCGCCATATACGATCAGCTCTTCCGGGCGCTCGGCCACAGCTGGATCAAGATTGTTGAGTAGCATGCGGAGTGCGGCTTCCTGGATCCAGCCTTTGCAGCTGAGGCGTGGGCCCGTGGGAGTCCGGTATCGGATGGCGTCGTAGGCTATCATAAAATTAACAACCCGGGAGAAGCCCGGGTCGTGCAAATTAAATAAAAATTGATAGGAAATGATCGCCTTAACCACCTTTGAGGCCGAATACGATCAAAATCGGGTTGAAACAAAAATTTCATAGGACAAAGCCAATGGATAATCTTTTAACCAGTTAGAGTTTAGCTTTGATCCAAGGTTTAGGTTGACTGCAATTTAGATGCAATATCGACACGCGCGGGTAAGACTTTACAGACGTGTCGTTTTAGACCAAAACCGTGCAGATTTAGCCCAAAAGCGTGTCGACCAGTCGAGGCTTCCGGGCGCCTAAAGCGCGAAATCCGCGAACTCCCGGTTGAGCTGAATGCCTTTTTCCCGGGCTGCCGAGTCGCAGTGCCGGACAAGCGAGAAGTCGGCGATGATGGAATGCAGCTTTTTGATATCCTCGGCAAAGATGCGGTCTTCGCTGGCGAACCCAACAAAGTTGCGGACATAGTCGTGAGCGGCTTCGAGGATGACGCTGCTCTTGAGCGGGCGCCGGAACTCGATGGCCTGGCAGGCGCTCATCAGCTCGATCGCGAGGATATATTCGAGGTTGTCGATCACCTGGTTGAGCTTGCGGCCGCTGATGCTGCCCATGCTGACGTGGTCTTCCTGTCCCAGCGAGGTCGGGATGCTGTCGGCGCTGGCGGGAAAACAAAGGGTCTTGTTCTCCGTGACAAGTGCGGCCGTCGTATACTGTGGGATCATGAAGCCGCTGTTGAGGCCAACGTTGTTCATCAGCAGCAGCGGCAGTCCCCATTTACCTTCCAGCAGCAGGTAGCAGCGGCGGTCGGAGATATTGCCGATCTCGGCCGCGGCGACACAGGCATAGTCCAGGGGCAGTGCCAGCGGCTGACCGTGGAAGTTGCCGCCGCTGATGGTATCGCCTTGTCCGAGTATGATGGGATTATCCGTGACCGAATTGAGCTCGATCTCTGATACCTGACGCAGGTGGAGTCAGGCATTCCGCGACGCACCGTGTACCTGGGGCATGCAGCGCAGTGAATAGGGGTCCTGCACGCGTCCGCAGTCGATATGGCTCTGCATGATCTCGCTGTCCTGCAGCAATAAACGCAGCCGCTGGGCGACCAGCCGGCTGCCGGCATAGGGGCGCAGGCGGTGCAGGCGTTCGTCAAAGGGCGCCTTGGTGCCGGTTAGCGCCTCGAGGCTCATAGCGCCGATAAGGTCGGCGGCTTCAAGGCAGTAGTGAAGTCTTTGGACCGCTATAACGGCGAAGGCAAGAATGAACTGGGTGCCGTTGATCAGCGCCAGCCCTTCTTTTGGCCCAAGGGTAATAGGATCGATACCGTACTGGCTGAGCACCTCCGTAGTAGGCTTTCTTCTGCCTCCATGGAAAACCTCGCCGAGACCGATCAGCGGAAGAAAAAGATGGGACAGGGGCGCCAGGTCTCCCGAGGCGCCTACGGAGCCCTTTTCGGGCACTACGGGGATGATATTCTGTTCGATCATCCATAATATCCGCTGCAGGGTCTCCAGCTGGACGCCCGAATATCCCTGGGCGAGCGCATGAACTTTTGTGATCAGCATTATCCGGGCGACCTCTTCGGGAATGGCGTTGCCTACGCCAACGCTATGACTCTGCAGTATCTTGTGTTGAAGGACGCGGGTATCTTCTTCCGATATTTTCGTGTTGGCCAGGATGCCGAAGCCGGTATTTACGCCATAGACGGTGGTATGGTGGCTGACGATATCGGCTATGTGCTGCTGAGAGGCCTTTATCCTGTCGATCGCGGGGACGGCCAATACTCCTTGTCGGGTCCCGGTAGCCAGATCGATTGTGGTTGCGACGGACAGCTGATCGAGACCGTATTGAAAACTGCTGGAATCCATGACAGGCATTTTGCCGCGAAGGTAGCGGGTTTTGCCAAATTTCGAAAATGCCCGACGCCGGATGGACGGAATGCGTCTGGCGGCGTATCAACTTATTTAAGCAGGCGACGAAGAAACTCGTCCCGTCTGCGGGTAGCCACTTCGATGACGCTGCCGTCCTCCATCTCTACCGAGCCTCCGCGTCCCTTATGATATTTTCTGATCCGGGAAATGTTGATGATATGGCTGTTGTGAATACGGAAGAAGATCGACTCAGGCAGTATCTCTCCGTATTCCCTGATCGTGCGGGTCGCCATGACGGGTTCATCGTTGTGGATGCAAATGGAGGTATAGCTGCCTTTCGCCTCGAACCGGATGATGTCCTGAACGGCAATAAAGATCAGGCCGGTGAGCGTAGGCACTGCCATTTTTTGCTGGGACAGCTGCATCACTCCTACATTCTCCAGCAGGGTCCGCATCCGGTCCACGACCGAACTATGTCCGGACTGCGCGCGCCCGACACGGTCGATGGCGTTGCGGAGGTCATCTGCGTCGACGGGCTTCAGCAAATAATCCACGGCGCTGAATTTGAATGCCCGGATGGCATAGTTGTCAAAAGCCGTCACGAAGATAACCTGAAAGGCTATAGGCTGCAGCTGGTTCAGCAGATCGAATGCGTTGCCCTGTGCCATTTCGATGTCCAGGAGAACCAGATCGGGCTTTGCTGCCCGGATGAGCGGCATTGCCGTATCCAGTCCGCTTGCAGTGCCTACGATACTGACCATCGGGCAAAATTCTTCCAGCAGCCGTTGCAAAACCCGGATGCTGTCGATCTCATCGTCTACTAATATTGTTCTTATCATAGGTTTTCCTTTTCCAGCATGATGTGAAAAAATGGCAATTGCATAACTACTCGTGTACCCTGCGGTCTTCCGGAACTGTCCTCCAGGTCGATGACGTCGACAAAGATAGGTACGGCGTATTTGGAGTTGATCATACGTATACGCTCGGCGGTCAGCGACATACCCTTCGACTGGTATTCGATGTGCTCCCTTGTTTTGAAGCTGCCCGCCTTTTTCCTTCCGATGCCATTATCTTCCACAGTAATGACCAGATGGTCGCCGTTGCTTTTGAACGCCAGCCAGATATGTCCCATTCCGTCAACCTTATGCCTCAGGCCATGTCGCATACTGTTCTCGACATAGGGTTGTATCAGCATCGGCGGTATAACGACCCTGGGATCATTGACGGCGTCGTCGACCTCAATCGAATAGTCCATCTTTTCCTTGAAGCGCAGCTTTTCCAGCGAGAGATAGCCCGAAAGATAGCTGATCTCTTCGGGAAGAGTAATGAAGGGCCTGGTCGAATTCTGCAAAGTGGATCTGATAAGCCGGGAAAAACCGGCGATATATTTGTTCGCGGCAAAAATGTCCTGGTCGAAGATATACTGCTGAATGGAGTTCATACAGTTGAAGATAAAATGTGGATTCATCTGGGCCTGCAGGGCGAGGTGTTCCATCTCCGTCACCTTGCGGTTGAGCTCTTCTTTTTCCGTCTGTCGCCGGTGAATTTGCCGGATACGTATGGTAACGAAAAGCCAGACCAGTAACAGGAAAACGACCAGCAGGAGGCCTTCGAACCAGGCGGTTTGCCAGAAGGGCGCGATTGCGGTGAAGGGCAGGGAAAGGATCGCGCTGCGGGTGCCGAACTTGTTGATGGCCTGAAGCTGCAGGTCATAACTCCCTGCGGGGAGCGTAGGATACTCGAGAAAATTCCCTTTTGTCGTTCGCCAGACAGTATCGAGGCCGATCAGGCGGTAGCGATAGACGATGCCGCCGACGGAACGGTAAGAAATGCCGGCATATTCCAGCCGCAGGTGCTTGTCGTTGTAGGGTAAGGAAAGGGACGCTGTGTCGTCGATCCTTTCTCTCCCGGAGTTCTGGACCGACAACAGATAAAGCTGGCATCCTTCCGAGTGATCGATCCTGGTTTCGTCGAAATAGCTGATTCCGGCTGGCGTTCCGACATATACAACTGTGCTATCCGCATAGATGGAGTTGACAATGTCCGAACCGAGGCCATCCTGGGAAGTATACTGTGTAACGGGATAGCCGGGCTGGTCGAGGGCTATCCGATTGAGGCCTCTCTCCGTACCGACCCAAAGGATGTTGTCGTGTACGAGAATGGTACGGCAGAGGTCGCTGGTCAATCCCTGCTGTTTGCTCAGAACGGCAGTTATCTTTCCGTCTTTGTAGCCGACAAGCCCTACGTCGTAGGAGGCCACCCAGAGCGTGCCATCAGGCGACTGGGCGATTGCGGATATCCGTTTTTTAAAAAAAGGGATCTTCGTCCCAAGAAAGGTCGCGCGCTTGTCAGGCGAAATGGCATAGAGGCCGTTGAGCGTCCCGATATAGACGGTGTCCCGTCGAAAATAGACTGTTGTCGCCCGGTCGCGCCAAAGCGTATCTGTAATTTTGAACTTTTGCAGATCGAACACGCCAACTCCCCAGAATGCAGCAAAGATGATCTTAGCGTCATCCTTTTGCGTAATGGATTTAATTCCCGCTTTAACTATCTGCAAACGCATAAAGCCGGCATCGAGCTTATCCATACCCGAGGTAGAAGCTGCGTAATAGCCGTTATTCCCAAGGCTGTCGATATGTTCTATCCGATTTTTTGCAACGGCAAGAATGGTGTGAGTAGCCAGCAGACGCATTTCCGGAAGGGACAAAACAAATACGGAATTATGATTATCTCCTACCATCAGGCGGTTGCCGATCCTGTTGATGGCCCACGCGGAGGAAAGCTCTTCATTCGGCAGCTGCAGCCTGACCGTTCGGAACTCATCGGAATTCAGCCGATATATGCCCTGGTCGAGCGTGGTAAACCAAAAATTGCCGGTTCGATCCCGGAATGTGCAGGATACCTGTTTTCCAGGAAGGAATGTTCGCGTGCTGCCGGTGTTCAGATTGTATTCTGTGGCGCCGCTGATCTCATTGAAATAAAAAAGCGAGTCTATGCAGGTAAATCTGTTATGCCTGTAGTTGACCTGTTCAAATGGTATGGTCCGTATCTTTCCCGATCTGTTGTCGCGGAGTCCCGTCTCCGTGTCGCCCGACCTGTAGATCATGCCGTATTTGTTCATGGCCGTATAAGGTGGCAAAGTGGAGAAAAGTCCGATCCGGAAAAGTGGTGTGAAAACGCCGGCTGCGAGCCGGTATACCTGATTGCCTGACAGCACCAGGAAATGACCATCGGTCCCGACGGCTATCGAAACGAGATCGTC
>JAFDYE010000566.1 GCA_018267585.1 Bacteroidota bacterium
GTTTTTGAATATTTGTGCAATGAGAATAAATGGGCATTAGTCGAGGCAAAAAATAAGGGGCTTTAAAATTTGAGGGGATCAATCCCTGATAGGCAGACAGCCTGATGTTATAAAGTTCCCTGCATCTTCATTTTAGCCAGGAAGGCATCGAGGAAGACAAAGGCATGTTCTTTTTCTTTGTCGGGTAGGCGGGTGACATCCTGCAAGCGTTTAAGGGTGGCGTTATCGAGTTCCGTATGCCTGGGCCCAATGGGAATTAGAAATCAAATTGCTATGAACTATGTATACTTTATCCAAGGAATATGATCTTACTCGCCTTCAAGGAGCTATGGTTCAACAAGTATGTTTTACAAAAAATAACATTAGCCTATTACTAGCGGATATTGGATTCATAACTATTGAAGGCTGGTTTACTTTATTTGATGGCAAGGGAATAAATTTGAGTTCGACGTATACCCCGTAGATAAAGACTTCGGGTTATTAAATTTAATTGAGCAAAAAATAGAAAAGGTTGTGACCAATGGGGTGAGAAGTGACCTGATTGTAACATTTGATAATGGGCATGTTCTTGTGTTAATAGGCGACGAGAATTATGAGTCATATTCAATCAAGGTTGGCAATGGATGTGAATGTTGGTGAGGGGAGGGTTAAGATTATGAGTGTAGAAGTGTTGACCAAGAGTGAGTTGGAAGGGCTGTTAATCGGAGTAGAGGACGAGCTAAGAAGGCTGCGGGAAATTCAAGAACGGGTCCTTGAACAGTTGGAGAGGCTTAAAGGACCAACGACGGCTTCCGAATTTATCCCGGCGTTAGAATTTATGAGGGCGGTTGGGATCAAACGCTGGAAGTTTGATCAGCTTGTGGCAGCAAACATGATCAAGACGATCAAGAAGAAGCGGAAGGTCTATGTTGCGGTCCGGGAGGTGCGGCGGTATTTTACTGATCCGTCGATACAGTAAAAGGTTATTGTATGGAGTTGCTTAGCGGTTCAAGTATTTTTGGCAAGGATACTCGAAAGTGGTGGGGGAATATTGGCCGGTATTCCCTATCATATGTCAAACTGATCAAAATTGATGTGTTTTGTGCCCTGGATAATTTCTTGCACGTTGACTTCGAAATAGTGGCTGGCGGATTCCTCTTTTTCCTGTCCAAGCATTTTCGCAAGAATAGGCCGGTTTGCGCCAAAGCGAATATAAAGTTGAGAATTGGTTTGTCGGGCCATTTTGTTGAAGACATTCCGCGTCCAATTGAGCTGTTTAGCAATGCGTTTCAGACTACGATTGTAGGCCTGATCGATAGTGAAGAGGTCTCGGGGAAATAAATAAGGGTCCTTAGGATCCTTGCTCATGTACTTTTGGATGAGCGACCAGGCATTTTTGAATTTCCAGAGAGGAACGATTGCGAGGTGGTCATTCTTGTAGCGGGTACTTTGGAAGTAGTAGCCATGCTCGTGGTCCTTTTTCAGCTCGGTTTTGAGCAGTTCCTTCAGGTCATTGTAATAATAGCCCGTATAAATTTGGATGAGGAAGAGATCACGGTCGCGTTCGAGGGCGTGATACTTGGGGGCAAAAATGTGATTTTTCCAGGCTGATATTTCTTCAAGCTGGAGGCTGTCTTTTTTGGGCTTGCCTACCTTAATATGGATGTCTTCGAAAATCGATTCCTCGTGTTCTTTGGATATATGGTGGTCTTTCCTGGCCCAATTGATGACTTTTTTATATGCGTTGAAGTACCCGTTGGTGGTCGAACCGGCTAGCTTTTTCTTTTCAAGGGCATGCTTCTTTACCTTCTCGAACAGGTCGTCGGAGAGATCGTTAAAGGTTATGTCAGGATTGTAGCTATTCAGGAGAGCCAGGGCGGCACGATACCGGTTCATAGTAACGGGATCCAGGTTCTCGGGTGGATCTTTGATGATTTCTTTAAAGTAGGCATTGAAGGAATGAGTGTTGTTGCTGCGTTGGAGTTCCTTGAGTATTAGAGGGTACGTAAGAGTTTTTTTGGTGCTGAAATAGCGCTTGTTTAAATCTTGGAGAAGGTCAAGCGTCTCATTTATGGTCTGGTTGATTTCGAAAGCATACGGGTTCTTGTTGTTGACCCAGGCGCCTGGCTTATTGTCCCATTCGGCCTTAGAGACTTTCAATGGGGTGGGGATGGCGTAATAGCGACGTCGTTGGGTTCTGTCGAGGTAAATGCAAATGTGGACCTTGTGGCGGTGATTTTCTGTTGTTCGGTTGCGCCAATTCCAGACAGGTGTGTAAGTTGGCATTTTCATAGGTTAAATATACGAATTTGGAAACACAAATGGAAACGCAAATGGAAGCACAAATGCCAAAATTTTCCGAAATTCGGCAAGACTGGCATAAATGAAAAAACCCGCTACAATTCAATACTGTAGCGGGTTTGATGTTTTGTTGAGGCTTGTTAGCTTTTGTTGAAAAGGCCCCTAAGTTGCCCGACCTGGATTCGAACCAAGACAAACAGAACCAAAATCTGTCGTACTACCATTATACTATCGGGCAATCATTTGAAGCCTCACGGCGTTCAAAAGGAGTGCAAAAATAAGGTGTAGGCGAGGATGTTCCAAAAGAAATTTGGACATCAGTTTTCGGTCATCGGATGTCAGTCATCAGAAGAGGCCCCGAGAGTAAAACTCTCTA
>JAFDYE010000567.1 GCA_018267585.1 Bacteroidota bacterium
GTGACCAAACCAAAGCCTAAGCCTGGGACTGTAGCCGGGACCACGCCCCGCCGGACCACCCCACCCCATCCTGCGACGCATACGCGTCCGCATTCCGACAGCACTGCCGTAGCCAAAGCCGCCCCGCCACAACGACCGGAGACCAAACACAATCCCGCGATGGCGCACAACCCGGTTGCCGCACCGACGCATAAACCCGTAACCGAAAAGCCGGAAAAGAACCCGCCGCCGATAGCCAGGTTCACGATGCCGCACGCCCCCGTGAGGCCGACCGACAGCAGCGGGTCCGGGATGAGCCGGCATTTCGCGACGATCCCCCCACCGGTCCTCAAGACCCGCGCCAATCCCGTGGTCCGGACACTGACGGTCAATGTCAACGAGGTGACGCTGAACATCTATGACGACGGGGTCATCGACCACGACACCATATCTGTCTATCTCGATAACAAACTGGTCATCAACCATGCGATGCTGACGGACCGGCCGCTGGTCCTGACGCTGCACCTCGACGAGGCGAACGACTATCACGAGCTGGTAATGGTCGCGGACAACGAAGGTGAGATCCCGCCGAATACCTCGCTGATGATCGTAAAAGCGGGAGACAAGGAATACGAGGTCCGTGTCACCTCAACCGAGCAAAAGAACGCGGTCGTACAATTCAAATATTCAAAATAATGCGGGCGATATTTGTCGTGGCGAGCTTTATATTTTCGTGCTGTTCGCGAGGTGAGGATCTCAACGGCATCTGGAAAGGGACGCTTACGCAGGGCCCCGGAGGCTGCTTTCCCCGCTATTTCCTCGAGCTTCAGATCAATTTCACCGGCGACAAACTCACGGGCAACGCCTACGACTACTACGACAAGACCCACTATGTCAAGATGAGCTTTACGGGGCGCTACAACGCCCAGACCCATCGGCTGGTCATCATCGAGAATAAGGTCCTGGAAGCGAATATCCCGCAGGACTGTCTGCCCTGTATAAAGACTTACGACCTCAACTATTCGAAGACTGGCGGCGAAGAGCGGCTGAGCGGCGACTGGAAAGGCATCTATTCCGAGAAGAATATCGTCTGCCCGCCGGGCAAGATCCAGCTGAAGAAGGAGACCGACTCCGACTTTCCTGCTGACGTCGAACAGTCCGACACCCTGGCCCAGCTGCAGAGGTCGCTGCATCTCGAGCCCCGGGAAAAGGACGTCGTAAAGGCGATCACGGTCAGCAGCCCGCAGATAAAGATCGAGCTCTACGACAACGGGGAGATCGATGGCGATACCGTGACGGTGCTGATCAACGACAAGCTGCTGCTCTACCGGCAAATGCTGACCGACAAGCCACTGACCATCAATTTCAACGCCTTTCCTTCCACCGAATACGAGCTGGTGATGTATGCCAACAACTTAGGGACCATCCCTCCTAATACCGCCCTCATGATGGTGACGGCCGGAGACCGGAAATTCGAGGTCTATCTCTCTTCCAGCGAACAAAAAAGTGCGGCAGTGAAATTTGTCTTCCGGCCTTAGTGGGCGAAGTCGATCGAGTCGGTGACTTCGCCGCAGCCCAGCATCTTGCTCTTATAGACGGGGTGCTTGTTTCCCAGGTAGGGATTGACGATCTGGCGCGTGCTGCTCAGCCAGTAGCCTTCTTCCGTCTCTTTAAAGGCCATCGGGCACTTAATATGGTAGATGATCTGGCCGTCGTACCGGACGGCATTGGCCAGCGTATACAGGTAGTCGGTCATCATATTGAAGGACCGGCGCCGGGCTTCGATACCGGATTCCCCCGTAAACGCCTTTGCTTCGCTGCTGACACTGGCCATCAGGCTCTGGGCCGTCTGGACGATCGAAGAGTCGGCCTTCATGGTCTTGACGGGGAGGCTGTCGGCCTTTGCGCCCAGGGCATAGGCGGCCTGGTCGGCCTTGACGGTGTCCCAGTCGACGAGTGCATCCTTCAAACTATAATATTGTGTTAACAATCCGGCAAAGGCAGTATCGAACTGGGTGGAGTTCTTCCCGATGGTCAGGGGATGCTCTTTTGGTTCTATAGGCTGCACAGGCTTATCCGACAACAGCTTGTATGCAAAAAATCCAACTATGATAAAGGCAAGGATCAAGAGAATGAATTTCTTCATGGAACGAAATTTCATCAAATGTATGAATTAAATTTGCACCCATGCTAGCAGGACTACAGAACGTAACTTTTGAATTCGGAGCCCGGGTGATCGTAAAGGACGCAACCTGGCATATCCAGCCCAATGAACGCATCGGGTTGATCGGCTACAACGGAACGGGCAAATCCACTTTGTTAAAATTATTTGTCGGTCAATATTCGCCTTCCGAGGGGACGGTAGAGAGAAGCCGGAACACGAGCATCGGCTATCTCCACCAGGACCTCCTGAGCTTTGATACCAACGGATCGATACTGGAGGTGGCGATGACCGCTTTCGAGCGGGTGCTGCAGCTGGAAAAGGAGATCGAGGACCTGGGACACCAGCTGGAAAAAGACCACGAGAACAATGACCTGCTCATCCGATATACCGACGCGCTGCACGAGATGGATACGCTCGACGGCTATACTATCCATCACCGGACGGAAGAGATCCTGCAGGGGCTGGGGTTCTCCAATTCCGACCTCGGCCGGCCTTTCCGGGAGTTCAGCGGTGGCTGGCGGATGCGGGTGCTGCTCGCCAAGATGATCCTGCAGAAGCCCGACCTCCTGCTGCTGGACGAACCGACCAACCACCTGGACCTTCCTTCGATCGAATGGCTGGAAAAATACCTGACGCACTACCAGGGTTCGGTGGTCATCGTTAGCCACGACAAATACTTCCTCAACCGGATGGTGACGAAGATCGTCGAGCTCTATCAGCGGGAGCTGCACATCTACAACGGCAACTATAGCTTTTACGAGACCGAGAAGGTGCAGCGCGTAGAGTTGCAGCAGCGCGCCTTCGAGAACCAGCAGGACTATATCCGGCAGCAAGAGCGGTTCATCGAACGTTTTAAGGCCAAGGCCAGCAAGGCGGCCGCCGCCCAGAGCGCTATGAAACGGTTGGAGAAGATCGAGCGCATCGAGGACGTCGAGATCGAGCGCCCCAATATCAAGATCAATTTCCGCGTCGACAAGACGCCGGGGCGGGTGCTGGCGACGCTAAAGAACGCCACCAAACGTTTTGGCCCGATCAGCATCGTCGAGAACGCCTCGGCGGAGATCGATCGCGGCGACAAGATCGCCCTTATCGGCGCTAACGGCAAGGGAAAGTCGACCTTGCTGCGGATGGTTGCCGGCGCCGAACCTTTCGAAGGCGAAAGGGTCTGGGGACATAACGTCGAGGAGAGCTTTTATGCGCAGCACCAGCTGGAGGCGCTGGACGTCAACAATACCCTTATCGAAGAGATGCAGCTCTGCGGCAGCCAGAAGACGGACCTCGAGCTGCGGGTCCTGCTGGGCTGTTTCCTCTTCAGCGGCGATGACGTAGACAAGAAGATCAAGGTCCTCAGTGGTGGAGAAAAGGCGCGCATAGCCCTGGCCAAGACGATCGTCAGCAAGGCCAATTTCCTGCTGCTCGACGAACCGACCAACCACCTCGACATGCACTCCTGCGACCTGCTGATCGACGCGCTCAATAAATACGAGGGCAGCTTCCTGCTGGTCAGCCATGACCGCTATTTCATCGCGAAGACGGCCAATAAGATCTGGGAGATCGAAGACCACCAGATAAGGGAGTTCAAGGGTACCTACGAGGAATGGGTGGAATGGAAGGAAAAGAACCTGGCAGCCAAAGCCGCCGCGTCGGCTGCCCCGGCAAAACCCGCCCCCGCACCGGCCGCAGTCGTCAACAAACCGGCTCCGGCCGCTGTTGCCGAAGCGCCAAAGCCGGCCCCGGCTCAGCCCATCAACAAAGAGGCGAAGAAAGAGCTGCAGCGCCAGCAGCGCCTGTTCCAGGATCTGGAAACAAAAATTGCCGCGCTTAACGCCCACCGGGCTAAATTGGAAGCATCCCTGGCCGATCCATCTACGTATTCTGATAAGAGCAAGTTTGTAACCGCCGAGGCAGACTACAAAAAAGCTTCCGATGAGCTGACAAAGGCGAACCGGGAATACGAGCAGGTCTTCGAAAAGATCATGGAGCTGGAAAAGGCGATATAATATTAATGAAACCACACCACCTGTTATTTATTTTGCTGCTGCTTCCCGCCGGAGGGGTCTTTGCGCAGGTGGGGCAAAGGCCCAAGATCGGACTGACCCTCAGCGGCGGCGGCGCCAAAGGGCTTGCCCATATCGGCATCCTGAAGGCGATCGACAGTGCGGGCCTCAAGGTCGACTATGTCACGGGCACCAGCATGGGCTCGATCATCGGCGGACTTTACGCCATCGGCTACTCCGCGGACAGCATCGAAAAGATCGCCCGCCGCATCGACTGGGACCTGATCCTCTCCAACCAATCCAGGATGCGAAGCATGATCATGGAGGAAAAGGACGAATATGGCAGGTATGACGTCGAACTACCCTGGGTCAACCACTGGTTCAGGCTGGCTTCGGGAGTCATCGAGGGACAGGAGCTCTGGCTCAAATTCTCCGAGCTGTTCCGCCCGGTCTATACGATCAAGGATTTTTCAAAATTTCCTATCCCATTTAAATGTATCGCCACCGACGTCTCGACGGGCGAGCCTGTGGTCCTCGATTCGGGCGAGATCGTTAGCGCGCTCCGGAGCAGCATGGCCATCCCCTCCGTCTTCACCGCGGTGGAATACAATGGGCGTAAGTTGGTGGATGGCGGAGTGGTCCATAACTTCCCGGTCAGGGACGTACGCGATATGGGCGCCAATATCGTCATCGGAAGCAATGTCTCCGGTCCATTGCGCAGCTCGAAGGACATCACCAATCCCCTGCAGGTCATTCTGCAGGTGGCCTTCTTCCGCGAGGCGGCGGACACGAAGACCCAAATACCCTTGTGTAACATCTATGTCAACCAGCCGCTGGACAAATACGGGATGGGGAATTTCGGGGAGGCCCGGGAGATCATCGACGCCGGCGTCCAAGAAGGGCGGCGCCTCTATCCGCGGCTCAAACAGCTGGCGGATTCCCTGAACGCGATCTACGGTCCCCAGGAGATCGTAAAGAACCGGCTTCCGACGGTCTACCCGGTCAAAGTATCCTCCTATGCCGTCCACGGTCTCCAGCGGACCAATGAAGGCTTTTTTGTCCAGAGCATGGACCTGTCGACCAATAAGTACTACACGGCCCAGAATTTCTCGCGGATGGTCCGCCGTGCGTTTGGCACCCGGTATTATAATCGTATCACCTATTCCCTGGAACCGCAGCCGGACAGCACGAGCAGGGTCGTCTTCGACGTCGAGGAAAACCCGCTGACCTTTGCCAAGATCGGGCTCAACTACAACCAGTTCAGCGGCATCAGCGCGATCCTGAACCTGACCACCCGCAATTTCTTCACCCCTACCTCGCGCAGCCTGGTGACGGTCAACGTCGGGCAGAACTTCCGCATCCGGGGAGAGCATCTGCAGTACTTCAGCCGCCGCGCCAACTTCGCATTCAACCTGAACACGCAGTACGACGCCTTCCGGATCACGACCTATAACGAAAAGTACAAGGAGGCGGGGCTCTACGACCAGCAGTACTGGAAGGCGGACGCTCACTTCGGATATAGCACCAACCGCGACCTGACCTTCGGGCTCGGCAGCCGTTTTGAATGGACGGACTACGACCCGTCGATCACTTCCAGCCTCGAATTCAAGGGGCATAACTCCTTCTTCACCGGATACGCATTTATCCGGAGCAACACGCTCGACCGGCCGCTCTATCCGCGGCGGGGGATCAAGCTCGAGGCGGAGGCGGATCACGTCTTCCCGCAGACTCCCAAGGTCGACTATTTCGGGTCCGGGCAGAACCAGACGGATACCAGCTTTTCCAGCGCGTCCTATGAGCGGTTCCTCCTCAACTTCGAAAAATATTTTTCTCTGAACGACCGCTATACCCTGCTGATACGGACCCAGGGCGGTCTCAACCTGCACTATTCCAACAATATCATGAACGAATTCTCCATCGGCGGGATGGTCAGTCAGTTCCATAACCAGGTAGCCTTTGCGGGACTTCGGGAAGGGACCTTCTATTCTTCGAGCATCGCAGAAGGCGTGCTGGGGCTCCGCTACCAGCTGTTCAGCAACGTGCTGGTCACGGGCAGGGCCAACGTCCTGTTCAACAATTTCATCAACAAAAGTAAATTCTTTACTACGCCGGACTTCCTCTCCGGCTATGCGTTGACGTTCTCCTACAACTTTGCGCTGGGCCCCCTCGAGCTGAGTGCGATGTACAGCGACCAGTCCAGGCAGGTGCTGGGGTATGTGAATATCGGGATACCATTCTAGGCCGATCGCAGGCGCACCGTTCGGGGACATCCCTTCGCAGACGCACTATTCGCGGGCCTTCAGAAAATCGCTGACGATATAGCTGATCAGCCTTCCTGTCGAGGGATTGCTGCAACCGTTGCCCAGGCAGACGGCCCCTTCGCAGATGTGGAGGTAGGCGATCTTTGAGTCGATCGCGGCGAAAGTCACATACTGCCGGGCGTGCAGGGGCGTCAGGCCCGAAGGCGGCAGACCGGCGCCGGGCATATGAGCGATGGCGTCGAGGTCCAGCTCGAGGCCGATATAGTTGTCTTCGGTAAAGCCGGTGGCGTGCGCGACGGCCTGCGCAAAGGTCCTTTTCTCCAGCACGAATATGTCCTCGTAGGTGATACAGTCGATGAAAGGATTGTTGAGAATGTCCGTCCAGACATTCTGCGGCAGAAAGCTCTCCTGCACGCCGATGACGCAGTACTTCTCGAGGAAGCCGTCCTCTTCCGCGTAGCGGAAACCATTGGCGCTGTGGCGA
>JAFDYE010000568.1 GCA_018267585.1 Bacteroidota bacterium
ATTCCCGCCGGATCTTATGGCGATTTCCCGTTTATCACCCAAACTTCTAAATTAATTTATAATTTAGTTTGGTTTATATCATAAACCAATTTATCTTAGCTGAAGAATTATGAGAAATGACATAGGGCTCCGCGGAATGCGTGGCTCTTCTAAAAATAAACAACCAGTCATGAAAACACCTGCCTTATTCGCTGTCTTTCTTCTACTTGCCGGATGGCTTCGCGCCCAGACGGTTGTGACCGGGACCGTAAAGGACGGCAAGGGCCACCCGCTGAGGGGCGCCAGCATCACCATCAAAGACTCCTATGACGGCGGCACGGCCGACTCCCTTGGCAATTTCCATTTTAAAACCACCGAGACGGGGGGTAAGACGCTGGTCGTCACCAATATCGGCTATAACAGCCTGGAGCAGCCCATCTCTCTGGCAGGGACGCCGGTCGAACTCCGCCTCGTGCTGAAGGAGAGCCTCAGTGAGTTGAAGGCGGTTACCATAACCGCCGGCTCTTTTACCGCGGGAGACGCCAAACGGGGGGCCGTCCTCAGTTCGCTGGACGTGGCTACGACCGCCGGGTCCAATGCCGATATCACGGCGGCCCTGAAGACGCTGCCGGGGGCCCAGCAGATCGGCGAACAGGAAGGACTGTTCGTACGCGGGGGGGCGGGCTATGAAGCCAAGCAGTATATCGACGGGACCCTGGTCAACAATCCCTACTATACCAGCGTTCCGGATATTGCGACGAGGGGCCGGTTCTCTCCCTTCCTGTTCAAAGGGACCGTTTTCAGCACCGGCGGCTATTCCGCTCTTTACGGCCAGGCATTGTCTTCCGTTGTGCTGCTTGAATCCATCGACCTGCCGGAAAAATCCGAGGTCGACGCCACGATCTCGCCGCTGGTATGGGGGCTCGGCACCCAGCAGCTGGCGAAGAACAAACAGTCTTCGTGGGGCTTCAGCTATAATTATGTCAACGTAGGGCTTTACTTCAAGGCGGTCAAGCAGGTGCCGGACTATTTCAACATGCCGCAGTTCCATAATGCGGACGCCAACTTCCGTATCCGGACGAAGAACGGCGGAATGATCAAGTACTACACGACTTTCGCGTATAATGATCTTGGGCTGCGCCGGCAGGACTGGGACAGTCTCAATATGAAGGACGCGTTCTCGCTGACCAACCACAACTGGTACAACAATCTCAGCTGGAGGGAATACCTCAACAATGGCTGGAAGATGGATCTGGGGGCAGGCTACAGCACCAACCTGGATAATATCGGGCAGCGGGTCCAGGATCTCAAGAACCAGCCGGTGGGCTTTGCCGACTCGGTATTCTGGATGAACAACAAGTCCTTTAGCGTGGACCAGCAGCAGCAGCTTGCCCAGGCAAAAGCGGTCTTCGACAAGAAATTAGGCGCCCTGAGCGCTATACGGTTCGGCAGTGAATACTGGTATTCGGTTAATGACCAGCGATACAGGACGTTCCGGCGCAGCATCGACACGACGATCAAATTTCACGACAACTTCAACTCGCTGTTCGTCGAATCGGATATCTATCTGACCAATGCCCTTGCCGCCAAAGTGGGTGTCCGGTATGAGCATTCTTCGGTCATCCGCAGATCTGATCTGGCGCCCCGCGTCTCCCTTGCCTACCGCACCGGTCCGGAAGCGCAGGTGTCCCTGGCCTATGGCGTCTTCTATCAGAAGCCGGAGAACAGCCAGCTCTTCTATGCCACCAATCTTGGCTTTACCAAAGCTACCCACTATATCATCAACTATCAGAAGATGTCAAAGGACAGGATCTTCCGGGTGGAGGCTTACTATAAAAGATACCGGGACCTGATCAAGACGGTGCCGATCTATAACAATTATTACTATTCGATCTATAACAACAGCGGTGATGGCTATGCCAAGGGTATCGAATTCTTCTGGAGGGACAAGAAATCGATCAAGGATTTCGACTACTGGATCAGCTATTCCTATCTGGACACCAAACGGAACTACCTCAATTTTACCGAGAAGATGACTCCAAATTTCGCGGCGACGCATACCGCCTCGATCGTAATGAAGCGCTTCTTCACCAGTATAAAATCGGGCGTCAATCTTACCTACAGCTATGCCACCGGCCGGCCTTACTACTATATCCGTCAGGACGGCGGGAAGTATGATATGCTGGAAACCGGCAAGACGAAGGACTACAACAGCCTGAACTTCAGCTGCGAGTACGTGCCGACGGTAGGCAATGCAAAGGCCAGGACCTTTGTGGTGCTTTTTGCCAGCGTGAGCAATGTGCTCGGCTATAATTCTGTATACGGATATAATTTCTCCTACAGCGGTCAGTACAAACAGGAGATCAATCCGCCTGCAAAACGGTTCTACTTCATCGGCTGTTTTCTCAGCTGGGGTGTTGACCGCAGCCAGGACGCCATCAATAACAATCTATAATCATATAACCAATCTTAAAAACTACAACTATGCAAAAGACGTTGCTATTTTTTTCCCTCCTGATCTCCCTTTCGGGGGTCGCACAGTCAGACAAATATGTCCAGACCATGCAAAAGAACATCGCCCTCTTCGATTCCGCCAAGTCCATTGACCAGTTGCAGAGCCTGGCTTCCACCTTCGAGCGCATCGGCGATGCTGAGAAGACCCAGTGGCTGCCCTATTATTATGCCGCGCTGGCGCAGACCTGGATCGGCTGGAATCCGGCTACAAAGGATAAGGATGCCAATTCCCAAAAGATCAACGCCTATCTGGCAAAGGCCGAGGCTATCGAAACGAATTCCGAGCTGTATGCGGTAGAGAATATGTCCGCCACGCAGCAGATGCTGGTTAATCCGCAGGAGCGCTGGGCGACGAATGGCAAAGATGCCGCTGCCGCGCTTCAGAAGGGAATGGCCGCAGACCCCAGCAATCCCCGGCTGTACTACTTACAAGGCATGAGTCTGTTTGGGACTCCCACTCAGTATGGCGGTGGCAAGGACAAGGCCAAGCCGCTGTTCGAAAAGTCTGTGGCGCTTTTCAAGGCCGCGCAGCCCAAGCCGCTCTACCCCACCTGGGGTCAGAAAGAGGCCGAGAATATGCTGGCCCAGTGTCAATAGCCGGACCAGCTGTCAATAACCGGACCACAGGTCCGGTGGCCGAAGGCCCATCATTAGCCGTTGACAGCGAGGGCCTAATTTTTCTCGAGGCTCGAAGCTGTCAATAACCGGACCACAGGTTCGGTGGCCGAAGGCCCATCATTAGCCGTTGACAGCGAGGGCCTAATTTTTGCCCGAGGCCCGAAGCTGTCAATAATATGTGTTTAGAATTGACGGTCCGGGGTCTGATTTATTACCCCGGATCGTTACCTTTCCTTACTGTAATTAGCGTTTAGCCATGGAAAATAATACGAATGAGCTGTCGCCTGAAGAAAGCCTGAAGGTCATCCAGACGATGATCAACAAGACCAAGACTTCTGTTGCGGACAAGAGTTTTTATTTTCTCTTATGGGGGTGGCTGGTTTTGATCGGCGCTCTCCTGCAGTTCTTCCTGAAGGTCGTTGTCCGCACCGAAATGCATCCCGTCGCCTGGAATATCATGTTCATCGGGGTCATTGTGTCGATCGTGCATGGTGTAAAGGAGAAGGATCAGCCGGTCCGGACCTTTCTGGATGAGGGACTGCAAAATATCTGGATAGCTGTCGGCATTGTTCAAACCCTGGTGGTCTTTGTGTTCGTTCGGAACGGGGACTGGGAGCATTGCTATACGATCTTTATTCTTTTATACTCGATAGGATGTTTTTTGACGGGTCGCATGCTTAAATTCGCGCCGTTGGTCTGGGGCGGCGCCTCCTGCTGGGGGCTGGCCATACTCTCTACGTATGTCAGTACCGATACGAATATGCTGCTGATGGCGACAGCCGTTCTGATCAGCTATATCATTCCGGGGTATCTGCTTCGATCAGCGTATAAAAGACAATTATTAAAGCAACCCAATTAGATGGAACAGGAAAAGGAAATGACCGGTCAGGAAAGTCTGGAGCTGATCTCCAGGATGATCAGCAGCGCGCGTAAGGACTATTATGAGACGGGCGTCAGCTCGCTGCTCTGGGGCAGCATCATCACCATTTGCGCCCTGATCACGTTTGGCAACTATTACTGGCAATTACCGGGACTGGGGTATGTGTGGTTCCTGACGCTTGCGGCGGTCATTCCCCAGATAATAATTTCTATCCGGGAAAAGAAGAGACGGGGGTTCAGGACGCACGACGAAGACCTGATGAGCGGTATCTGGATCAGTTTTGGCATAGCGATGTTCCTGCTGTCATGGGTGATGGCTTATATGAACGTGCCGTATCAGCCGTCTATCTACATGGTAGTATATGGCATTCCGACCTTTACGGTGGGGTACGGGCGCCATTTTCGTCCGATGGTCATCGGGGGAATAGCCTGCTGGGTGCTTGCCCTGTTGGCGGTGTATGCCTCTTTCCCGTACGTCATGTTATACATGGCGGCGGCTGCACAGCTCGCCTGGTTCATCCCCGGGCTGATCCTTAGAAAACGTTACCTGAAAGCGAAAGCACAAAAAGAACATGTTCAAAGATCTTAACCCGATATTGCATTCACAGCTGAGGCTGGCGGTCGTCTCGATACTGATCTCGGTCAGGGAGGCGGAGTTCACCTATCTGCGGGAAAAGACGGAGGCGACGGCTGGTAACCTTAGCGTGCAGATCAACAAGCTGAAGGAGGCTGGCTATATCGACGTCGAAAAAACGTTCAAAGACAACTATCCGCAGACCGTTTGTAAGATCACGCCGCAGGGGGTGCAGGCGTTTGAGGAGTACGTGAAAGACCTGCAGGCCTATTTGAATATAAAAAAATAGGGCCACCCTGAGGGTGGCCCCTGATATTTTTAACTGGTTGTCGGGCCTAGCTTTTCGCGAGCTTCATCTTCAGCGTCTCATTGCTATTGATAATAACCTCCAGCTGGTACATTCCGGGTTGCAGCGCAGCGGTCCCTTCGATATTGTACATATTTGCTCCATTCTCGCCCATCGCGGTCTGACGGATGATCTCGCTACCTTTTTCGTCGGTTACGCGAACCAGGACGAAGGATTTCTCCTTCAGCTGAACGTTGACCTGGATGTCATTGACATTGGGGTCGGGGGTAACGCTGACCGCCTCTACACTCTTGCTGCCGTATGAGCGTACGATCAGGACTTTGGAATAGCTCACGCGGTTGGCGCGGTCTATCTGGCGGAGTCGATAGTACAGGTCGTTTTTCCGCGTGGCTTCGTGCATCTTGTCGATAAAGGAATAAGCCTTTGTCGCGTCTTCAGCGGTCACCTCGCCGACCTTCTGGAAATAGGTGCCGTCCAGGCTGCGTTCGACCTCGAAGAGCGCGCTATGGTTGTCGGAAGCCTTGTCCCAGCTGATGGCCACTTCTTTTCTGCTATAGAGCGCCTGAAAACTGGTCAGCGTGCTGCGTCCCGGGAATCGGATCGTGGCGGTTGTCGTGATAGAGCACAGCGACGGGCTGCCGTTGTCACAGACTTTATAGGAGAACTGGGTGCTGTTGCCCGTAAAACCTTCTTTGGGTGTGAATGCGAACTCGCCGTCATTCTGGAGTTCGACACGGCCGTCGGGCGATTCGGACAGGAGATAGGCCGTCATCGTCTCGTGGTTCGGGTCGTAGTCGTTGCTCAGGACGTTGCCGGTGGCGGTATGCGATGCGGTCCCGGCAAATTTGTCCTTCAGAGCTACCGGTGCAACATTGCAGGTAGACTGATAGTGGTGGGCGGCGCCGATATTCAGCTGGTCGATGGCGATCCTTGTGTTACCACCGATGCCCTGGTAGTTGATATACAGCTTGTATTGCCCCGGAGTCGTTATCGGGAGCGACTTGTCGTAGCTATAGGTATGACCTGCGGCTGAACCCGTCAGCTCGAGACTATCCAGCAGGAACAGCGGATTGTTGTTGCCGTCGGCTGCATAGATCCTGATCCAGCGGCGGTCCTGTACAGGCTGGTTGAAGCTATAGATAAAAGCGATTTTTATAGTTGCGTCGATGTCCAGCAGGGGAGTGTAGATGCCCGTGCGTTCTGTTGCGCTAGCGCCGGTGCCGGATACCATTGCGCCGTCCCCTTCCATATTGGGGGCCCATCCGCTGCGATTGACGTCGAAGTCGGAGAAGAACCAGCAATTGCCCTGGAGGTAGCCTTTTACTTCCGAAAGCTTTACGCCGGGGCGGGAGTTGAAATTGTCGGCGGTGAGATTGGCGTCGGCCCCTGCAGCCAGCAGCGTCTGGAGAGAGAGCGCCAGCGCGGAAGTGAGTAAGCCCTTGAAGAAGTTCCTTTTCATCTTTGTGATTTCAGTAAGGTGATTAAATAAATGGTAACACAGGGGTGATTCAAAGGAAGGAACTCAACGATCCATTATAGTGACGACTGCTAAACGACGACTTAGATAGGACTTTAACTCTTTGAAGGAACTGTGTTCCTTCCGGTGCCTGTTTTTCGGGGGATAATAAATTTCAGCGAAGAGGATACCCTGGGTGGGTATAGGTCAAAGATAGAAACTACAATCTGTATATGCAAGTCTGGTGGCGAAAAAATCCCGGATTTGCCCAACTATCCGGTCTTTTTACTTGTAAATATTGCCATCGGACCGGCGTCCGACACCTTATATTACTATATGTCACCCATTGTCCAGGTCGACGGTCTGACCAAGATCTTCAAGGAGCAGGAGGCCGTAAACGGCCTTTCTTTTACGGTGTATCCTGCTGATATTTACGGTTTTCTGGGCCAGAACGGGGCCGGCAAGTCGACCACCCTCCGGATGCTGTTGACCCTTATCGCCCCAACGGCCGGGGAGATCCGGATATTCGGAATGAACCTGCGGACCCACCGACGGGATATACTTCGTCGGGTGGGGGCCGTTATAGAACGCCCTGATCTTTATAAATACCTGACGGGCTGGGAGAATCTTTCGCTGTTTGCGCGAATGAACGGCCTGAGACCCGATCGCCGCCGGCTGCTCGATCAGCTCGAGCTGGTGGGGCTGGCAGACCGGGCCCATAGCAGGGTAGGCACTTATTCACAGGGTATGCGCCAGCGGCTGGGCATTGCCACGGCGCTTGTTCATGATCCCGACCTGGTCATCCTCGACGAGCCGACCAACGGTCTCGACCCCCAGGGGATCGCCGATATCCGTAACCTTATCCTCCACCTGAGCCGTCACCGGCAAAAGACCGTCGTCGTCTCTTCCCACCTGCTCAGCGAGATGGAGCTTATCGCGGGTCGCATGCTGATCATCGACAAGGGAAAAAAGATCACCGAGGGGCGTGTTGACGAGCTCTTCAACCCCGCCGAGACCATCGTCGAACTCGAGACCGCAAACGCGGAAGATACGGCAGAGAAGCTGAGCCGGTCGGTATGGCAGCCTTATCTGCGCGGGCGCCGGGGCAGCAAGTTCCTGCTCAAGATGGACAAGGCGGAGATACCTGTGCTGACGCGAGCGTTGGTGGAACTGGGCGTCCAGGTCCTGGCCATTCAGCCCCGGCATTCGCTCGAGGACTATTTCTTAACCCTTACAACAGCCAATCAGCATGTGGACGCTTTTACGGCTTGAGCTATTTAAGATATTTCGCCGGCCGAGGACCTATATACCGTTCGTGGCGATCGCGGCGATGATCCTGATCATCCAGCTCGGGCTGAAGTTCGACGGCAGGTCCTATCTCGAGCTGATGATGAGCAGTCTTTCCGACTCTTTTTTTATTCCCTACAACATGATCATGAACGGCTACCTGGTGGCGTTCGTTATCCTTAACACCCTGCTCATCCAGGTGCCGTTGCTGGTGGCCCTCGTTGCCGGTGATATCATTGCGGGGGAGGCGAACATGGGAACGCTTCGGCTGCTCGTCATCCGGCCTGTCAGCCGCACCCGGCTGCTGCTGGTGAAATTCTATGCGTCGGTGATCTACACCGTTGCATTGTTGGTCTGGATGGCGTTGCTAGCCCTGGTGCTCAGTATGCTGCTCTTTGGCACCAACGACATGATGATCGCCCGCAATACGGTGATGGAGCAGATCAGGAGCTCGGACGTCCTGTGGCGGTATTTTGCCGCCTTTGGCTATGCGTCCGTAGCGCTCAGCACGGTAGCGGCGCTGGCCTTTCTGCTGTCGGTGTTTGCGGATAATTCCCTCGGGCCGATCGTGAGCACGATCAGCATCGTCATCGTGCTTACCATTCTCTCCGAAATGCGGATACCCTTGTACGACAATACCGTCAAGCCCTGGCTTTTCACCTCCCATATGCTGGCATGGAAAGGTTTTTTCTATTCGCAGTCCGACGGACAGGGCGCTGCTATTCCCGGCACTATAGAGAACCTGCCGGCCATCCTGCGGAGCCTGGGTGTGCTGTTGCTGTATATAGTTGGATTTGTGACGGCGGCGATCGTCAGCTTTAAGAAAAAAGACATACTCTCATGAAATATTTTTTGATCGTTGTTTTGACCTTTTTGGGCGTTTCGGCGCGAGCGCAGGCACCCGATATTCTCCTGCAGAAAGTACGGGCGCGTCTTGACCAGGTGAACGACTACCAGGCCACGGGCACCATGAAGACGAATGTGCCTTTTCTGAAGGTTCCGGAAGCACAGGTCACCGTCTATTTCAAACGACCCGACAAGCTGAAGATCCGCAACGACAAGGGCATCTCACTTGTTCCCCGGGGAGCGGTCACGATCAGCCTCAACAATCTGTTGCATGGGGCGTATACGGTCCTGGACGCCGGGACGGACACGACCGGCGGCCATAAGGTAAGGGTCATCAAGCTGCTGCCGAAGGACGAGAATGCCGACCTGGTGCTTTCGACATTGTATATCGACGAGCCCCGGCTGCTGATCCTGAAGGCGCGGACCACGACGCGCGAGAACGGCACGTATGAGGTGGAGATGAGCTACGGGAAATATGTCGCCTGGTCCCTTCCGGACAATGTGGTGTTCACCTTCAATACAAAGGACTACAAACTTCCTAAAGGTATCACTTTCGACTACGACGACGGTTCTGCAAAACACCCACCGGCCGGCGGCGGAAAAGGAAAGGTAGAGATGCACTACTCTGCATACATGATCAACAAAGGTGTGGCGGATTCCGTCTTTCAATGAGACGGATGCGATGTTAATTTTTTATAAATACCACTAATCGGGGTTGGCGGGTCTGTTCGGTTTGCGGAACTTTCGGGCAAAACCATTAAACCAATTATATGGCAGTTTCAAGCTATGGCGCCCTGGCCGGTACCGCGATCGACAAACTGGACAGTCCCGATGCGCAAAAGAAAGGCGGGGGTGATCCGCACTATATGATCCTTGTAGACGCGGGCGGCGAGAAATACCGGCTGGCCGTCAATGTCAAGTCGGACGACAATCCGCCCGATCTTCAATTTTACCTGGACGACGACTACAAGCATCCGATCCTCGATGCCGTTGCCAAGCTGCCGGTGGGCTTTACGAGCTTTCCAACCAATCTTGGTCCGGGCAGTGTTTCCACTACGGCAGCGCTGGACTATGTTCGTGGGAATCTTTTTGATCTCAGCGAGCTAAAAATACTGCCGGCTACGGCGAGCGGTTCGGGGTCTAATGATGACCTTAACGATATTTTTGACGTTTATGTGTCAAAGGCCATTGCGACCAGAGGGGCGATGATCTATGCTTTCGGCAGCAAGTGGGGGCCGGAGAGCAAGGCCGATGCATTTTTTGATTTTACGCCTGGCAATGGTGTTCACGATATGCATATGAACCAGGGCAATTCCGGTAAATACAGCTATGAGAACGGCGTATATACGGACGGCGGTCTTCTTATCCATTTTCCCGGCGAGCAGCGGTGGGTGGCGATGTTCTTAAAATTCCAGTCCCAGGTGGTGAGTACGGCGACGGGCGGCGGGACGACCGCGGGCGGCGGTGCTGTGACGGGTGGTGGTGTGCCTGCGGGGGGCGGCAGTGTCAGTATTTTCGCGGCGCTCGTCAATCCTAAGAGCGACGATACGGGTCATGAGGCGGTGTATCTCTTGAATACTTCGGATGCCGATATCGATCTGGGAGGCTGGTCGATCGTCGACAAGTTGGGCAATAAAGAGACGCTGAGCGGATCGATCGCTGCCGGAGCGCCGCTTGTGTGGATACTCACGGGGAAAGGCGCTCAACTGTCCAATAGTGGAGGAATTATTACCCTTTTAGATAAGAATGGAACCAAGATCAGCGGGGTTTCCTACACAATGTCCCAGGCCAGCCAGCAGGGTATGGTGATACGGTTCTAAAACGTCAGATCCCGTCGGGTAGACCGTCCCGATTCGTCGATCTTTTCGTCTACGGCATTTGCGAGAACGAGCGCCCCCATCTTCTTCAGCGGGTTTTGGCGGTTCTCGTCATATTCCTGCCGGTTGCGAATGATGTCGATGCAGGTATAGATCGAGGCGATAAAGCTGCTGTGGTCCGCCTTGTTCTTTCCGGCGATATCGAATGCGGTCCCGTGGTCGGGCGAGGTGCGCACCATGGGCAGACCGGCGGTATAGTTGACGCCTTCGCCGCTGGCGAGCGACTTGAAGGGAATGAGCCCCTGGTCGTGATACATGGCAAGTACGCCGTCGAACCGGGACTGGTAGTTACGGGCGAAGAAAGCGTCGGCGCTATAGGGGCCAAAGACCAGCATATGGTGTTTGGCGTCTTTGATGGCGGGTTTGATGATCTCTTCTTCTTCTTTTCCGATGAGGCCTTCGTCGCCGGCGTGGGGGTTCAGGCCGAGCACGGCGATGCGCGGCTTGTCGATGCCAAAATCGCGTACAAGGCTGTCCCGCATGATATTCAGCTTGGACAGGATGGCTTCGCGGGTGATATATTTTGCGATATCTTTTACCGGTACGTGTTCTGTGACCAGCCCCACCCTGAAATTCTCCGATACCATCAGCATCAGCACGTCGTTCGCGTTGAACATGTGCTTGAGGTAGGGGGTATGGCCGGTGAAATCGAAGGAGGGAGACTGCGTATTCTTCTTGTTGATAGGGGCGGTCACGAGTCCCTGTATCTTTTTATCCCGCAGCGCTTCGACCGCCATGGTCAGCGACTTGACGGCATAAGAGCCGCCGATATCGGTCAGCTGGCCGGGGACGATGGCTATTTCTTCTTCCCAGCAGTTGAAGATATTGATCTGTTTGGGTGCTATGCGACCGAAGTCCTTGGTGCTTTGGTAGTTGAAATTTATCTCAGGGGTGGATTTCCGGTAGAAGTTGATCAGCTTGTTGCTGGCAAATATCAGGGGGGTACACAACTCCAGGAGCCGGTGGTCCGAGAACGTTTTTATAATGAGTTCTGTTCCGATGCCATTCAGGTCACCGACCGAAATGCCTATGACCGGCTTATTTTGAGGATTGCTCATGCGCTTAATTTTCAGGGGTAAATGTACGATTATTCGGGGAAGCCAAGTCTACGATTATTTGTAATTTTGCCCCCCATGTATACCCTTAAAAAATCCTTGGGCCAGCACTTTCTCCGGGACGAGAATATTTCCCGGAAGATCGTGGAGGCCCTCCGTCAGTCGCTGTTTGCCTCGGGCGAGGATATACCGGGCTCCCGCGGGGATATACCAAACTCCCGCGGGGGCGAGTCTGGTGATTCCGGAGGGAACGGTGAAGGCAGAGGTTCCGGTGTAAGCGGAGGGAACGGTGAAGGCAAAGGTTCCGGTGTAAGCGGCGGTTCCGCGCGGCAATTGCTGGAAGTCGGTCCGGGGGCGGGCGCGCTCACAAAATATCTGCTGCAGCTGGAGGGTGTCGACTTCAGGGCGGTCGAACTGGATGATGAAAAGGTCCGTTACCTGGAGGGTAATTTCCCAGCCCTTCGCGGAAAGATCATACATGGGAGTGTGCTCGATCTGGAGAAGCCTTTTGAAGGCAAATTCACGGTCATCGGCAATTTTCCCTACAATATCTCGACCCAGATACTATTTAAGATGCTCGACTGGAAAGACGATCTCCTGACGATGATCGGCATGTTCCAGAAAGAGGTGGCGCAGCGGGTAGCCGCGCCCGCGGGTAACAAAGTGTACGGGGTGCTCAGTGTCCTGATCCAGGCATTCTTCGAGGTAGAGTATCTCTTCGAAGTACACGAGCAGTGTTTCAATCCTCCGCCAAAAGTTAAGAGTGCGGTCATCCGGCTGGTGCCGCGGAAGGCGCCGGAATTCCGGGATGAGAAGAGCTTTTTCCTTCTGGTGAAAACGGCGTTTAACCAGCGCAGAAAGACGCTGCGTAACGCGGTAAAATCACTTTTTGACACAGAAGTTTTACTGGACCCGATTTTCGACAAGCGTGCCGAGCGGCTGTCGATCGATGATTTTGCCCGGTTGACATGGAGAATGAGACCATAATTAAAATCAACGAATAGAAAGGATGAGAAAAGTCATTGTTACTGCAAAAGTCCATGAATACCTGACCCAGACGCTTACGGAAAAGGGGTACACTGTAGAATATGCTCCCCAGGTCATCTATGACGAATTGCTGACCATGCTAGACGGAGTGGAGGGGCTGATCGTGACGACGCGGCTCAAAATAGACCAGGCTGTCATCGACAGGGCGGGCTCTCTGAAATGGATCGGGAGGCTGGGCAGCGGGATGGAGCTTATCGACACGGACTACGCGGAGGCCCGGGGCATCCGATGCGTCAGCAGCCCTGAAGGCAATCGCAATGCAGTGGGCGAGCACGTCCTCGGAATGCTGTTGGGGCTGATGAATAAGATCGTTACCAGCAGCCAGGAAGTGAAAGCCGGCAAGTGGATCAGGGACGCCAACCGGGGTACCGAGCTAACGGGCAAGACGGTAGGAATTGTCGGATTTGGTAACGCAGGGGGGGCTTTTTCCAGGTTGTTGGCGGCGTTTGACGTCACAGTTCTCGCGTATGACAAATATAGTTTCGGCTTTGCAAAGGGTTATATTCGCGAGGCTTCGCTGGAGCAGCTGGCGCGTTATGCGGACGTGATCAGCTTTCACGTGCCCCTGACCGATGAGACCTTTCATATGGCCGGCGACCAGTTCTTTAATTCTTTAGAGCGTAAACCGTGGTTTATCAATGCATCCAGGGGGAAGGTCCACGATACGGCGGCGCTCGTCCGGGCGCTGGAGAACGGTAAGATCTCGGGGGCGGCTCTCGACGTGCTTGAAAATGAGAAGCTCGAGACATATAATGAAGAGCAGCGGCAGCAGCTGGACTGGCTTCTGGCCCGTCCGGACGTACTTATTACCCCCCATATTGCGGGCTACACCCATGAGGCCTTTTTGAAAATGGCCCGGGTTACGCTGGAAAAACTGGGTATTTAGGGCAAACGGATTGCATTTAAACCATTTTCAGTACCTTTACATCAATAGTGCAATGCCTTGGATATATTCCGGGGCGTTGTATTTTTTTTCTGTTGTGGACAAAGAATGCTGCGTATTGGACGGAGTCCGGTATGCATTGTCCGACATTTAAAATTTAAGGAGGTAATTATGAGTGGGTTCACTTATTTTACGAAAGATGCGCTTGATCAGCTGCGGGCTGAATTGCAAAAGATGAAGACAGTGGACAGGCAGGCGGCGTCGAAGGCGATCGCCGAGGCCAGGGAGAAAGGCGATCTCAGGGAGAATGCAGAATATGATGCGGCCAAGGAAGCCCAGGGGTTGCTCGAGGCAAAGATACAAAAGCTGGAAAGCGATCTGGTCAATGCAAGGATCATCGATGAAGGAACTATCGATACCAGCAAGGTATCCATTCTGACTAAGGTTACCGTGACCAATCTGACCAATAAAAAACAGATGACCTATCACCTGGTCTCTGAGAAGGAGGCCGATTTGAAGCAGGGCAAGATATCCGTCACATCCCCTATTGGTAAGGGCCTGCTGGGCAAACAGGTAGGGGAAACCGCGGAGGTCCAGGTACCTGCCGGGAGGCTGCAATTCAAAATCGAAAACATTACGGTGTGACCATTTTTTCCAGGATAATATCGGGGGAGATACCGTCTTATAAGATAGCGGAGAACGACAGGTTCTTCGCTTTTCTCGATATCTTCCCTCTCCGTGAAGGACATACGCTTGTCATTCCCAAAATAGAGGTCGACAAGTTCTTCGACGTCCCCGATGATTACCTGGCTGAGATGCTGCTCTTCGCCAAGCCGATCGCGCATGCGATCGAGAGGGCGTTCGACTGCAATCGCTGCGGCCTTTCCGTTGTTGGCCTGGAGGTCCCTCATGCTCATCTTCACCTGGTGCCGATCGACAGCTCGGACGACCTCAATTTTACCCGGCATAAACTCAAGCTCTCACCCGAGCAGCTCAAAGCCGCCCAGGGAAAAATACTCGATCTTCTTTAGGAACGCCGGCCGCGGCGCTCATGGTTTCAGCAACGAGGGTCTTTCAGTGATCTCGTGGTATTTGATCACGTCTTTGGCGAAGTAGTGAATGACCATGCTTTTTCGCGTGAGGTCGGGGTTGCGGACCGGAAGTCCTCCGTGTATAAGGTTGGCGTGCCAGATGAGGATGTCTCCTTTTTTAGCCAGGAATACTTCTTTTTTCAGCTGTTTTTCCCCGATGACCGCGGCTATCCTGTCTTCATAGTCGACATAGTCCTTTCGTCCCAGGTGGAGGTTGGTGGATCCTTCGTTAAAGTCTTCGTTCAACAGATAGGGCAGCCTGTGGCTTCCCGGATAATAGAAAAGGGGGCCGTTGTCCATATTTGTGTCTTCCAGGGCGATCCATACGGCGACGAGATAGCCCAGCGGGTAAGTGGTCATGTGGATACTGTCCGAATGGGCGCGCTGGTTGCTGCCATGCGTGAAGTTGATGGTCTGAAAAGGGACCACCTCCTTGTCAAGGATAAAGGACAGGAGCCGGATCAGGCGGTCGTCTACGGTCACCTTGCGGATATCCCGGGACAGCTGGTTGGCGAACAGCAGCTTGTTATCCCAAGTGGGCCGGAGCTTGCCTGTCTTCAGCAGCCTGTCTGCTTCCTCCTGTATTCTGTCGGTCGTTTCCCCGTCAAAGAACCCGTTTGCGATCAGATAGCCTTTTTCCGACCAGTCCAGCAGGGATTGCTGTATGTTTTCGGGAAAATCCCTGAAGCCGGGTTTGGTGGGCGCCAGGTCCCGGGAGTTTCCCGTATCGAGCCATGCCCGTGACTGTTTGTCCGGAAAGTCCTTGCTCGAGAGGGAAGCGATAACCGGCCGGTGGAAGTTATATTTCCGGTAGGCTGCTTTGTTGTGGGAGAGGCTCCGGTAGTGGAGCAGGTTATATCCCCAGTGGAACAGCTTGTATCGTTTGAGTTGACTGCCCAGGCTCATGGCAATAATTTAGCGCAGTTTTTCTGGATTCTTTTTGATGAAGTCTTCCCAGCTGCCCGCTTTTTTCCTGCTGACCTTCTTTTTGGTTTCCGCGCCTCCTTTGCCCAGCTTCTTCTCCGTCTGGTCCTGGAAATGATGGCAGATGGCTACCGCGAGGGCGTCGCTGGCGTCATAAGCGGGGATATCGTCTTGCAGGTGGAGGATGCGCTGCAGCATCTTCCAGACCTGCTCTTTTTCCGAGTTGCCATTACCGGTGATGGACTGTTTGACCTTTTTTGGCGAGTATTCCGTGACCGTTAGCCCGGCGTGCATGGCCGTTGCGATGGCGACACCCTGGGCCCTCCCTAGTTTGAGCATGCTTTGTACGTTCTTCCCGAAGAAGGGCGCTTCGATGGCAAATTCGTGGGGGCCGAACTGTACGATGAGTGACTGGACCTTCTGCTGGATCAATTGCAGCCGGATGTAGTTATCTTCCCGGGTGGGCAGCCGCAGAACGCCCATTTCCAGCAGATGCAGCTGGTTGCCCGTGCATCGGACCAGTCCATACCCCATTACTACCATTCCGGGGTCGATGCCCAGAATTATTTTGGATTGCTTTTGCAACGGGAAGATTTATTTTTACTGCCGATCGAGCGGCTTTGAATAAAGTTATTAAACCGGCATTGAAAACAACTAATATCAACCAGCTTTGAGCGAAGGTATTAAAATAATGGCCAACCCCAAAGGGCGTCGCCGTCTGCAGTATGTTCTCGGGCCGGCGGTATTTCTTTTGCTCTGCTACTTTATCGCCCGGCAGATAACCCACCAGATCAACTGGAGGGACTCTCTGAACGAGGTTAGGCGCGCCATAACCGGCCCTTTGCAGTGGCGGCTGTGGCTGGTTGTGGCCCTGATGCCACTCAACTGGGGAATAGAGGCCCGCAAGTGGCAGCTCGCCCTGCGGTCTGTTGAGCGGGTATCGCTCAAAAACGCCTTTCGCGCGATATTCACCGGGGTCACGCTGGCCTCATTCACCCCGAACCGGATGGGGGAATACCTCGGCCGTATACTGTATATTAAAGAGGGACACCGTATCTCTGCGATCTCTCTTACCATTACGTGCAGCATTGCCCAGCTGCTGACAACGCTGGCTGCAGGGCTTGCGGGCGTGCTCTATGTCTGGCCCATTTCTCAGCTGCGGTTTGGGCAGCAGGCGGGGCTGAACCTTGGCTTCAAGGCGCTGCTGCTGATCGTCCTCGTTCTGCTGATATGTTTAACATTTATTTATTTCGGGATATCCCGGATCGCAGACCTGGTCGCCAGGATCCCCTTTACCCGGAAATACGGGGCATATATAAAAGTTTTACAAAATTTTGAGGCAACGATCTTATTGAAAATATTGTTCTTATCTTTTGGCAGATATATTGTATTTATTATCCAATATAGCCTGATTTTTCCCGTTTTTGGAGTCTATATGGGTCTTGGGGAGGTTTGCGGGGGGATGAGTGTTGTTTTCCTGGCAATGGCCATCATTCCGACCTTTACCTTTCTGACCGAGCTGGGGTTGAGGTGGGGGGCCAGCATAAAGGTGCTGGAGCTGTTCAGCGGCAATCTGGTAGGGATCTTTGCCGCGTCCTTTGCGATCTGGCTAATAAATTTGATTATACCGGCTTTAATCGGAAGTCTGTTAATTCTAAGCATTAAATTATTCAAAAGTCGATGAGAGTTATTATTACGGTTAGTATCATTTTATTGACGGCTGTATCGTTTCCTTTGCTGGCTGTTCGACAGACCCCTCCATTGTCTTCTGCTGCCGGCGAGCCACCTTCTTTTTGCGGCGGTATACGGAACAAGGCCTTTCTCCCAGGTGAGAGCCTGACCTATAAAGTATCTTATTCGGTGGCGGGCGTAAAATTCGCGACGGCGGGCGAGGCTTCCTTTAATACGTCTTTCGAGCACTTCAATGGCAAGGACGTTTATCATATCATTGGCGAGGGGCATACCTATCCCTTTTATGATAAATTCTTCCGGGTACGGGATAAGTATGAGTCTTATATCGATACTGCTACCCTCCAGCCCTATAAATTCATCCGCGACGTCGACGAAGGCGGATATAAGACCTACGAGAACGTCAGCTTCATCAAGAGCACCAATACGGCGATCATGAAGGCCGGCGTGTTCAAAGTTCCGGAGTGTATCCAGGACGTGCTCAGCGCCATCTTTTATGCACGAAACATCGACTTCAGCCATCTGAAGCCCAACGATACCGTTCCGTTCGACATGTTCCTCGACCGCCAGGTCAACCATCTATATGTACGTTATCTCGGTAAGGAGACCATCCGCACCTCTTACGCGAAGTTCCGCGCTATTAAGTTCAGGCCCCTGCTGGTGAAGGGGACCATGTTCGAAGGTGGGGAGAAGATGACGGTGTGGGTCACCGACGATCCGAATCATATTGCGGTCCGCATCGAAAGCCCCATCACGGTGGGCAAGGTGTCTGTAGACATGTCGATGTACAGGAATCTGCGTTATCCGCTGAGCTCGTTGGTGGATCTGTAAGAATATACAATAAGTATAACCGAAAATCTGAATATTGCTTAGAATCCCTTCGGAAAACCACAAAATTGCCGAGTAAAAATACTCGATTTCGCCGTCGCGGCACTGAGTTTTACGAATTAAAATTACCGGGCATAATTACACGCTGATCCCTTTATTTTACACACCTTTACGCTTAACCTCTGCACGGTTACCAGGAAATTTAGCGTCCTTTATTGTCATTTTTAGGTGGTGCCGATAATAGTGATTTAACGATTGCCCCTACTCTATCTTAATTGCCAGATAATGGGGTCGGTACAAGCCTGGGCGGAGGGTATAGACCCTTGTACAACGGGAATATCGGCAGTATGGGTGTGGATCTTAGAAAGCTGAATGCTCCCTTGTTGTATAACTACCAGTATGACCGGTTGAACCGGCTGGTGCATATGGATGCGCTGCGGCGGACGGATACCGTGCGGAGCGCGTTGAGCCCGACGGTGAGTTATAAAGAGAACATTACCTATGATCCTAATGGTAATATTCAGACGTATCTGCGCAATGCGGACAGCAGCGCTTCGGGTGTGGTGATGGATAGCCTGCACTATGCGTATATCGGGGGAATGAACAGGCTGGATCATATTAATGACAGTGTGGGTGCTTCCCAGTATGGGAACGATATCGACGATCAGGGATCGGGGAACTATACCTACGATTCGATCGGGGAGCCGGTTGGGGATGCGGCGGCGGGGGTCACGAATA
>JAFDYE010000569.1 GCA_018267585.1 Bacteroidota bacterium
GCCCGATTCCCGGTAAAAGCCTGCGTCTTCGTGACCAATTTCAGCAACCCCGTCGGCGCCTGTATGCCGGACGGGAACAAACAGCAGCTCGTGCAGCTCATCACGAAACACCAGATACCCCTTATCGAGGACGACATCTACGGAGAATTGTATTTTGGCAGGCAACGCCCTAAGACCTGCAAGTCTTTTGACAAAGACGGATGGGTGCTCTATTGCAGCTCGTTGTCCAAGTCGCTGTCGCCGGGCTATCGTATCGGCTGGACCCTCGCCGGAAGATTCACGCAGGAAGTGCTGCGTACGAAGATGATCCACACGGTCACGGGCACTTCGCTCACCCAGACGGCCATGGCCCATTTCCTCAGCATCGGCCGGTACGAATATCACCTCAAGCGGCTTCGGAAGGCGCTGCATACACAGTGTCTTCGCTATATACAGGGGATCATGACCTGGTTTCCCGAAGGCACCCGGATGTCCCGGCCGCAGGGCGGCTTTGTGCTCTGGGTTGAGCTTGACCGTAAGATCAATGCCTACCGGCTCTATCAGGAAGCGCTCAGACATGGCATCTCGGTGGCGCCCGGTCAGCTGTTCTCGGCGCAGCCGAATTTTTCCAATTACCTTCGGATCAGCTATGCGCGACCTTGGGATACGGAAGTGGAAGAGGGCTTGAAGACCCTGGGAAGACTGATACGGAACTACCGGTAAATAGTCGCCCGTGCGGGGAATCGGCTTGCGGCTAAAACGTTTCAGTCCCCGCCTCTTGGCGGGGTCTCTTTTTTTTATTATATTACAGTAGAAGCTCTTTCCAATAACAAAAAACGATGCTATATGAACCTCGTACAACGTGTAGAACACTGGGGGGACACCCATCATCCGCAATGGCTTGATATCGTACGCATCTTACTGGGAATATTCCTCTGCTACAAAGGGATCGACTTCCTGATGAACATGGGGACCATGCTCGCCCTTATTACCAACAAAATGTCTTTCGGGTCTTTTTCATCCATGCTGATGAGCAATTATATCGCTTTTGCCCATATCCTGGGCGGCGGACTGCTGATCATGGGGGTGCTCACCCGATTTGCCTGTCTGATACAGATACCCATACTGCTGGGGGCTATCTTCTTTGTCAAAAATGACCTGTACCGGCCATTTTCCGCCGTGTTGGTGCCCGTGGGCACGCTGTTGCTGCTCATCGTCTTCCTGATAGTTGGCAATGGGAAATGGCAGCTGCTTACCTTCAAAGACAAGGTCTAGCGGACGCGTCTATTTCAGGTCGGGAAACCGCTTATACACAGCGTCCAGGTTTTCCTCAGCAAAGACCGGAGATCTTTTGTATTCGCCGATGATTGTTCTTGCCTTGTCATTCTCCTTGTTCGCAGCATAAGCAACGATTAGCCTGATCGTATTTCTTTCGAAAGACGGGTCCAGCCGGTAGGTCGCCTCAAAACACCTGATGGATTCCACCCTTTTTCCCTGCATATCGTAGCACCGGCCCCTGTAATAATCCAGGAAAGGGTCCTTCCCGATCAGGCTGTCCAGCTTTTCCACCGCCACAAGCCCTTTTTCAGGCTCCTTCTTCGTATAGTAGAGGTCGATTATCATCAGATAGCCGCTGGCGGCATCCGGGAAATGAGTGATATAGTGCTCCAGCACCTCCTGGTATTTGCCCACATCGACCTTCTTGCAGCAAAGAACATAGATCAGATACAGACCCTTGTCGTCTTTCATCCTGGCATCCGCCTTCTCAAAATAGTCCTTTATCCCCGCGTAGTCCTTCTTCTGATAGAGCTGTATCATCCCCGTAAGAAATTTCATATCCTCGGAAGTATTGGCCTGATTGCCGGCATTCATCGTGTTCACCAGCCTGCTCATCGTGGTGCTCATATAATCGTCGCTCACGTAAATATAACAATCGGAAGCCCTGACGGAGTCTTTGACCTTTTCAAGTATGAAGTCGTGATAGTTGAGCGCCGCGCTGCCATCGTGCAGCCGGAAGAGCATATGCCGGGCGCCCTTGTATTCGTATACCCTAAGCAGGTGATATCCGCCACCCTTGATATTGTTCACCACCTGCAGCCCAAAATTGGTAATGCTTTCGGCAACCCCGTCGCGAAAACTCCTGCGGAACGACTCATCTCTCAGGATCGGGCTCTTCTCGCTGATCCGGCCGACCAGCAGGTCAGGATCGATCAGATGATTCAACGAAGCCGGATTGCCCGCGTTAGCCTCGCGCTCTATTTTATGTGCGAGCTGAAGGGCCTCATCCTCGGTTACGGCGCTTCGGGCCGGGGCATGGCCGGAGTTCTGTGCAAAGTTGCGGGCCGGCAGCGGGGTAGGGGTCTGGGCGCTTGCGATCATCCCGGCAACAAGCGCCAGGGCCAGAAGGCCATTGTGTTTTTTCATGCTAAGGTTTGTTAGGTTTAAAGGGTTTATTCAGCATAGATCTTTTCGATCTGCATCCGGTATTTTTCGGTCACTACTTTTCGCCGAAGGCTCAGCTTGGGCGTCATCTCGCCGCCATCGATCGTCCATTCCGCCGGCAGCAGCTCGAACCTCTTGATCTGCTCGACGTGGCTGAAGTTCTTGTTGTAGCTCTCTACTACCTCTTTATAAAAGGCCAGCACTTCCGGCTGGTGGATCATCTCCTCATTGCTGCCCGCTTTTACACTGTGCTGTTTGCACCAGTCCTTGAGATACGGAAAGGCCGGGACGATCAGCGCTCCCACGAATTTCCTTTCCGGGCCCACGATCATGATCTGCTCTACAAAAGGCGATTCTTTCAGCTTGCTCTCGATCGCCAGGGGAGCAACGTATTTCCCGCCGCTGGTCTTGAACAACTCTTTCTTCCGGTCGGTGATCTTTAAAAAACGTCCGGCGACTATCTCGCCGATGTCTCCCGTATGGAACCACCCGTCGGTCAGGACCTCCGCCGTAAGATCGGGGCGCTTATAGTAACCGATCATTACGCTCGGCGCCTTGCAGAGGATCTCTCCGTCTTCCGCAATCTTCACCTCTACATTGGACAGGATCGGGCCAACGGTACCGAACATACGATCCTTTACTTCGATCCGGTTGACGCTGATGACTGGAGAGGTCTCCGTGAGGCCATATCCTTCCATTATCGCAATGCGCGCCGCGGTAAATATCCGGATCAGACGCACCTGGCAGGCCGCCCCGCCGCTGGCGATACAGATGAGGTTGTTCCCAAGCGCCTCCCTCCATTTGCTGAAGACCAGCCGGTTGGCAAGTGACAGCTGGAGGTTGTACCAGACGCCCATATTCTTATTGATCTCGTACCGGGCCGCAAGGCCGTGGGCCCAGAAGAACAGCTTCTTCTTGATCCCCTTCAGCTCTGAGCCCTTCTGCATGATCCGGTCATAGACCTTTTCCAGGAGACGCGGGACGGTGACGAACATCTGCGGCTTTACCTCTTTCAGGTTGTCCCCGATGGTGTCCATGCTCTCGGCATAGTAGATGCTGGTGCCGCTGAACAGATATAGATAAGTGAGCATCCGTTCGTAGATATGGTTGAGGGGGAGGAAACTCAATACCCTCAACGGACCCCGCGGCAGGCAGGGCAGACAGGCCTCGACGTTCGAATATATATTTTGATGGGACAGCATGACCCCTTTGGGCGTACCCGTGGTCCCCGAAGTATAGATAATGGTGGCCAGGTCGTTCGGTCGGATCCTGCCGCTGATGGCCCCCAACCGGTCGAGGTCTTCCGGGGTCGGCTTGACCAGCAATTCCTTCCAGTGCTTTGCGCGGGCGACGTGCTCGAAGGTGAATATCTCCCGGAGGCTGGGCACCCTGTCCTTGATGCTCAAAACTTTATGGAACAGCTCTTCGTCATTGACGAAGACGATCTTTACCTGTGCGTCATTCAGGATGAACTCCAGCTCGGCGACGGCGATGGTCGGGTAGATCGGCGCAAGCACGGCCCCTGTCTTCTGGACGGCCAGGTCGAGCATGATCCATTCGGGTCGGTTCTTGGCGATGAGCCCCACCTTGTCGATGCCTTCCGGGCTGCGGTCCCCGCCCGAGATGCCCAGGCTGAGGAGGCCGAGGCTCAGTCTGTCAACGGTCGCCGCGACCTCCGCCGTGCTGTAGGTCTGCCATTTTCCGTCTTCCTTGGCAGCCAGCATGTCAGGGTACGAGGCCTTGTCCAGATTGTACTGAATGCAGTCGAACAATCGTTTGGGTTCGGTCATAACTATAGTTTAAAGGGATGGGGTGATCCGCATCCGCCGTCAAATTAGGAAAATTATCAGGAATGACCAATCCCCTGCAGTGCCCCCTTATTTGGGCTCCGATTGATAGTATTGACCCTCGGCGGGCAGCTTGAACACCCGCCCCTTCTGGAAATTTACAAAACGGTTGTATTCGTCGCTGTGCGCGTTGGTCCATGCCTGGAACGCGGGCAGGTTGCCCGCAGCCCCGAAGATCCACTGGTTGTAAGCGTCATACATCCCCTCTTTCAGGAGCTGACGCTGATAATCGAAGAGCCTCAGCGGGAAATTGCTGGGGTAGGTATTGAACCAATTGATAATGAACTTAGTCCGTAAGACCGTGAGGGTCTCCGCGTTGAGGCCGTCCTTTACCGTAAAGGCCAGCTTGCTCATCACGTTGATCCAGGCGGATACAAAGGGGTTCTTCATGTCCTGTCCCTTGCTCATGTCCGCGTCGGAGAAAAGCTTCTTATAGGATTCGGTCAGTATGTCCTTCATCGTCGCAGTCCGCTTGCTGTAGCTCTCCAGGTTGACAAAGGTCTCACCGTAGATAATGGCCCATACCTTGTCAAGAGTGAGATAGTAATAGTTCGCGGCAAAATAATAGTTGGAGGAGTAGTTGGGATCGACCCTGATGCCGGTCTCCCATTGCCTGATCGCCGAATAGTCCTGCCGCGCCCACAGCATCTCGCCATATTCGCTATACAGGACGCCGCTACGGGGCCAGCGCCTGATGCCCGCCTTATACAGCTTTTCGCATTCCTTGCTGTCGTCCACGGCCTTGTAGAGCATGGCCAGTATCTGGTACGACTGCACATCCGCGTCCGGCCGCTCGACGAGCTGCTTGGCAATGGTCAGCCCCTTCGGGTATTCACGGCCCAGGTAATAATTGAAGGAAAGGTCCTTTTGCAGCTCGAGGTTCTGGGGATCTTTCTGCAGGGCGCCGTTGAGCACCACGATGGCATTGGTGTAGTCGCCCTGACGGGTATAAGCCCTGGCAGTCTCCTGCGGCGACTTTGCGGCGTCGGTTGCCGATTGCGCGAAGGAGCCCAGGCCGGTCAAGATCAGTGCAAAGGATAATCCATATATCCTGCTCATGCGGTTTACGTTTTTTATATCAAATGTGTAAGCAGCCCATCTCTCAGCTTGGGCTCGAACCAGGTGCTCTTCGGAGGCATGATCTCGCCGCTGTCGGAAATGTCGAACAGCTGCTGGATGCTTACCGGATAGAGACTGAAGGCCGCCTTCATCTCGCCGCTGTCAACGCGCTTCTCCAGCTCGGCCAGGCCGCGGATGCCGCCGACAAAATCGATGCGCTTGTCCGTCCTCGGGTCCTTGATGGCCAGCAGCTTGTCGAGAATGTTCTTTTGAAGGATGCTGACATCCAGCACACCGATCGGATCGGTGGTATAAGTGCCATCCTTCGCGACCAGCTTGTACCAGCCGCCGCCGATATACAGCCCGAACTCGTGGAGCTGTTGCGGGGAAAAGGCCTTGTCGACACGGCCTACAAAAAAATCCTTTGTCAGGTTCTTCATGAACTCTTCGACGCTGGCGCCGTTCAGGTCATGGACGAGCCGGTTGTAGTCGAGGATATGCAGCTGGTCGGAAGGGAAAAGGGTGGTGAGGAAGTAGTTGGCAGACTCAGACGCTTCCTGTCCCAACGCCTTCCTGACCTTGGCAGCCGAGGCCGCGCGATGGTGTCCATCGGCGATATAAGTGAACGGCACTTCGGTTGCAAAAAGGCCGGTGATGGCCTCGATCGCGCCCCGGTCATCGACGACCCAGACAGTATGCTGAACGCCGTCGGATGCAGTGAAATCGTACATGGGCGCATTATCCCGTTTCCAGCCTTCGACGAGGTCATCGACCGCGGTCACGCTGCGGTAGGCCAGGAAGACATTCCCGGTCTGGGCACGGATCGTCTTCATATGATCGATGCGGTCCTTCTCTTTGTCGGGGCGCGTCAGCTCGTGCTTCTTGATAATACCCCTCTCATAGTCGTCTACGCTGCTGCCGCATACAAGTCCTGTCTGGCTTCTGCCGTCCATGATCAGCTGGTAGATATAATAGCAGGGCTTGTCTTCCTGGATCAGAATACCCTTTTCAATAAAGCTCTGCAGGTTCTCTTTGGCTTTGTCGTAGACCTCCTGGGAATGAATGTCAACATTCAGCGGCATATCGATCTCCGACTTGGTGATATGCAGGAATGAATAGGGATTGTCGGCTGCTTCTTCCCGGGCCTCGTGACTGTTGAGCACGTCATAGGGTTTCGAAGCTACCTGGCCGGCAAACTGAGGAGCAGGCCGCAAAGCCTGGAAAGGAACAATCGTAGACATATTAGGTTAAGCTTTTTTAAGTGCAAATTCTTTCATCAGAGACGTCAGCAGCTCTACGCTCTCCATCGGCAACGCATTGTACAGGGAGGCGCGGAAACCACCTACGCTACGGTGTCCTTTTATACCGACCATGCCGTTCTCCTTACATACGGCAAGGAACTCCTTCTCCAGTTCGGGATCGTCCATCACCCAGACCACATTCATCTTGCTCCGGTCCTCTTTGGCCACTGTCGGACGGAAGACAGGCAGGCTGTCCAGCGTATCATAGAGCAGCTTTGCCTTCCGGTCATTGATCTTTTCGATAACGCTCACCCCGCCCTGCCGCTTCAGCCAGCGCAGGGTCAGCATCACGACGTAGATCGCGAATACGGGCGGAGTATTCAGCAGCGACCCGTTGGCAATATGCTCGCGATAGTCCATCATCGTCGGCAGGGGACGTCCGGCCTTGCCAAGGATGTCCTTCTTTACGACGACCAGGTTGACCCCCGCAGCCCCCATATTCTTCTGTGCCCCGGCATAAATAAGAGCAAACCGGTTGAAATCCATCTCATAGCTGAGGATATCACTGCTCATATCCGCCACCAGCGGTACGCTGGTCTCGGGGATCGAATGCATCTGCGTGCCTTCGATGGTGTTGTTGGTCGTATAGTGAAAATAGGTTGCGTTCGCAGGTATCGAATATCCTTTTGGAATATAGGTATAGTTCTTATCCTTGGAGCTTGCAACCACTTCGACATTGCCGTAGAGCCTGGCTTCCTTGATCGCCTTCTTGCCCCAGGTGCCGCAGTCGAGATAGGCTGCGAGGGAGCCTTCTGCAAGCAGGTTCATAGGGACCTGAAAGAACTGTGTGGAAGCGCCGCCATGTAAAAAAAGGACCTCGTGATCGCTGTCGAGCTTCAGCAGCTCGCGCGTGGTCTGGATGGCCTCATCGATCACCGCCTGGAATAGCGAGGTGCGATGCCCGATCTCCAGTATGGACAACCCCGTGCCGTTGAAGTCGAGCACGGCGCGGCTGGCCTCCTCAAATACCTCCTTTGGTAAAACACTGGGACCGGAATTGAAATTGTGAACCATATACGTACAAAATTTTATGCGGCGAACCCCACCGGTCCGCCGTAGAAGTCCAAAGATAGGCACATGGGAGCAAATATCACGCCTGCTTCAGCTGTTCTTCCACATCTGCAACCCCGCCCGAAATGGCGAATTTCATCGCGTCTGCCGAGCTGATATCCGTCAGGACCCGCACCCGGTCCCGTTTTACAAAGTACAGATGGCCTGCAAAAGCATAGGATTGCGGCAGATAGACGGCAACATATTCTTTGAGATCGAATTCGTGCAGCTCTTCTTGCGTGATAAAGCCGACCTGCCATACGTCCGGCGCATTTACGCTGACGAGCACCGCCTTGTCGAACTTTCTCTTGCTGCCCGCAAACGCCTCGAAAAAATCCTTGACGGTCGAATAAATGAATTTTATCCCGGGCGTACGCTCGAGCAGGCTCTCCGCAAAATCGACCACGCGGCTGACGATAAAGGACGGTGAGATATAGCCCACCAACAACGCAATGCCGATGAAGACGACAAAGCCAAGCCCCGGTATCCGGCGCGGCGATCCGTACTGGTCGACCCCGATCCAGTTCGGCGCAAGGTTGTGCACGAGGTTGGGCAAAATGCCGTCCACCCACTGGAAGGTCGAGACGACAAAGAATATGGTGATCGATATCGGCGCCAGTATCAGAAGACCCTGCAAAAAGAGCCTGAACAGGTTGCGGGGTATTTGTCGAGAGGACATGTGAAGCAGTTTTGTGTCAAAATTACTTCATTATTAGTGGGTTTCCGCGTGAACCGCACAGTACCCCGGCCGGGGCGCCGCCGGACCGCCACCCGGCCATCATTATCCGCCATTCACCGACAAAATCCTCCGTTCACCGACAACAGATATGAAAATAAACCATGGAAACTTTGACAACGCAGAAAGTTTCCTTAGTTTAGCGGCCGAAATGGGATTACCCCGCCGACCGGATCCTATCCGAAGGCGCGACCCCGGGAGATAAAAATGGAAGTAAAAGAGAGAATACTGACAAAGGCGGCTGATCTGTTCATGCGTTACGGCATCCGGTCCATCACCATGGATGAGATCGCCTCCCAGCTGGGAATTTCAAAAAAGACCATCTATCAGTTCTTTACAGACAAGGATGACATGGTCTCGGCCGTCATCGGACGGGAGATAAAGGCAAATGAGGTCGAATGCATCCAGTACCGGGACCAGGCCGCCGACGCCGTCCAGGAGATATTTATCGCCGTCGAGGACCTCGACGAGATGCTCAGGTATATGAACCCTCTGATGCTCTATGACCTGGAGAAACATCACCCCAGGGCCTTCCAGAAGCTAAGAGAATACAAATACCAGTTCCTCTACCAGGCGATCCTCGACAACCTCGCCAGGGGTCGGCAGGAAGGCATCTATCGGACTGACTTTCAGATGGATATCGTAGCGAAGAACCGCATCGAATCCTGCTTTCTGATATTCAATCCCGACCTGTTCCCTCATACCCGGTATAAAATTTCCGAAGTGAACTTCGAGCTGGCCATGCTCTTCCTCTACGGAGTAGTTACGGAAAAGGGCAAACAGCTGATCGAGAGATACACCATCGAACGAAACAAAAAAATAGCTCATGAAGCAGAGCATGAAAAATTTAGACCCAAAGAGGGATGAACTGCGAGGTTCCATCCGAACATCCTCCATCCGACCATCCTCCAGCCGTCTCCTCAGCCTTGCAACGTCAGTGCTGCTCCTGCTGGCCGCAGGCGCGGAAGCACAGCAGCCGGTCCAGCCCGGACAGCCATCCGCCCGGGGGAATCAGCCATCCGGCGAGCCGGTCGTTTACGATCTCTCCCTTTCGCAGGCCATCGACTTCGCAGCAAAGAACAGCGTGATCGTAAAGAATGCGCTGCTCGACTACCAGATACAGGATCAGGCCAATCGCGCAACCACTTCACAGGCGCTCCCGCAGGTGACCGGCAATCTGGGCTGGACGGACTACATCCAGATACCCACAACGCTGATCCCCGGAGAGTTCGTCGGTCAACCCGGCAAATTCATCCCGCTGAAGTTTGGTACACAATACAACGCCACCGGCGGCGTGACCCTTAAGCAGGTGCTGTTCGACGGCCAGGTATTCGTCGGCCTCCAGGCCCGCCAGGCATCCCTGGACTTTTACAGGCAAAAACAGGCCGTCACCGAACAGGCCATCAGGGCGAATATCTATAAAATATACTATCAGTTGCTGATAGCCAGGTCGCAGATCGACCAGATAGACGCGAACATCGTCCAGCAGAATACGCTGCTGCACAACACCACTGAGATGGTTAAGAACGGGTTTCAGGAACAGCTGGACATCGACAAGGCCCAGGTACAGCTGACCAATCTTCAATCCGAAAAGACCCAGCTGGAGTTCAACATCGCCAACGGCTATCTCGGGCTGAAGGTCCTGATGGGCATGCCGGTCAGGGACTCCCTGCATCTTTCCGACACCCTGACCTACGACATGGTCCGGGACGCGGCCATGGGCGACAGCTACAAGTATACCGACCGCCATGACTACCAGCTCCTCCAGATCAACGAAAAGCTGAACCAGTACGATATCAAGCGGTACAAGAAAGAATATATCCCGACCGCTAACTTTGTCGCCAACTATTCGCAGAACCAGTACACCAACGATTTCAACCTCGGACAGAAGAACAGTTGGTTCCCTACTACCTATGTCGGGCTCAGCGTCAGCATCCCGGTCTTCGACGGTTTTTACAAGGCCGCCAATGTCCGGCAGGCAAGGCTGAGGCTTGCGCAGACGCAGAATAATATGGACTCGCTCCGCAACCGTATAGACAACGACGTTAAAGAGGCGCAGCTGCGGTTCTCCGCAGCGCTCTCTACCCTGGACTACCAGAGGAAGAACAAGGACCTCGCCCAGAAGGTCTATGACCAGACGCGCAAGAAATACGAGCAGGGGCTGGGGTCCAATATCGAGATCATAACCGCCCTGTCCGATCAGAAGACGGCCCAGGCCAACTATTTCAACGCCCTTTACAGCGCCGTCGTAGCCAAAGTGGACTACCTCAACGCGATCGGCAAACTATAATTACTCAAACTACTTCAACATACAGTTTATGAACAAGATACTGACCGCTGTCACCATAAGCGCCACACTTATCCTCGCCGCGTGCGGCAGCACCACCGACAAGGGAGACAACACCCCTGCCGGAAAGAAGGCGCGCCTCGCCTCGCTGAAGGATCAGCAGGAAAAGCTGACCAAACAGATCGCTGACCTCGAGAAAGACCTCGGCGCCTCCGATACCGCCGCGGGCTCCAAAGAAAAGGCCAAGCTGGTCGCCCTGACCGCGCTGGCCCCCACTTCCTTCACGCACTATATCGACCTGCAGGGCGACGTGGAGGCGGAGAATTTATCGTATATATCTCCCCGTGGGCAGGGCGGGGTTGTGAGACAGGTCTTTGTCAAACAGGGCGACCACGTCAGCAAAGGCCAGCTGCTGCTCAAATTGGATGATGCCCTTCAACGCCAGCAGGTGTCCGGCGCGCAGACGCAGCTGGCCTATGCCAAAGACCTCTACCAGCGCCGCAAGAACCTCTGGGACGAGAAGATCGGCAGCGAGGTCGACCTCATCACGGCAAAGAACAACGTCGACCAGGCCGAGACGCAGCTGAGAACGGCCCAGGAACAGCTGGACTTTACCAACGTCTATGCCGACATCAACGGAACCCTGAATACCTTCACCATCAGGGTCGGCGAAGCCTTCGCCCCGGGCAGCCAGGCCGTCGAGATCATCAACTCCGACAACCTGAAGGCCGTGGTCCAGGTCCCTGAGATCTACCAGGAACGTGTAAGGGTCGGCACACCCGTAAAGATCGCTTTCCCGGGTCTGGGCAATAAAGAGATCACCGGTACGGTACGCGTCGCGGGTAAAGTGATCAATACCGGCAACCGCGCCTTCCAGGTAGAGATCCATATCCCGAATGACAAGGATATCCGCGCCAACCAGGTCGCGATCGTCAAGCTCCAGGACTATACAGCGAAGAATGTGCTGACGATCCCGATCAATACCCTGCAGACGGACGAGAAAGGAAAATATGTGATGGTGGCATCGAAAGAAGGAGAGAAGACCGTAGCCCACAAGAAGACCATTACGATCGGCCAGACCTATTCCGACCAGGTCGAGGTTACGGGCGGACTCGCTGCAGGCGACCAGCTGATCACAGATGGTTACCAGGGCCTTTACGAGGGGCAGCTCATTACGACGCAATAGCGGTTCGCGGCGCTGCTGCCGCCGACCCGCAGAAAATTGCCACATCGCGTCTGAGCAGCCGCAATATCCGGCGGTTCTCCTTAATCATTGAAAAAACACTTTATGAGTGCTTTAGAAAATTTTACCGACAAATTCAAACACTTCCGGCCCACCACCTGGAGCATAAAGAATAAGACCGCTATCTACCTGCTCATGCTGATCGTGAGCGCCTGGGGTGTGATCCAGTTCGTGACCCTCCCGAAAGAACAGTTTCCGGATATCGTTATTCCGACCATCTATGTGTCGACGATCTATACCGGTAACTCGCCCAAGGACATGGAGAACCTCGTCACGCGTCCGATAGAAAAGCAGATCAAAGCTATCACGGGCGCCAAGATCAAGAAGTTCACCAGCACCTCCCAGCAGGACTACTCCGCTATCGTCGTGGAATTCGAGACCGATGTCAAGACCGACGTCGCGTTGCAGAAGGTCAAGGACGCCGTCGATAAGTCCAAACAGGATCTCCCGACCGACCTGACACAGGAGCCTACAGCACTCGAGGTCAGCTTCTCCGACCAGCCGATCATGTACGTCAACATCAGCGGTGACTACGACCAGCAGCGGCTCAAGAAATTCGCCGATGACATGAAGGACAGATTGGAAGACCTCCCCGAGCTGAACCGTGTCGACCTTGTCGGGGCGCCCGAACGGGAGTTCCAGATCAATGTGGACAACTATAAGATGCGCGCCGCCAACATTACATTCGACGATATCGACAACGCCGTAAAAGGTGAGAACCTCGACATCTCGGGCGGGCTGCTGGACGTCGGCAATATGAAGCGGAACCTGCAGCTGAAAGGCCAGTTCCACACGGCACAGGATATCGAAAAGATCATTGTCCGCAGTCCGAATGGCGGAGGAGCGGTCTACCTGAAAGATATTGCCGTCATCAAAGACACGATCAAGGACCGCGAGAGCTATGCCCGTCTCGACGGCAAGAATGTCGTAACCCTGAATATCATCAAACGCTCGGGCGAAAACCTGATCAAGACCTCGGAAGACGTCAACGCGGCTGTTGCCGAAATGCGCGCCAGCCTGCCCAGGGACCTCAACGTAACCATCACCGGCGACCTGAGCACCAAGACCCGGACCTCCTTTGACGACCTGGTCAACTCCATTATTATCGGCTTTATCCTGGTGCTGATCATTTTGATGTTCTTCATGGGAGTGGTCAACGCCTTCTTCGTGGCGCTATCGGTGCCATTGAGCATGTTCGTAGCCTTCGTATTCCTGCCGGCGGCGGATATCATTATCGGGACGCACGTCACGCTGAATTTTATCGTGCTTTTCGCGCTGCTCTTCGGGCTTGGGATCATCGTGGACGATGCCATCGTGGTGATCGAGAACACCCACCGCATCTTTACACAGGGTAAGGGCAGGATCGACGTGTCCAGATCAGCTATGATGGCGGCGGGAGAAGTGTTTGTTCCTGTTTTTGCGGGTACGATCACGACACTGGCGCCATTCTTCCCGCTGCTGTTCTGGCCCGGCATTATCGGGAAGTTCATGGTCTATCTGCCGGCAATGCTGATCTTTACGCTGACCGCTTCGCTGATAGTGGCCTTTATAATGAACC
>JAFDYE010000056.1 GCA_018267585.1 Bacteroidota bacterium
CGCGGTGCGCCATCCCGATGACCACTTCCTGCACCGCATTTGCAGACGCAGTATTGATGATGGCGTCAAGGGCAGCAATGCTCGCCTCGCCGCCCTCGAGCGAGAACCGCTTCTGACCGATATATTTCGTGTGAAGGAATTTCTCGAACATGACCCCCTGGTTCAGCTTCTCAAGGATCCTGCGCTTCTTCTCCAATGGCAGAGGGTTCAGGAAATTCTTCTCCATCTCGGTCGTAAGCCAGTCGACCCTCTTCTGATCGCTGATATATTTGAACTCGATACCGACGTGGTCGGCATATATCTTTTGCAGATGCGTGAGTATCTCCCGCAACGTCGTCGTACCCAGTCCGATCAGATTCCCCGCGTAGAAGCTCTTGCTCATATCCTCTTCCGTAAAGCCGTAGAAAGCCAGGTCGAGATTGGCGCCCCTGTCCTTTCTCGGACGGATCGGGTTGGTCTTGGCGAGCAAATGACCCTTGTTCCGGTATCCCAGGATCAGGCGATATGCACCCAGCTCTTTCTTCCAGTCAACACCGTCCGCCGTCAACGCTCTCCCAACAACCCCATTAGAGGTCCCGTTTACGCTCCCGTTGGACGGAGCCTTCCCCTGCGTGATGGCAAAATCAAAACCTTCGAAAAATTTCCTGAACTCGGGATCCACGGCATCGGGGTTCTTCACAAAATCCTGGTAGAGTCCCTCGATATAGGCTGGATGAGAATTAGTTATAAACGAATAGTCCTTCATAGAAAGTGCTGTTGAGCTAGTTTTGAGGAGCCCTGAACCCCTCATTGCCAAAAAATTGGCCTACAAATATCGCTCAAAAATCATCAAGGTACGAGAGGATTTTGATGGATTTTAGCATTTAATTGATATTTAAGGCCTCCCGAAGGCGCTGCCCCATCCCACGATCCCCATCGCCGCCGCCTTTCACTCATCGCCGCTGACACCGCACGAGGCCCTAAACGTCCAATTTCCCGATTTTGTCCCATTTTTCTGAATTTACACCATTCAAATTTGGTGGTTCCGGCAAATGGGTCTACTTTTGCCGTCCTAAAAATGTCGAGTTCATGGCAAATCATAAGGCAACCAAAAAAGATGTAAGGCAAGCTGAAAAGCGCAGGGATCGTAACCGTTACTACGGTAAAACTACCCGTAACGCGATTCGCGATCTGAAGGCGATCAAGGGGGCAAAGGAAGCGGGTGAGCAGCTGCCTGAAGTAGCCTCTATGATCGACAAGCTGGCAAAAAAAGGCGTTATTCACAAGAACAAGGCCGCAAACCTGAAAAGCAAGCTGGCTAAGAAAGTGAATGTTCTCGCCTCGGCTAAATGATCGCGCCACTCGCGCCGGAACCTCGCTTTTAATGTATTTGTAAAATAGTTTGTTGGAAAAAGACCGTTCATGACGGTCTTTTTTTATTTTGTACCCATATGAGAAAATTCCCGATCGCCCTCCTCCTTTTCCTGCCATTGCTCGGCCTGGCGCAATCCCTCCAAACCCCCTTCGAACTCTCCGAAGGCCGCCGAACCGCCACTTATTACGAGTGTATCGACTTCTATAAAAGACTGGATGCACAGTCCCCCCAGCTCTCCATCAAAGAAATGGGTCTCAGCGACGCCGGATATCCCTACCATGTTCTCCTGTTCTCCAATGACGGCGTATCCGACCCCGCCGCCTGGCACCGCAAGGGCAAACTGGTCTTTCTCATCAACAACGGCATCCATCCCGGAGAGCCCGACGGCATCGACGCCAGCATGCTGCTGCTCCGGGACCTGGTGACCAAAAAGATCCATCTGCCGGACAATATCGCCCTGGCAGTGATCCCCTTATATAATATTGGCGGCGCCCTGAACCGGGGCCCCTCCTCCCGCGTCAACCAGAATGGCCCGGAGACCTACGGGTTCCGGGGAAACGCCCAGAACCTGGACCTCAACAGGGATTTCACCAAGTGCGACAGCCGCGACGCACAGTCTTTTTCCCGCATTTTTCACTGGGTAGACCCGGATATACAGATCGACAACCACGTCTCCGATGGCGCCGACTACCAATACACGATGACCCTGCTCAGCTCACAGTGGAATAAATTAGGCGGAGAGCTCGGCACCTTCCTGCACGAGACCTTTCAGCCGGCCCTGTTCGCAGGAATGGAAAAAAAAGGATGGGGGATGACGCCCTACGTGGATTTTGAGCAGGGCAACCCGGGCAGAGGCTGGGAAGGCTTCTACGACGAGCCGAGATATTCCAGCGGTTATGCGACCTTATTCCATACAATGGCCTTTATGCCGGAGACCCATATGCTCAAGCCATTCAAAGACCGCGTCCATTCGACCTACGCCCTGATGCAGACAATGATCGAGGAGGCTTCCCTTCACCGCGCCGAACTGCTTGAAAAAAGAAAAAAAGATATTGCCGCCGACCTCCAAACCACCCGGCTGGCCCTGGACTGGAAAGTGGATACGACACGCTGGGACATGCTCGCCTTCAAAGGCTATGAGGCCGCCTACAAGCCAAGCGAGGTCACGGGCGCCCCACGCCTCTACTATGACCATTCCCGCCCTTTCGACAAGCCGGTGAGATTCTATAACTATTTTACGGCAGCCGCCTATGCTACCGTCCCATCCGCATATATCATCCCCCAGGGCTGGCACTCCGTGACCGACCTGCTTGCGCTCAACGGGGTTACCATGCGGCGGCTGACAAAAGACTCAGTAATAAAGGTTACAGCCTATCATATCGCAGACTACCGGTCGTCTCCGCACCCCTATGAAAAACACCACCGGAACACCGGGACTTCGGTCGTCACAGACACAGTGACGATACAGTTCCTGCGCGGAGACTTTGTGATCTCCACCAACCAGCCAGCCAGACGTTTCCTCGTGGAAATGCTGGAACCGACCGGAGAAGACTCTTATTTTGCCTGGAATTTCTTTGACGCGATCTTACAACAAAAAGAAGGATACAGCGCATACCGCTGGGAAGATGTAGCGGGCCCCTGGCTGGCAGCGCATCCCGAAGTGAAAGCCTTACTGGAAGAAAAGAAAAGGTCGGACAGCATATTTGCACACCGGCCATCCGCTCAATTAGACTTCGTCTATAAACACTCACCCTGGTATGAGCCGGCACACCTCCGATATCCCGTGTACCGGCTGGATTGATATATTCTGAAAAGGATATTAAAATCTCCTGTCGCGATCGCCGCCACGGTCACCCCGGTCGCCTCTGTCACCGCCATCGCGATAACCACCACGATCGCCCCCGCGTTCTCCGCCACGGTCGCCTCTGTCGCCTCCGCCACGATAACCGCCTCCGCCACCGCTACCACCACGGTATCCGCCACCACCCCCTCCGGGACGGTATCCGCCACCTCCACCACCACGATAGCCGCCGCGGCCGCCGCGATCATCATCACGACCACCCCTGTCTCCACCACCACCAGGCCCACGACCACCACCACCTCTATTCTGCTCTTCGGCCTCCTTCACAGCCATTTTCTTGCCGCGTATAGAAGCGTTGTCAAGAGTCTCAATAGCCTGGCGGGCCTCAGTCTCGTCCGGCATGTCCACAAACCCAAAACCCTTACTCTTGCCCGTCTCCCTGTCCATCACGATCTTTGCAAAATTCACTGTGCCATACAATTCAAACATCTCTTTCAGGTCTACATCATCAAAATCAGAAGGAAGACCTGCAACAAAAAGCTTCATGCCGATAGATTTAAGAGGTAAAAATACTAAGATAAAAAGGATATATTCTATTATCCGGAATAAAAATATAGCTTTACTTCTACATTCCCTAACAATAAATAGAGTATATAGCTTTTTACCCATAGGAAGCTGGAAAAAAAACCCCTTATAAGAGGCCCGGAATTTGCGGTGGCATTTCATAGAAATAAACCCTCCGGCGGAGGTCAGCCGGCCACCCCTTATGGCAAAAGAGATTACACGGATCCCCGTTTCTAACCAGGAACAGGCCGCCATCATCATCAACAGGCTGTGCCAGGAATACGACATGAAACAGGACACCACCCGCCACCAGTTGCACGTAGCCAACACGAAATATGCAGCCTATTACGACGTCGAAGAAGGAGTGGTCAAGCTCGAAGCCATTCATCCCTCCGTCACCGAGGAAGAGATAAAAGAATTTCTAATGGAATTCCCGCCGTTCTTTTGACAGAATGAACGATCCTTAAGGCAAAACATCAAAAGACCTCGTTTCTGCGCGTCAGAAAAGCAAAAAATTACCAGTTTTGCAATGTATTGTCATTCAATTTTTTTGATAAATAGGCGACCGGTAATCGCAATTGAGATCAAGGTCTCTATTGCATAACCTTCACCGTTGCCGCTCCATTGTACGAATGATATTCTCCATTGTACATCGCGTCGGCGCTCACCGGTCCCATATGATAGACGCCCGGTGAAACGGCACGAACGGCGTAGTAATAGTTCTGGTGAAGGGACGTCGAGTTGACAAAAAGATTGATCCGGTCATCCCTCACGTCCAACGCCGTAGGACTGTTCTCATTCTTGATCCAGTCCATGCCCGGCAGGTCCTTGGTCCTGGGATTCTCGATCTCGAAGCCGGCCGGCAGCATATCGGTGATGACAATATTGTCGACGTCGGTGCTGAATGACTTGTCCAGCGACAGCTGGATGATAACAAGCTCATTCTGTTTGAAGGTATTGCCGCTGATAGGACGCCCCCAGCGGTCAAAAAATCGCTTGCGGACCTTGAGATAGCTGTCCTCCTCCTTGTAAGCGCCGCTTGCGCTGATACCCTCCGCCTCCCAGAAATAGTAAAGCCTGCCACTGCCTTTCGCGACGACCTCGACCCGACCCGCCCCTCCCTGCGGACGAAGCTCCCTGGTCGAAAGGCTGATCGCCCCTCCGACTGCATCCATAACGCCGGCAGTACGTCCGTCGACACGCACTTCAGCCGTAGCACTGCCAGCGGCCCTCGCGATCTTGCCCAGGCCCAAGAATCCAAAGGCCAGCTCCTGCGTGCTGTACCAGTGACGCGCTTTGAGCTTGTCCTTAACGTGCTGCGCCATAACGGGTATCTGCGAATTGCCGGGGTCTACATCGACCAGCACGTCCAGCGCAAGCGCCTCGTCGCGGATATCCGAGTAAAAGCTGCCACCCGTCTGGGCTACCGATTCCTCCCCCGCAAACTGCGAAGGCAGGAATTCGTGGAAGCTTTTCTTGTCCCCTGCCTGGGCATATGCGGCCGCCAGCAGGTACTTACAATCCAGCGCCAGCAGGGTTGGATTGGACTTGTAGTAGTTCATTACACTCACATTCGGCTGACCAGCAAGGGCGAGCACATAAAGTCCATAGATGGTCTCCTTCGGCACGATCTTCCGGTTCTGATCCCTGTTATAGTAATACGTAACAGTCTCCCTATTCTTAAGACGACCGTTGATATACCCAAGCATGGTTCCTATAAGCCCCTTGTCCACGTCAAAACCAGCCTTCTGCGCCTCGATGAGGAAGTGCGCGGAATAAATGGTGGCCCACCAGTTCTCCGACCCTTCGCCATCCCAAAGGGTAACGGCGCCATTGTAAAGCTGCCGCATCTTGATCTTACGGATAGCCTCCTGTATATTAAAATTGGCGCTGACCCGCTGTGGATTGCCGACGGCGCCCGTCTTCCGCATAAGATCCGCCAGATCGCCAAAATACAGCTGCGGAAAAGCGGCTGATACAGTCTGCTCGGTGCAGCCATAAGGATAGTATACCAGTTGATCAAGATATTTGCCCAGCTCAGCAGCAGGGCTCCGGCTTATGACCAGCTTATAGTCGACGCTTGAGGGAATAAGGTCCGACAGATCCCAGGCGATCGGCTGGGTGCTGCCACCCGTGACCGCACCGCCTCCGGTCATTTTTTGCAAAGGCGCTGAAGGGCGAATACCGATCTCGTTCTCATCTGTAAAGCGCTCACCCAGCGCACTCACCTCCACATTTACCTTTGCGATACCCATCGCAGGCGGCGCCACCAGCTGAAAGACAGCTCGACCTTCGCTGTTCGCGCCAATGCTGATACGCTGCTCCTCTTCGCCTATAGCCCGCAACGCTCCCCCCAGCCGCAGCCTCACTGCCGCACTGGCTGACCCCGCAGTCGTGTTCGTTATGGTCACCGGCATGCTCACCGTATCCCCCGGACTCATGAATCTCGGGAGCGCCGGACTGAGCACGATCGGGTCCGCGACGGTCATCTCGGATGCCGAAGAGCCAAAGCTTTCGTTCTTATAGGCTACCGCCATCAGCCGCACCTGCCCGGAGAACTGCGGGACGTCGAACTCGAACTCAGCCTCTCCGCTGCCATTGGCCTGGGTAATGCCGCTCCAGTAACTGAGAATTTTGATCCGTTTGGCCGGCATCGGATTCACCCGCTTCTTCATGTCACTCTCCTCATCCCCTCCTGTACTGCTCAGGCCCGGCCTGACCTCCGGCAGCAGCAGGGGATAAAGATCATAGCCGGTGACCTCAAGGGCCCGCCTGGCATAAAAATGACCATAGGGGTCTGGCGTCACGAAATCGGAGACCTGGAGTACGCCATTGTCGACCGCAGCCAGCGTCACCATGCTGCCCGGCGCAGCCTTCACCCTCACCTTTTGGTGGGTATGCGATCTGACGGAAGCCAGGGCCGTTATCACAACAGGTATCTTCCTGCCTTTTTCTTCCACTTTCACTGACTGGTAACCATGCGCCACGGTCAACGGGATATCCGACAGCTCATGTGGCTTGATCAGCGTCGCCGTAATATAGACGTTTGGAATATCATCCACGGTCAGGGGCAGGCTCAGCGAGGCAGTCCGCTTGTTCATATTCACATACTGGTAGGAAATGACCTTGTCGGTCTCCATCGTAACCAGCATCCGGCCGGTGAACGGGGCCTTGAACAGGGCCGTCACATTCTCCCCCGCATAATAGCCGGATTTTTCAAGCGAAATATCGATATGCCCCTCGTTGTTGACCTCAAAGGAATTATTGTCTCCGCCCCAGCTGCCATAGCTGTAAAAGCTTCTGCTCACATAGCTGTTGGACCCGGGCACCGACACCCGCAGCTCGTAGTCGCCCGGCGACCGCGGAACAAAGGAATATACCGTTTGCTTGCCGCTGACAGTGAGCAGACCCGAGCTGAGCAGCTTGTCCTCTTTCTGCGACTCATAGCGGAAATAGCTGCCGCTCTTGGTGAGCACGGTACGGTATTCGTGCTTGACCACCTGTACCCGCGCCGCAACGCCATTCAGGACCCGCTCGCTGCGGTCCAGCGCAATGATGGGGAACTGCACAGGCTGATTCAGCGAATAGTACGAATAGCCGTCGTCGCCCACCCCAAAGAACACAGGCTGGGTAAAGATATCGACCGACGTGCTGCGGCTCACCGGCCGGCCCGTCTCATCAAAAACGGTTGCGTAGAAGGTGGCCTGCAGCAGACCTATATTCTTATAGATCTCCGGAACTGCATATTTCTCTTCGGCATTCCCCTGGTCATCCGTCCTGCCTTCCCGGTTGTCCTTGTCAAAAGAGACATTGTTGTCCGAAAGACTGAAGTCGAAATTGCTGTAGTCCTTTGGACTGAACGCCCGCCGTTTCACCTGTATCTCGCACTCATAATTGCGGTTGGCCGCCGGAGGACCAAAGAAATTGACAGCGTGAATA
>JAFDYE010000570.1 GCA_018267585.1 Bacteroidota bacterium
CTTCCTGAACCTTACCAGCCATGCGCAGGAGAAGTGGGACTTGCGTAAATGTGTCGAATACGCGCTGGCGAACAATATATCGATCAAGCAGGCGGATATACAGGCCCGGCTTTCCAGACTGACCCTCAACCAAAGCAAGCTGGCCCAGCTGCCCAATCTCCAGGTGAACACCACGGCCGGTGTGAGCAGCGGTAACACGCAGAACCCCGGCAGCTATAGTCTTAGTACCACTACCTATTTTTTAAATAACTACCAGCTACAGACCAATCTTAATGTTTTCAATTTCCTAAGTCTCCGGAAGACAATCGAGGCCAACCGTTATTCCTGGCAGGCGGCGCTGGCCAGCTCGGACAAGACGAAGAATGACCTGTCCCTGAATGTCGCGAATGCCTATTTGCAGGTATTGCTCACCAGGGAGCAGAGCGAGGCGGCTCACCTGCAGCTGCATCTTTCGCAAAACCAGCTGGAGATCACCCGCAAGCAGGTGAATGCCGGGGCGCTGCCCGAGCTGAATGCTGCCGAGCTCGAGGCGCAGGTCGCGCAGGACAGCTCGACCTATGTCGGCAGCCTCGGGAATATACAACAGGCGGTGCTGACATTGAAGGCGTATATGGATCTCGACGCCGCCGCTCCTTTTGAGGTATATACGCCGCCGGTGGACGACATACCCATCGAGAAGCTGGGGGACCTGCAGCCGGAGTCGGTCTATGCGCTGGCGCTGTACAACCAGCCGCTGCAACGGATGGATTCCCTCACGATCGAGGCGAACCGCCGCATTGTAAGGGCTACCAGGGGCGCCATGTACCCGACCTTTTCCCTTACGGGGAGTTTGGGCGCCAATTTTACGACGATCAACAAAGAACCAAAGAACGGCGCGACGCCGGTGTATCAGAAGACCGATACCCTGCCGCTGCTCAGGACGCTCGGCAGCAACCAGGTACTTGTGCAGGACGTGTATTCGGTCGACCAAAGGGTCAAGCCTTATTTCTCGCAGCTGAACCAGACTTTCCAGCAGTTCATCGGACTAAATATCAGCGTCCCCATTTTGAACGGCGGCCAGCTGCGCACCAACTACTACAAGTCACGGCTCAATCTCCGCAACCAGGAGCTGCAGCGTGACCAGGATAATCTTACCCTGAAACAAAATATCTACCAGGCCTATACAGCCGCCGTCACTGCCCTGCAGAAGTTCGAGGCCAACAAGATCTCCGTAACGGCCACACAGAAGAGTTATGACTATGCCCAGAAAAGATATGCGATCGGCATGCTGAACACCATCGATCTTCTGACCAATCAGAATAATTTTTTTAACGCCCGCATCAATCTGCTTTCTTCCCAGTACGACTATGTATTCAAGATGAAAGTCCTTGAATTTTACAAAGGGTTAGGCATCAAACTGACTAAAGAATAACCTACAACATGAAAAAGACACTGCTAATCATCATTATATCCGTAGTGGCCCTTATCCTGATACTGGTACTGGTCAAAGGTCTGGGGAAGAAGGACGGGACGAAGGTCGCGGCAGAGAAGGTAGTCAGGCGGAACATCACCGAGATCGTC
>JAFDYE010000571.1 GCA_018267585.1 Bacteroidota bacterium
CAACGACAGATAGCTGTCCCTGTCAGTCAAATATTTCGCCAGTCCGACCTGGGAAGGTGTATGACAGCTGAAACAGTTGAACTGATGTACCTTCCGGAACTCTTTCATAAGGGCGGGGGAAGAAACGCTATACCCCAGTTTCCAGCCGGTACAATGATACACCTTGCCAAAAGAGAAGGAAACAAAGCTTCTTTCTAACAGGTCGGGGTACCGAAGTATCGAACAATGCGGGATGCCGTCAAAGACCAGGTGCTCATACACCTCGTCGGAGTGAACGAATATCCCGGTACCCGCAACGATGCTCCGAAGCTGCTCCATATCCTCCGACCGCAGGATCGAGCCGGTCGGGTTGTGCGGCGTATTCAGCATGATCAGGCGGGTGCGGGGTCCGACCTTTCTTCTCACCTCTTCCCAGTCGATGCGATAATCCGGGAAGCGGAGGTCGATGCGAACCGGCACTGCACCATTGATAATGACGTTGGGAATATAGCTGTCGTACGCCGGCTCAAAGACAATGACCTCGTCTCCCGGTCGCAGTATCGTCGTCAGCGCCGTGTAGATAGCGTAGGTGCCGCCCGGCGTTATCGTGATCTGCGTATCCGGGCTCACGACAGTACCGTACAGGCCGGCGATCTTCTCCGCCAGCACCTCCCGCAACGACGCCAGCCCGTTCATATGCGCGTATTGGTTGTAGCCGTCCCGCATCGCCTGGTCGACGAGTGACACCAGCTGTTCGCTCATCGGGAAGTCCGGAAAACCCTGTCCCAGGTTCACGGCCCCCAGCTCCGCGGCCAGCGAGCTCATAACAGTAAAGATCGTCGTGCCCACATCGGGAAGCTTGCTTTCTATTCGGGGAATGGACCTGCTCATGATTTGATTTCTATATTTTCGGGACCTATCCCGGTCTCGCCCTGCAGACGCAGATAAACCTGCGCCACGGTTACCACGTCCTTTTGACAGTAGGTCACGATCCGCGCAAGATCGCGCTGGGTCCAATAGACCTCACCGACCTGGCTACCGTCGATATCGTCCTTTGGCGTCGGTACCCCCAGCGCGTGGGCGAGCAGATTCAACGAAACAAAGCTCTTGTATTCTCCGAACTTCCAGAGCTCCATCGTGTCGATATGGGGGATCTCCCAGGGTTTTTTGCCGGATAGGCTGAGGACGGACGGCAGCTTCATCCCGTGGATGATCATCCGGCGACAGATATAGGGGAAGTCGAATTCCTTTCCGTTGTGGGCACAGAGATATTTCTGACCCTCGGAACCCCACTTGTGAAGCAGGTCGTAAAAACGGGAAAGCAGGTCCTTTTCGTCGTCGCTGTAGAACGACTTGATGGAAAGTCTCCTGTCGGCCGGGGGCCCGGACAGCACGCCGCAGCTGATGCACACGATCTTGCCAAATTCGGCATAGATAGCGGACCTGCCGTAGACCTCTTCCGGTGCGACCGGCAGCTTGTCCCTGTTGAGCGCCTCAGCCTTGTGTCGCCAGAGCTCCTGCCAGTCGGGTGGAACATCACCAAAGGAGGGGTGCTGGGACACAGTTTCGATGTCAAGGAATAATATGGTATGCAGCGGATAGGGGGAGGCCATATCTTTTGGTTCTCACCTAAAGATACTGATCTCCTTTATTCCGTCTTACTTCGGCTACATATTCTTTGATCTCCTGTTCCTTGTCCCGCCGGCAGATGAGCAGCACGTCGTTCGTGTCCACGACGATGAAGTTGTCAAGACCCTGGAGGAGGACCAGCTTGTCATTGGGTGCATGCACCATACAACGGCTGGCGTCGATGACGATGACATTGTCTCCGGCAACGGCATTCTCCAAATAATCTTTCTGCAGGTTTTCGTAGGCGCTGTTCCAGGTACCCAGATCGCTCCACCCGAAGGAAGAAGGGATAACATAAACATTATCCGCCTTTTCCATGATGCCAAAGTCGATGGAGATATTCGTGCAAAGGGGATAGATGGACTGAAGAGCCTCTTTTTCAGCGGGTGTGTTGAACTTGTCCTTGTCCGCGGCGAAGACGTCATACATCTCCGGCAGATATTTTTCGAAGGCCTGGACGATGTTCTTTACCTGCCAGACAAAGATGCCGGCATTCCAGAGAAAGTCTCCGCTCGCTAGAAAGGTCTTGGCCAGCTCGTGGTTCGGCTTTTCGGTGAAGGTCTTTACCTTGAAAACGTTGTCCGATACGGCATGTTGTTCGTATTGGATATACCCGTATCCCGTGTTGGGGTAGGTGGGCTTTATACCGAGGGTGATAAATGCGTTGTGCTTATTGACGAAGCTGAGCGCTTCGAGGCAGACCTTCACGAATCCGGTCTTGTCGAGTATCAGGTGGTCGGCAGGCGCCACGATCAGGGAGGCCTGGGGATCCTTCTGCTGGAGCTTGAAAGAAATGTAGGCAATACAGGGGGCCGTATTCTTCCGGGAAGGCTCTCCGAGGATATTTGCGACGGGCAGATCGGGGAGCTGCTCCTTTACAATAGCTGAATATTCCTGGGAGGTCACCACATAAATGTTTTCCAGCGGAATGAAGCTGGCAAAACGGTCAAATGTCCATTGGATAAGCGTTTTGCCTGTGTTCAGGATGTCCAGGAACTGTTTTGGGAAATCCTGACGGCTCATGGGCCAGAACCGGCTGCCAATGCCTCCGGCCATGATGACCACGTAGTGATGTTTGTTCATTTTTTATTAGTCTTCTGTTGTTCAACTATTCCGGCGACGGGTCCTTCGCAGTTGCAGTTATAGGATCCCTTCGCTTATAAGATTATTCAGGTCAACGAACCCAAGATATTGATCGCCGCTCGTCACGACGAGCCGGGTTATATCATGGACCCGCATGAGGTCGAGCGCTTCGATGGCAAGAGCCTCTGCATCTATCGTTTTGGGCTGTACGGTCATGATATCCTTTGCCAGCAGCCCCTCCGGCATTCCCTTTTTCTCCAGCATCCGGCGGAGGTCCCCGTCGGTTATGACCCCCAGCAGCTGTCCGCCGTCATCGGTGACCGCAGTCGCGCCCAGACGGCTGGAGGTGATCTCGATGATGACCTCGCGAAGCGCCGTCGTCAGGCTTACCCGCGGCTTTTTATTATGGATATATATATCCTGCACCCGCAAGTAGAGCTTTTTCCCCAGTGTCCCACCGGGATGAAAGCGGGCAAACTCGTCGCTGCCAAATCCCCGTAGCTCCATCAACGCAACCGCAAGCGCATCGCCCATTACGAGCTGCGTGGTCGTGCTGCTGGTGGGAGCCAGATTGTTCAAACAGGCTTCCTGCGAAACATGGGTATTCAGCACAATATTGGACTGTCGCGCAAGCATCGACTGTACATTTCCAACGATGGCTATCAAGGGATTACCAAATCCACGGATCAGGGAAAGCAGGACCTTTACCTCGGGGCTTTCCCCGCTCTTGCTCAGTATCATGACCACGTCTTGCTCCTGCACCGTACCCAGATCTCCATGGATCGCATCTGCTGCATGCAAAAAGACTGCCGGAGTTCCCGTTGAGTTGAAAGTGGCAACAATCTTTTGGGCGATGATCGCGCTTTTTCCTATGCCGCTGACGATGACCCTTCCATTGCAGGAATGGATGAGCTGCACTGCTTTTTCGAACTGGTCGTCCACCAGTTCTTCAAGGGCTGCGACGGCAGCGGCCTCCATCCGGACCATATTCTTTCCTATCTCGATGATGTTCTTGCCCCTGCTCATATTAGATTTTGCCGGGCAGCGCCCGGATTAGAGTCGCAAACCTACATCAAAATGACTAAACTCCGCCGACCGGGGGTAGTTGATTTGGCCGGGTGGTCCGGATGGCCTTTACGCACCGCCCGAATCGTTGGGGATAACTGTTGAGCCTTTAGGCCCTTTATAGAATAGTTGCCGAATACCCGAATAAAAAACCTGACATACAACAAATTAGGGCTTCAGCGTACGATTCACACATATGAAATATTTATATAAGGCGCAAGCCCCCTTCCCAATTTTAACACATTCCGCTACCAGCTTACCCCCTTTTTGCGTAACTTCGCCATCCCTTAAAAAACCAAGAACAGCCCTAACCTTATCCTTGCCGGGCGAAGTCCGGAAGCACATTATCAGCAAAATTCTTCAGGGGTTCTTTCAATAGTACACTTTGCCTCTGGCGGTGTACAGACTGGATTCGCGCGCGAAGCGAAGGGAACAAACGAGGAGGAGCGTGTTTAGAACTGCTCCGACGAAGTTTTCCAGTTTTGGTAATAAGTGAGGAAGAAAACTTTTGAGCATGGCAACAACCGAAACAAAAAAAACCACCACCAGAAAAACCAAGGCAAAGGCCGTTAGTAGTAAGACCAAAGCTGTCAACGAAAAACCTAAACCGTCTTCATCTCTGCTCGCACACTTACAGGAGCACTTTGGTTTCGACGCATTCAAGGACAACCAGGACGCAATTATCCAGAGCTTACTGTCGGGTAAGGACACTTTTGTTATCATGCCGACCGGTGGGGGTAAAAGTCTCTGTTACCAGCTGCCCGCCATCATCAGTGAAGGGGTCGCGATCATCGTCAGTCCGCTGATCGCGCTGATGAAGAACCAGGTCGATCTGGTCCGTAGCTATAGCAGCAAAGACAGCGTTGCCCACTTCCTCAACTCTACACTCAGCAAAAAACAGATCCGCGAGGTACACGAAGACCTGCTCAACGGGCATACCAAGATGCTCTACGTTGCACCGGAAACCCTGACCAAGCAGGAGAATATGGAGTTCTTCAGCGACCTGAAGATATCGTTCTTCGCCGTGGACGAAGCGCACTGTATCTCGGAATGGGGACACGATTTCCGGCCCGAATACCGGCGCCTCCGTGAGATGATGGACCAGATCAGCCCCGACATTCCCGTTATCGCCCTGACAGCGACAGCCACGCCAAAAGTTAAGAGCGATATTGTCAAGAACTTAGGTCTGCGCGAACCCAATGTATTTATATCCTCTTTCAACCGGCCCAATCTCTACTACGAGATCCAGCCGAAGATCAAGAAGGACCAAACGATAAAAAGCATCGTACGCTATATCGTACAGCAAAAAGGCAAGAGCGGCATCATCTACACGCTGAACCGCAAGACAACCGAGGAGCTGGCGGATATGCTCGTAGCCAACGGCATCAAGGCGGTAGCCTACCACGCCGGGCTGGACAGCAAGCTTCGGGCAGAAAGACAGGATCTCTTCCTCAACGAGGACGTGCAGGTGATCGTGGCGACGATAGCTTTCGGCATGGGCATCGACAAGCCGGACATCAGATTTGTCATTCACTATAATATTCCCAAAAGCATCGAGAACTACTACCAGGAGACGGGTCGCGCCGGCCGCGACGGCCTCGAAGGCAACTGTATCCTGTACTATTCACATAAAGACGTCGCCAAGCTCGAGCACCTGATGAAGGATAAACCCCTCAGTGAAAGAGAGGTCGGCGCCCAGCTGATCAATGAAATGGTCGGCTACGCGGAAGCCGGCGTCTGCCGCCGGAAAGTGCTTATGAGTTATTTCGGCGAGGAATATACGACGGAGAACTGCGGCAACTGCGACAACTGTCTCCACCCCAAAGAGCAGGTCGAGGCCAAAGAGAACGCGGTAAAAGTGCTGAAGACCATCAAGGCCCTCGACGAACGTTTCGCCACCGGCTATGTGCTCAGCATCCTCATGGGAAGGCTGACCCCCCAGATCCAGATGTTCCGCCACGAAGGCATTTCCGAGTTCGGTATCGGAAAGGACGAACCCGAACACGTCTGGAACTCGCTGGTGCGCCAGCTCCTGCTTGAGGATATGCTGAAGAAGGATATTGAAGAATACGGCGTCCTCAAGATCACCAAAAGGGGCGAGGACTTCCTGAAGAAGCCCAAGTCGTTCAAGATCG
>JAFDYE010000572.1 GCA_018267585.1 Bacteroidota bacterium
CGGGCTGTTGGAATATGCACGTGCGGGGAGAGAAGGTTTTGGTAAGCAAGCCGTGGATGTCGGCGAGCTGGTCAGTGAGCTGGTGGACCTGATCGTTCCCGACGGATACACGGTGCGGCTCGGCCATCTGCCGGTCATCGTCACGGAGCGGCTTCCATTGCAGCAGGTATTGAGCAACCTGATCGGGAATGCTGTAAAATATGGTCCTCCCGGGACCACGGTTGTCGGGGTGAGTGGTTCGGACTGTGGCACGCATTATGAATTTACGGTCGAGGACAACGGGCCGGGGATCGACCCGGAATTTCACGAAAAGGTATTCGGGCTTTTCCAGACGTTGCGGGATAAAGCGGATAAGGAAAGCACCGGTATCGGTCTTTCGATCGTCAGAAAGATAGTGGAAGAGCGGGGTGGGAAGGTTCGCCTGCTGTCTTCTTCCGGCAACGGAGCAAAATTCATCTTTACCTGGCCAAAGACAAGCGTATGACAAAAAAGGTTATCTTATTGGTAGAAGACGATGAGCTGGATGTGATCAGCGTCCAGCGGTCATTGAAGCGGCTTGACATTCCTTATGAGCTGCATACGGCATTCAACGGTATCGAAGCGCTGCAGCTGCTGAAGGGCGAGACGGAAGGATCCGAACCGGGGTTTCTGCCGGATATGATCCTGCTCGACCTTAATATGCCGCGGATGAATGGACTGGAATTTCTCTCTGCGTTACGCTCAGACGTCCGTCTCCGGGGAATCCTTGTCTATGTGCTGACGACCTCTAACGAACAGGCAGACCGGAGTATAACGGAGCAGCTTGGCGTCTCCGGTTACCTGATCAAGCCAATGAGTTATGGCAGCGCCTACAACAGGGTGGATTCGATGGAGCATTTTGTGCAGTTCCATTTGCGAAATATACTGACCGGCAATGAAGCCGGTCTATGATCGGCCGTGTCTGCCCAGCCGGGCGGCGGAGCCTATTTAACCGCCAGGAGCGTCACCTGTTCGATCGCAGGGGGAGTGGCCAGCAGTTCGCCGGCCCTGGCCATCAGGGCCTGCGCGATGGGGCCGCCCAGGTGCGCTTCGCGCCCGGATTCGGCTTCGAAGGTGTCGAAG
>JAFDYE010000573.1 GCA_018267585.1 Bacteroidota bacterium
CCGACAGCTCTTCAGTGCTGAAGAAGGATAGTGTGGTAAGGGCTGGGGACACGGCGGTAAAGGCTGCCGGGTCGCCCGCGCCTGCTGCTGCGCCGGCCGCGCCTGCGGTTACGAGCGTGCCAGTGCCGGGGGAGGGACAGAGCCTGTATCGATTTGTCATACTGGAAACGGCAAACAAGAACCACGCGCTTCGCCGTTATAACCAATTACTCGGCTATCAGCTGAATATACATATGGACGAGAAGGACTCGGCCTATTTTAAGCTTTATTTCCCTATTGCCGCGGCGATCAGGGATACGACCCATATCAAAGACTCGCTCGCCGACGTGTATGCGGCGCGTGTGACCATTGAAAAGTAATCACGATCTTATTTCGATATGCGACCTGATGCCTCCTACTGGATCAACCAGCTGAAGTTGACCGAACACGTGGAAGGTGGCTCTTTCCGGGAGGTTTACCGGTCGGAGCTGACGATCCCACGGAGCGGTCTGCCCGTCTTTTTTCAGGGCGACCGGAATGTTTGCACGAGCATTTATTTTTTGTTGGCGCGGGGACAGTACTCGGCGTTTCACAGGATCGCAGCCGATGAGCTGTGGCATTTCTATTATGGTGATCCGATCATTGTACATGAGATCAGCCATAGCGGGCGGCTTATCACGCACAGGCTTGGCGGGAATCCTCTGCAGGGGGAAAGTTTTCAGACGGTGGTGAAGGCGGGTAGCTGGTTTGCTTCTGAGCCGGCGCCGGGTGGAGAATACGGGCTGGTGGGGTGTACGGTCGCGCCGGGGTTCGATTTTGCCGATTTTGAATTGGCGGAGCGGGACGCGCTGGTTCAGCAGTATCCCGAGCATGGGCAACTGATACGGCGTTTGACGCGGGTGTGATCGTGGGAGACCCAGTCAATGAAACCCGGTGTGATCGGGGCTTGGCGATAAGGGCGGGGACCAAGGTCGTGGCAGGGGCCGCTAGTGGTAGATAATACCTTCTTTCATGACGAGCTTTACCTTTTTTATCTGATGGATATTGGCCGAGGGGTCGCCTTCAACGACGAGGATATCGGCCTGGAGGCCCGGTTTTATACGGCCGACTGTGTTGCCGATACGGAAGACGTCGGCGTTGACGGAGGTGGCCGAGCGCAGGACGTCTACCGGTTTCATCCCATATTCGACCATGTCTTCCATTTCGCGTGCGTTGTCGCCGTGGGGGAAAACGCCTACGTCACCCCCCATACAAATCGTGACGCCCGAATTCAGCGCCAGGCGGAAGCTCTCTTTTTTTTCGGTGATGCTATGGGGTTCGGGGTCGGTGCCTTTTCGCCAGCCGTGGTATTGGGCGATGGCTTCGCCGGCGGCGAGGGTGGGGCAGAGGGCGATGCCTTTTGCTTTCATCGCTGCAAAGAGCTCGGGGGTGCCGCCTTCGCCATGTTCGATGGTGGTGACGCCTGCCTCGATGGCTCTTCTCATGCCTTCGGTGGTAGAGGAGTGTACCGCGACGATCCGGCCGGCGCTGGCGGCGACTTCGACGGCTTTTTTCAGCTCTTCGACCGTGAAGGTGGGGGCTGCCTTGCCGTCGATGCCCCAGCGATAGTCGACATATAGTTTGATGAGGTCGGCTCCTTTGCCGATCTGTGTTCGTATCTCTTTGGTGAGCCCTTCGATGCCGTCGGCTTCGGCGGCGCCGTGGGGCGAGTCGTAGTCGATGCTCAGCTCTTTCGGGCCATAGCTGCCTGTTGCGACTATCGCGCGGGTGGCGCCTAGAATGCGGGGGCCGGGGATGACGCCTTTTCCGATGGCCTGTTTGAGGCCGATGTCGTCGTATTGGGCGCCCTCGGTGCCCAGGTCACGGGCGGTCGTAAAGCCTGCCAGCAGGGTGGCGCGGGCGTGGACGACGGCGCGGGCGGTGCGTTCGGCGCGGGACTCTTTCAGGACCTGGTCATTCCAGGGTGTCTCGTTGTATGGGTGAAGAAAAAGATGGCTATGTCCCTCGATAAGGCCGGGCAGCAGGGTAGCGCCTTTGAGGTCCAGGGTGATGGTATTCGGAGGCGTCTTTATGGCGGCTGAGGGACCGGCTTGTTCGATGGTCTTACCACGGACGAGGACTGACCAGCCTTCGTGTATTTGTTCTCCGTCGAAAACCCGATCGGGCCGGAGTAAATAAATAGTGTCAGTTTGTGCGGATAGGGATAAGGCGCCTTTCAACAGCAGGGTTGTCAGGACGATTGATTTTAGCATGTGACTTCTTTAAAAGGATTAAATATAATAATTCAGCTGTATTTTTGCGGGATATTTTTAGCAAATGGCAGAAGATCTGGTTATCATAGAAGGGGGCAAGAAGGAGCGCTACGGTTCGCTGTTACCGCAGATAAAGGCCCTGATGGAGGGAGAGACGGACCTGGTGGCGAACCTTGCCAATGTCGCTGCTGCGCTGAAGGAGCAGTTTGGGTGGCTGTGGGTCGGATTTTACCTGGTAAAGGACGGCGAACTGGTAGTGGGGCCTTTCCAGGGGCCGGTGGCCTGTACGCGTATCCGAAAGGGAAAAGGCGTATGCGGGGCCAGCTGGGCGGAGGCGAAGACGCTGATCGTGCCCGACGTGGAGGCATTCCCGGGACATATCGCCTGCAGCAGCCTGTCGCGTTCGGAGATCGTGGTGCCGGTGATCCGTGGTGGAGAGGTGGTGGGGGTATTGGATGTGGACAGTGTTGAGCCTGGTGCTTTTGACGAAGAGGATCAGCGGTGGCTGGAGGAAGTGGTGGATAGTATAATAATTTAAGCGAATCTCCGTTTAAACTTCACAAATTCAATTTTTTACTAATAAAGTTATGTTCCAAAAATTCGCTAGTGCTAGCCTGGGATTGTTATGTTTTGCAATGAGTGTAGCCGCTCAGCCGGCTGAGAAGGTGCCCCCTCCTTCTGTGATCATGGGCCGTAAGGAAGTGCCTATTTTGTGTTATCACCAGATACGGGACTGGAAGGCGACGGACTCGAAAGTTTCAAAAGACTATATCATGCCTCCGGCCGACCTGAAGGCGGAGCTGAAGATGCTGCACGACAGCGGCTATCATACGATCCTGCCGGACCAGCTGTATGCGTACCTGACAAAGGGGGCGGCGCTGCCGAGCAAGCCGATCATGCTGACCTTTGATGATACCGACGAGGACCAGTATACGGTCGCCTGGCCGGAGATGAAGAAATATGGTTTCAAGGGTGTTTTCTTTATCATGACGGTTAGCCTGGGCCGGATGCCGCACTATATGACGAAGGAGCAGGTGAAGGAACTATACAATGCCGGAAACGTTATCGGCAGCCATACCTGGGACCACCACAATGTGAAGAAGTACCAGGGGCAGGACTGGGTGACGCAGATCGAGAAGCCGACGAAGCAGCTGGAGGCTATTACGGGCGGGTCTATCCGGTATTTCGCTTTTCCTTTCGGGCTGTGGAACCGGCAGGCGCTGCCTGAACTGAGG
>JAFDYE010000574.1 GCA_018267585.1 Bacteroidota bacterium
TGTTAACCACTACCTTACCACCCAGATGAATGGTTTTTTCCATAGACGTGGTGGGCAGACTATAGGCCGCCATCACATACGACCTGATAAGGAACCAGGATCCAAAAAGTATAACTGTCACACTTATACCTATCAGGATAGCCATCGGCCGTCTCCGCGATCGGGCTTTTTCCATAGAAGATTTATTTAGGGGTTTTAAGAAATTTTACCTCCCCATTTTACTAACCAACCTCTCGCTACCACAGGCAGCAACCGCGCCGCTCACCCCTCCTCACAAAACCCTGCAACTCGCCTCCGCCCTCTTATCCATCGACGACCCCCCAACCACAATTTTAATCCGATCTTTCTCCGTCTCCCACCGGTGCCTCACTACATTCCAGTAAGCCAGATCCTTCGCGCTGAGCCGGAACCTCACCGTCTTCGTTTCGTTGGGTCGAAGCGTGACCCGCGAAAACCCTTTCAGCTCTTTGATCGGCCGGCTAACCTTCGAATTTTCGTGACTGACATAAAGTTGAACCACTTCGTCCCCTTCTCTATCTCCGGTATTGGTAACGTTTATGCTTATGGTCACAGCATCTTTGATCACTGGCGAACTGATCCGCAAACTTTCATACCGCCAACTGGTATAACTAAGTCCATAACCGAACGGATATAGCGGCTCGCCTTTGAGATACATATAGGTCCTTCCATGACGGATGTCATAATCCATCATCGGCGGCAGCTGATCCAGCGACCTCGGCCAGGTCTGCACGAGTCGCCCACCGGGATCCACGTCGCCGACAAGTACATCCGCAAGAGCATTACCCAGTTCCTGGCTATTATGGGTGAGATGAAGGATCGCCGGCACATGCTCGTTGATCCAGTTGATCGAATAGGGAAAACTGCTGATCAGCACCACGACAGTATGCGGGTTGACGGCCATGACCCTTTCCACCAGGTTCTCCTGCGCAGAGTCGAGATCGATCCGTTCGCGGTCCACCGCCTCGCGGCCTTCGCTGGGGACAGACACCTGCTTCCAACCCTTGTTCTCTCCACCGGTAGGATGGTTGCCGACACATACGATGGCAATATCCGATGAGGCCGCCAGGCTAACCGCAAGCTCGTTATTGGTACTGTGGTTCACGGTGAAGTCGGGGCCCAGTTTGTTGATGATCCCCTGCAGCGGGCTCACCGCATCACCGGGGGAGCCGCTGTACCAGTCGCCATAGACCTGATCGCTGCGGCTGCCGAGCACCGCAATACTATGTATCTTGTGCCGATCCAACGGCAGGAAATGATCAGTGTTCTTAAGCAGCACGATGGATTTTTGGGTAAGCAGCCGGACGAACCGTTTGTGCTCCGGGTTCATAAAAGGCGGCTCTCCGCCCCGGACCGCCGTATAGGGGACGAGAGTCGAGTCATCCCAAAGACCCAGTTTGATCATTACCCGGAAGACCCCACGCAGCGCCGTATCGACGTCCTTCTCCGTCAGCAGGTGTTGGTCCAGGGCGCCTTTGACCCCGCCGCGATAGTTGTCGAGGAATTGATTAATACCCGCTTTGACGCAAGCCGCAGCCGCTTGCTCCGGCGTCTTGAAAGCGTGATGGGCCGTGAGAAGCATTCGATACGCTCCGCCGTCGGTGCAGATGATCCCGTTCTGTCCCCACTCGTCCACCGTGATCTTTCTCAGCGAAGGGTTCACCGCCTGCGGAATGCCGTTGACCTTGTTATAGGAGGCCATATAGGCGCGGGACCCCGCTTCGACGCCCATGCGGAACGGCAGTGAGTAATATTCGCGCCAGAGCCTTTCGTCAATGTCGGAAGACGAGCTGTCTCTGCCGTTTTCGTTGCTATTCGCCAGAAAATGCTTCATCAGCGATGCCGCCTGCCAGTAATGGGGGTCGTCACCCTGCAAGCCACGCACATAGGCCTGGACGAGCGTCCCGTTAAAAAATGCATCCTCGCCATAGCATTCTTCCGTTCTTCCCCAACGCGGGTCCCTCCCCAGGTCTGCATTCGGAGCCCGGATCACCAACCCGCCCTTGCCCAGGGTCTGACTCGTATAGCGGGCCTCATATCCTTCTATCGCCGCAGCCCGCCTCACCAGGGCCGTATCCCATGTCTCCGCCATTCCGATGGCCTGCGGAAAGGTCGTCGTGGCCACCGGCGTTTTCCGTCCCCATCCCCCCGGGACACCGAGCGCCAGCCCATGCAGTCCTTCACTATGTCCCGTGCCCCTCAACCCCAACCGCGGGATCGTAGGGTTCGTGCTGAGACAGGTGATCTTTTCGTCGATCGTCAGCAGCGAAAGCAGGTTATCGATGCGTTCCTCCACAGGCAGCCCCCGGTCTTGCCAGGGATAACGCGGCTGCCCCGACCCTTGGACCGACCCCTGCACCGGCCGTTGAACCGACCCTCGCGCGGGCCCCTGCCCCGCCATTCCAGCCGACCCTTGAACCGACCCTCGCGCGGGCCGCTGCCCCGACCCCTGCCCCGGCCCCTGCCCCGCCATTCCCGCCGGCCCTTGCACGGACCCTTGCGCCAGCCCCCCGATCCCAGCGGTGAGCAAAAAGACAACGACTGCGTATTTCATATTACCTACACTCAATTTTTATAATACAGCGCATCATCAACCAATAAAAAATTCCCATCATTCTTGATATAATAATAACGGATCGTCTTGTTGAAACCGAGGTCGATCGGACCACCCCAGTTATTGCTCTTCCGGTAAATACCCGGCTTGGGATTATAGTTGACGAGATAATAAACGTCGCCGTTGTAGAACCGGATATTGTTGACCTCCTGGTTGCTCGCATTGTATTGATAGTAGCTGTGGATATCCCCCGTATAGGTCCCGGGCGTCACGACCGAGATCGTTGCATCGTCCGCTCCGATATAAAGGAGTCCGTCCTTCCCAATCTCCAGGTCATAAGCCTGGTAAGGCCTATACTGGTAAGCCAGTCCCGCCAGACTCCAGCTATCCCCATTATTCGAAGACACGAAAAGATTGCTCAACTCATCGAACATATACAGGCTGCCGTTCGGATGGCGCCTGATCAGGTAATAGCGCTCCGATCCGCCTCCCACCAACAGCTTCTTCCAGAACTGGCCGTTATTGTCCGTCTTGTAAGGGCCGTCGAAATAATAGCTGACAAAGACGACCGAATCATCCACCGTGAACGCGGTGGGCGTCCTGTAATCCAATATCCCATTGCTGATGTTCTGAAAGTTCGTAAGGTCCTGTGAATAATATACACCATGCGTCCCCGTGACATAATAAAGCCAGCCCTTGCTATTGAATCCGGCATCCGCGACATCGCCGGAATTCGGAACGTTCTTCAACGGGTACCAGTTGACGCCTTTGTCATCCGAGTAGAACAACCCCTGGCTCACAGCATAAAGCCTGTTGTTGTCGTAGGTAAAGATCTTGAATGAAAAAATATCGTTCATATCCAGGCCGCAGGACCTGCCCCACCCCGTGGGCGGTTGCCCGGTAGCCGTCACGGTCACGGAATCCAGGGGTTGCTCACCATCCGTAGGCTGGCCCAGGGAATTGACGACAGCGGCATGATAAACATAAAACTTGATCGTTTGACCAGCGCTGTTACAACCCAGACGCCACTGCAGATCGATATTCCCCCGATCGGGGCTGAAGGGGTAAATAATACCCGAACCCCTGTAACCAAAACTCTCCAGCTTCCCATTGCCCTGGACGAAGGAATATTTCACCACGTATTGAAAATTGCTATCGATGATCGTCAGCTTAAGACGGATAGAATCCTTCAATAATTCGCCGTAGGTGCCGGACTGGTTATTGCCGCCGAGCAGGGTCAGCACGACACCGTTATTCGAATGGCCGGGGCCATTGTCCTTCTTGCAGCCGCCAAGGCAACCCGCCGCAACCAGCAAAAGAATTATTCGTACGCTCGTCCCCCGAACACCTCGATCGAACAGGCCTTGAATGGACATAGGCTTAGGGTATTATAGTAAATTTGAAAATAGAACCATTCTGAATGGCATAGACAGTGTTCGCGTCCTTTATCGCCGCCTTTTGCAGGCTGTACACGCCGTTGCCCCCCGGGCATTCCTTTTGCCAGCTAACTCCGCCGTCGCCCGTGCTTGCTATCTCCCCCGCCGTAGTGACGACCAAGCCGCGATGCGCATCAAAGAACCGGATGCCCAATATGGTAGATCTCAAACCGGCCCCGGCAAGGCTCCAGGTCGATCCCCCATCGGTGGTTCGAATCAGTGCCCCCTGTTGGCCGCCCGCAAAGCCCGTGTTATTATCCAGGAAGCAGATGGAATAAAGCGCATTGTTCAGGTTTATGGGCAGCTGCTGCCAGTCCTGTCCACCGTTGGTGGTCCTCGCCAATAGCCCGGCCTCCCCGCAACAATAACAATTGTTCGGGTCTATACAGGTCACCGCTTTGATATCGTTGATGAACGAAAAACCCGGATATCGCTGCCAGCTTTGCCCGCCATCGATCGATTTAACGATAGCGCCCCGGATACCGACACTATAGATGGTATTGGGGCCGACCATGGAAAAGTCACGGGACGACGCATCGCCGACGATCGGAGGCGTCCAGTTGCCCTGGCTAAAGGTCTTTCCCCCGTCTGTCGTTGCGTAGGCATAGTTATTCGAGACGGTTACAAAACCATTCAGGCTATCCAGAAAGCACAGCTGGTAAAGGTCGCTCCGGAAGGCTGGAGTGCTGCTCCAACTGGCTCCCCCGTCTGCGGTCCGGATGATCCCGGTGTTATAATTGCCCACGGCGAGCCCCGTTCGGTCGCTGGTGAAACGGATATCCGTAAGCGTCCCCGCCCCCGCATAGACCGTCGTCCAGGGTGGCTTTATGACGGCGGAGACGGTCACCGAATCCAACACCTGACAGCCCTTCGTGCTGCAGTTGGACAGCAGGTAGAGCTTAATATCCTGTCTCGCCGGCTTGTGTCCCGTCTGCCAGAACAGGGTCACATTCACCCCTCCGCTGTCGAGCTCCGGGTTCATGACCTGCAGATTGCCATTCGAGTCACTGGCAACAGCATTGAAAAAGTATTTTTCCGCATCCGATGGATCATTCGGTAGGATACGCACGACGATAGTATCGGAAAGAGTGAGAGCAATTCCGCCAACCAGGTTATTTCCCCGGATGACCTGCATCGATTTGGGAGGCTTCACCAACGGGGCCGGCGGCGGTCCCGGACTGTCATGAGTTTTTGAGCACTGCGTCAGCAACAACGGGCAAACACAAGCGAGCAGGTAAAGACAAGGTCTTCGGATAAGTGACTGCACCATAATGCGGTTAGGGACAATGAAGAAGAAAGGTAGTGCAAATTATCCGGATGCCATAACGAGACCCGGATTATTTCCGGCGCCCACTGCCCCAGCTCACTGGTATCATCTCGATCCCATCGACCGTACCACCGTTAAAAAACAGCGTTTTCCCGTCTCTTGAGATCGACGGTCCCCAGAGCATACCTGACTTAGATGCGTCATTGACCTGCGGCCCCAGTTTCTCTCCCCGCGACCAGCCACGGCCGGTGCGGTAACTGATAAAAAGCGCGCTGTCGCTGGAAAACAAAATGTACCGTTCATCCGGAGCGATATAAGGATCGTAGGTAGGTTCATTCCCGTTCAACAGCAGCAACTGGGGCTTGTCGTAGTGGTCACCCGCCCGGCGACAGAGATAGGCGTGCATGCCCTTGTTGCCGTCCCTGTCACGGGAGCAAAAACAGATCGTTCCCGAGGCGCTGATCGACGGTCCATAGTTGACCAGGCCGGATTCATTGACAGGCGAGTCCAGGTGCTCCGGCTCCGACCATTTGCCTTCCGCCAATAACCGCGACATCCACAGATGATTTCCCGTCTTTGTGCTTCCATCCATAGCGCGATAAGGCCGGTTGCTAACGAACAACAACCGCTCGCCATCCGGTGTAAGGGTCGGGTCCCAGTCCTTGTATTGTCCGGTGAAGGAGACCGGCTTCGGTTTCGTCCAATGATCGTTCGGCCCCAAACCGGCAACAGACGCCCCGCTGCCCCTCCCGGCAACCCGTTTGGCAAAGCAGATCACCCCGTTGTTGGCGATATACACGGTCTTCCCATCCGGCGCGAACGTCGGCGTGGATTCCTCGTTGGGCGTAGCGGCGCTGTCCCCCATAAATACGGTCGATTTGGCTCCCTCAGCAATAGAAAGACGACCCTGGCCATGGCCCTTGCTTACAACAAGAGCGCTGAATACAACAATTAAGACGGTTCTCATAGAGGGAAACTAACCCTATTTCATCCGATTCAAAGGGTCTTTTCAACGACTTTGGCCGGATTTTTAACGGATACCCGTCCTAAGATCATCCCTGGCCATCCCTGAAAGATCCAGAAATGGCATAATATTTACAAGTACATCCATACATCGATCGGAATATAACCGGCAAATGGATACGCCAAAACATAGACGGATACACCTCGCCTTTCTATGGCGGGTGATTCGGACAGCCTTCCGGCTTTTCAGGCAAAACGACCCCCTGCGAATGGCGGCGGCCACCTCTTTTTTCGTCAGCTTCGCCCTTCCCCCCATCCTTTATATCCTGATCGTCGTTTTTGGTCTTGTCAGCGACCCGAAGACCGTACGGCATGATCTTTTTCATCAGCTCAGCGTCGGGCTCGATAAGAACATCGCAGCACAGGTCCACGACGTAGTCCGGAATATACACCGGCTGCCCCTCACCCCTGGCATGCGCATAGGCGGGTTCGTATTCCTCCTTTTTGTGGCCACTACCCTTTTCGAGGTCGTGGGGAATTCGATCAACCAATTGTGGAAGATCAGCCTAAAAGAGCGGCAGGGACTCGGCTTCGCCCTCGTCAACCGCATTCGCTCCGTCGGGATTATTCTTTTGGGCGGCGTCCTCTTCACGATGGTTTTGTTGGGAGACGCCAATGGCTGGATGCTACCCCTCCAGAACAACCCCTTTTTGTACCGTCTCGTCATGCTACTAGCGGTCATCGTTTGGTTCTTCGTACTCCTCAAATACCTGTCCTACGGCCGTCCGCACGCAAAGATCGCCTGGGAAGGCGCATGCTTCACAGGCCTCCTGTTCACCGCCGGCCAGCTGGCGCTGCACCGCTTGCTGAACTACGACAATATGAACGTCATCTATGGGGCAACCACATCCCTCGCCCTCCTGCTGCTCTTCATATTCTACTGCTCGTTCATCTTCTATTTCGGAGCCTGCTTTACCTGGGCCCTCGGCCAGCAGTCGGGCCATCCCATCCAGCCTTCACGTCGCGCAGCAGCTCATCAGTGAACCCGCGACCATTACATTTCATATTTGGGAACTTTATAATACCTATACGCATTCCAGGCGATCGGTATCCCAAACAAAACCCCGAAACAAACCCAATTGATATAAGCCCTCGGAAGGTGGAAGGAAAATCTCGGCATAAATACAGGCAGTATTACCTGCTCGAACACCACGTTGACGAAGATCCCATAGAGTACCCCGATAAAGTACTTGTTAAAACGCAGGAATCTAACCCTGGGAAACACCCAAAAAAAGAACAGCGTGAAGGAAAAGGCGATAAAATAATGGAAGAACAAGCCCAGGAAAGCGATCCAATCGTTACCAGGAAAGGCATTCTTTCCCCCTATGGCCACAGACGCGATGCCATTCAACATCTTGTCGGCAAATTTTCCGGAAAATATCCATTGCATGGTAAAGGCATAAAGCATATCAGTCGTTCCAACGAAAAGCCCCGTAAGAAGCACGGCCTTAAAAAATCTGTTCATTGTGTTTTATATTTACCATCAAAACTATCCGCCCCCCTTCGTAACTCACCATCAAAAGCCGTCCAAAACAGGTCCAAAAATGCGGTCAAACTCAAATAAGGAACACCAACTCGTCAAAATATGCCTGTCCGAGCTATGTTCCCGGGCCGGCCTCCCTGGCCCTGGAGACCTCATACAAAGAGATATGATCGCACTATGCGATACCATCGAATCGCACACCGGCGTAATGATCAGCCTCTCGACCATCAAGCGTCTCCTCAATGGACAGTTCGCCCGCATTCCCCAAATGGCCACCCTCGATGCCATCGCCCTGTCCGCGGGCTATACGGATTGGAGGGCCTTCACCCGGTCAAAAACCCTCTCGGCCCATGACCGCCCGGAGTACACCCCAAACCCCGACGACCCCGCTCAAAACTCCGACGACCCCGCTCAAAACCCCGACACCCAACCCAAATCTCCCAATCCCGAACAAGACCAAACCACCCTACACCAATCTCCCAACCCCGAACAAAACCAAACCACCCAACAAAACCCTTCCGACCTCAAACAAAACCCCAACCTCCCCCAACGAGATCCAAAACCTCGCTCCAATCTCCGCGTCCTCATTGCCGCATCAGTCTTTACATTGGCCCTCCTGGGCACCCTCGCTATCCTGATGTCTCATGAACCCGGCCCGGCCAATACCGACAAAGCCCATTTCTCCGTCAAAAAAGTAACAGGCAACGATATCCCCAATACCGTCATATTCAATTACAATGTCGACTCGGTATCAGCAGACAGCTTTTTTATCCAGCAATCCTGGGATCGCAACCGCAGAGTACAGGTATTCAAACACAATTATACCCTGACGGATATCTACTACGAACCGGGGTACCATACTGCCAAACTCATAGCCGGCGACAAGATCATCAGGACCCTTCCGGTCAGCATCCCCACAGACCGCTGGCTCTTCTATGCGATAGAGAACAAACCAGGCAGCCGGCCGGAGTATATCACACACCGGGATACAGGCCTGCTGCGCCTCTCCGTCAGCGACCTGCTGGCCAGTAACATCGATCTGCAAAAAAGCAATGCCTATTGCAACACCTGGTTTCCTTCCGACATCGCCTATCCCAGCGACAACTTCACCCTGAAGTGCAGGGTCAGAATAAAGCCCGTGAAAAATGAATCCTGTCCGCTAATGATGTGCGAAGTCTATTGCCAGAATTATTTCATGTACTTCCAGAGTACCTTAAAAGGCTGCACCGGCATGCTGAGGGCACAATTTGGAGAGAACGAGCTCAACGGCCGTACCACCGATCTTTCGGCCCTCGGCGCGGATATCCGGGAATGGCGGGACATGGAATTCACCGTTCGGGATAAAAAGGTGAGCATCGCCATCGATGGCCGGCAGACCTACACCAACGCCTATACGCAATCCGCCGGCCTGATCACGGGACTTGGCTTTATATCCAACGGCATATCCGAAGTGCAGTTCGTCGATCTGACAACAGCGGACGGGAAGGTGATATACAGCAGGGGGAAAACTCTTCCAATCATCTCACTACCTCGCTAACCAATATCACCGGAACAATATCCGTGTAATTCTTGAAGTCCCCCCTTATCGCCCCAATATTGGGCCCGATCGCCGCCTGATAGTCAGAAAGGCTCTTCACATAAAATGTTCCGATCGCCACATAAGGCAGCGGTTGATTGGGAATGCCGCTGGCCACCCCTTTTTCAATCGTATATTTTACCAGGTTTGATCCAAGAAACCCTGCAACCATCGGCATGTGCTTGGTCTCGTAGTACTCCATATTAAAGGTCTTACCGTCGGCAAAAGGGTACATGATAGATACTTTGATCAGCCCTTTTTCAAGTACGGCCATAGATTTCGTTTCGGTTTTACTGACCGGCATCCCCTGGCCAAAGGAAGAAAGACCGGCGGTCAAAAGGATTAACGATAAGGTGACAGTGAATTTCATGGTAGGTGTTTTTTGCTAAAATAAAAATAGGGTGTTTAGCGCAATATCGATAATTTTTTAAAATATTCTCCGCGTTCGATCGTCTTCCTGATAGATACCCGATTTGGATATCATCTATACCAATGGCAAAACGACTTCCGCTAATTCTCCTGATCTGGCTCGGCGCCGACCTGTATTTTTACCAGGCGGTTCAAACCATATTTAGTTCCACTATCCTTTCATGGGCTTATTGGGGTCTCGACCCGTTAATAATGGGTGGATTAATTGCCGCAATATTCATACGGCGCGGCTCCCGTCTGCAACAACTCCTGATAACCTGGATGACGGGATTAATGCTGCTGGCGTTCATCCCCCGTCTATTTTCGTTCCCGGTACTATTGGTCGAAGATATCACCCGGCTGTTCCGCGGCTTCCCCCCAAGGGCCCTTTGGGTCAGCGAACTGACGATGGGCCTCGCAGCCCTTCTATTCTTCCTGGTGCTGTTCGGCATTACGCGTGGGCGGCATTTTTATCGCGTGCGGCGGGAGACCATCCATTTCCCCGATCTTCCCACGGCCTTCGACGGCTTTACGATAACGCAGATAACGGACGTCCATTCCGGCAGTTTTACCAATGCCGCAGGAGTACAAAAAGGACTCAACCTCGTCAATGCACAACAGAGCGACGTCATCCTCTTCACAGGCGACCTGGTCAATAACAAGGCGTCGGAAATGGACAGATGGATTGCCGCCTTCGCAGGGCTCAAGGCGCCGATGGGCAAATTCTCGGTCCTGGGAAATCATGACTATGGCGACTACATCCAATGGGAGACCCCCGAAGCAAAACAGGATAA
>JAFDYE010000575.1 GCA_018267585.1 Bacteroidota bacterium
ATGCCTGCGGTGCTGTAAGTGTCGGATTGAAGGTGGCGGCCGCCGGCCTGGAGGGCCATGGAATTATTAAGTCGTCCCCGCCGGATACAGATGGCGCCCAGGACAAAATTGACGACTGCGGTCACGGCTACGATATAGATGCCCCGATCGAGCTGTTGGATGGGGTGGGGGTGTATAAAATCCGTTATCGCCTCGTAGATGATGATCATCCCCGCCATGACGACCAGCGCGCCTTCGACGGCAGCGGAGAGAAATTCTGCCTTGCCGTGACCGTAGGGATGGTCTTCGTCGCGGGGTTTGGCGGCGACCTGCAGACTGTAGAGTGCGACAAATCCGGCTATGACATTAACGGTGCTTTCCAGCGCGTCGGTGAGGACCGCCACGGACTGCGTGAGGTAGTAGGCTGCCAGCTTGAGGAAGAACAGGGCGACGGCTACGCCTGCGACCCATCGCTGGAGACGGATATTTTCCCTGTTTTTTTCCATGAACGTATACGAGCGGCCAAAGTTCTGATTTTCCGGGTTAACCGGAAATAAAATTCTTTGTTGAACAGCTGACTGTCGTTGAGTGCTTTATAGGTCAGGAACAAGCCCACCGGGACCAGCACATAGGTGGCCAGCCACATCCCCACCATGGGGCTGAGGACGGCCTGGCCTGCTAATTTTCGGCCGAAGTTGGTGAGCAGGAAGAAGATGACGAAGAAGACGACGGCGAATACCAGCGGCATGCCGATGCCGCCCTTGCGGATGATGGAGCCGAGGGGGGCGCCGATGAGGAACATGACGAGCACGGCTACCGCCATGGTGATCTTTTCGTGCCAGGAGGACTCCATCTGGCGGACGTTGTGGTCTTCGTTGGCGAAGAGGACTGCGGGCTGGTCGACGCCGGTCTTGACCGAGCTGACGGTCGATATGGAGCGCTCCAGGACGGTAGTGTAGGCGCTATCGGGCAGGAGGTCGGCGAAGACGGGTTCGGGGGCGGATCCCGGGATGGACCGATTCGCCAGGTCCGTGCTTGCGGGGATGACCGGGGCGCTCTGGCCGGGGGTTGGGGTGGTGGGGTTGGTTTGGCCGGGTTTGCCGCCCTGGCCCGGTGCGCCGGGTTTGGCGGCTTTTTTTGCCGCTGCGGCGATGGCCCTGTCCACGGAGTCTTTGGCGTGTTTGAGGGAGTCCTGTCTTTTTCGTTCGGCCGCCCAGAGATGTTGCAGTGAGTCGCGGGCGACGGACACCGGCTTGAGATAGGAGAACCGGGGATTTTGGTCCTTTTCTATTTTGTCCCATCCGGTAGTGTCGAGATATTTTCTGACCCGGACATTCATGGCGACGATGTCCGCGGCGCGCTTTGAATAGTCCTGCCTGATGTGTTTGACCGAGTCGATGGCCTTGCCGAGCTGGGGCAGCGTCTTCATCTGGTAGTTGTTCCTGAAGTTGCTGTCGTCGGTGCGGGTCATTTTGAAGGTAGAGAGGTCCATCACCTTCTTGTATTTCCTGAAGCTCATCCTTGTCAGCTCGGTTCCCATCTGTACGCCGCCCTTGCCGGCCTGCTCGGAGTAGCGGCTGCCGTTGAAGAGGGTGAAGATGAGGGATTGCTGGTCCGGGGTGACGGCCATGGTTCCCCGGTCGGCAATGATCACAGTGTCCTGTGCGTTGCCGGTGTTGTTCTGTTCGTAGATGACGAC
>JAFDYE010000576.1 GCA_018267585.1 Bacteroidota bacterium
AGTACCCGGACGCTGCCGTAGGTCTGGTTGTAGGTGGTCCGGGTCTTCGACAGCTCGGCCATTGCGAGCGCGGAGTCTGCGCCGGGCTTGATACCGCTCTGCGTGACGGCCTGGATGACCTTATAGATCGTCTCATACCGGCTGACGTTCTCCCGGTCGATCGCCAGCTGGAACTGGTTTTTGAGTATGTCCAGGTAGAGTTTGCTGACCTGCCAGCGAACGAGATAAGCCTCCCGGTCCAGGTCGGCCTGGCTGAGATTGGCAAAGGCTTCGGCGCTCCGGACCGTCGCCTTTTTAAGGCCGAAGTCCAGCAGCTCATACTGGTTGTACAGGAAGCCGATATTTCCGATGGCGGACTCATAGATATTGGAAGAGCGAACACCGCTGGAGCTCGAAGGGATGACCCCAAATCCGATATAGGACCCCGGAAGGGAGTTATCAGTCCCCGCCGTTACCTGATCGCCGATAAAGGAACTGGGCAGGTAGGCATGTCTGGCATCCGTGACGCCGGCTTTTGCGGCGTCGACCAGGGCTTTTTTCTGGAGGAGCACCGGCAGGTGTTTCTGGGCCGAATCGATGAACTGGGCGAGCGAATATTTTTTGGATTGTGCAAAGAGAGAAAGTACGGACAGTTGGAGTGTTAGTAACATTCCGCATATCCGCAGTGACTTTCTGTGACAGAAAGCGACCATACTATTGCTTGTTTTGATGAAAAATGTTGTTACCTGAAGGTCAGGCAATAGCAGGGGGCCCTCGTAGTCGCAGGTGGACGACCTGGACAGAGGGCAGAGGGACGGTCAGATAAGCGCCCAGCACCCTCGGGATGATCCGCTCTTCCGGCGCTGCGACGGTGATCACCGGGCAGAGGGCTATGTCTTCCTGATGAAAACGTTTGTTGAGCCTGATCTTGTGTTTGCCGGGAGACTGAAGAGGACTTGTCTTGACGACCTGCTGATGGTCATCTGATAACCGGAGGAGGGTGGAATACTTGAAAAGGGCCTTTGCGTCGGTATGACCCTCGAAATTGAAAAAGGACTCGACCGAAAAGAATACCCCGTACACGGCTAAAAGCAGTGTATAGAAGAAAATCTTATAAATCCTTTTTTGCATGTTTAAAAACGAGGCGTAAATATAGGAATAAATTCTTGAGTCGGGTCGTAACGATTAGTTAAGTTGTGTTGGCTACCCTGTATGCAGGAATACGCGGAGGATCCAGTAGACGAGGGCTGCCAGCAGCGCGCTGACCGGTATGGTCAGGATCCATGCCCAGACAAGGTTGATCGTCACTCCCCAACGGACGGCAGACATACGTTTGGTCGCGCCTACGCCAACGATGGCGCCGGTGATCGTATGTGTCGTGCTGACCGGGATGCCGAGGGCCTGGGTCAGGAAGAGGGTAATGGCGCCTGCGGTCTCGGCGCAAACTCCTTCCAGGGGGCTGACCTTGGTGATCCTGCTCCCCATTGTCCTGACGATGCGCCAGCCCCCGCTCATCGTGCCGAGGGCGATCGCCGAGAAACAGGCTATCGGAACCCAGGTGGGGATGTCCCGGATATTCTCCAGGTCGCCGTGGGCGACGAGGGCTGCCGCGATGATACCCAGCACTTTCTGGGCGTCGTTGCCGCCGTGTCCGAGGCTCAGCAGGGCGGAGGAAAGCAGCTGCATCCGCCGGAACCAGCTCTCGGCGCGGTAAGGATTGCTCTTCCGGAACAGGTTAACTATTAATATGGTGATGATGAGGGCGACGAACATGCCGATCAGCGGCGCCAGGACGATAAAAAAAAAGGTTGGAAGAACGCTGCCGTATTCGATGACGTCCTGTCCATGAACGGTCCAGCCGCCTGCATGAGCCAGGGCTGCGCCAACGAATCCGCCCAGCAGCGTGTGGGAGGAGCTGGAAGGAATGCCAAACCACCAGGTGAAAAGGTTCCAGGTGATGGCTGCGATCAGGCCGGAGAGTATAACGGGTAGGGTGATAAAATCCCGGGAGACGAAATGGGCGATCGTGTTGCCGATCTTGAACTCGCCGATAAAGTATTTGAAGATGAAGAATGCCGCAAAGTTGAAGATGGCTGCCCAGATAACGGCCTGGAAGGGTGTCAGGACCTTGGTAGAGACGATAGTGGCGATGGAGATGGCCGCGTCATGAAACCCATTGATATAGTCGAATACCAGTGCCAGGGCGATGATGATAGAAAGCAGTAACATGTTTGGGAAAAGCCTAGGCGTACTTAATAATAATAGATTCGATCACGTTGGTAGCGTCTTCGCATTTGTCGGTCACGATCTCCATCACCTGGTAGATATCCCGCTTTTTGATGACCTCTTTGGCGTCGGGTTCGGTCTCGAAGAGGCGTTCGATGCTCATGTCGAAGATATCGTCGGCCTGGTTCTCGATGCTGTTGACCCGTACCAGCGCGTCGGTTATGGTGCGCATATCCCGCATGTTCCGCAGCTCCTTTACCGCGCCCCGTATCTGTCTGGAGCCCTGTTCGATGAGGTCGGCCATCTTCTGGATGCCCGGGTCGTTGGGGTTTACCTTATAGAAATTGATCTTTTTGGCTGCGGAGTAGATATAGTCGCAGATGTCGTCGAGTGCGCTGGCGAGGTAGTGGATGTCCTCGCGGTCGAAGGGTGTGATAAAATTACGGCCGAGCTCTGTAAATATCCGATGCGTGAACTCATCGTTCACGTGTTCCTGGGTCTCGAGCTGGGAGATCAATACGGCTCTTTTATCGAAATCCGGCTCGCTGACCACTTCCTTTAATAACTCACCCATCCGGGCCACGCTGTCCGCTACTTCTTCGAAAAGGGAATAGAAAACCTTGTCCTTGGGCATGAACAGTTGAACAATTGCATTGAATCCCTTCATTTCCTAAATTTTTTTACGGAGGATCACAAATTAAATCCAATGTGACCGGTAACAGGTGCTAAAGTGTATTTGGTAATAATTTCTTAACACGGCAGAGGGTCCGGCAGGAGCCAACCCTTGGGGGTAAGCGCTGTTTTTTATTCAGAAAAGTTAATTAATATGCATAAAACATTGATAAACAATATATAAAAAAGCAATTTTTTGAAGAACTTGCTCTCTTTTTGGAAGTGTTAACATTAAGGTAATATTCCCTTAACATTCGGGTCATTGCTTCAACATTGTTTTGCAGTCGAATTTGAACGACGTCGAACCGCTAAACTTATTTTCGAACCAAGTTTTTAATGAACCAAGACTTTTATGAAACGTAACTTCGCAAGACAACTTTTAATTATCGCTATTTTCTCATTTTTAACCATCGCATCCCAGGCACAGTATCTCTGGAACAGCGATTCTGCTTTCAAGGCAGGGTCTGCCAATTCCGGCCGTCTGTGGGGGTATATGTTTGGTGATTTTTATGCCAAGGGGCACGCCGACTCGGCAAACCGTGGGGGTAATAACCAGTACACGGGTATTCCGAACAGCCGCAGCGCTTTCCAGTTCCGCCGGATCTATCTGGGCTATGACTACAATATCACCAACAAATTCTCTGCAGAATTGCTGTTGGCTGCGGAAGACAATTTCCCGGCTGGTAATGGTTCTGCCACTGGCGGTGGGGACCAGACCCAGAACGGAAAGTTCACCTTCTACATCAAGCTGGCGAATATCCGCTGGAAGAACATCTGGAAAGGGACTGACCTGGTCGTAGGTCAGATCGCTACTCCGGCCTTCCCCCTGCTGACAGAAAGGATCTGGGCTTACCGCTCGATCGAAAGGACCATTTCCGATATCCGTCGTACCCCTTCCTATGACCTGGGCGCTGCGCTGCAGGGCAAATTTGACGCCAAAGGGAATTTTGGCTACAATCTGATGGTAGGCAATGGCTCGAGCGCCAAGCCGGAAGCCGACAACTTCAAATGGTTCTACGGCGATATCTACGCCATGGCCCTGGACAAGAAGCTGGTGTTTGACATCTATGCCGACTACGAAAGGCTGAACTGGACTTCGACCTGGCACCATTCCCGTCAGATGACGAAGGCTTATATCGCTTATAACACGCCTGGTCTGACCATCGGCGTCGAAGGATATGTTAACGTGCTGAAGAACGACAATATCGCCTCCAAGCTCGCAGGTGGTGCTGACACGCTGACATCCAATGCACTGGGTATCTCTACCTATATCCATGGCGATATCGTAAAGAACAAGCTCCGTTTCTTCGCCCGTTACGACAACGTCAAGCCCAACAGCAAGGTTGACAATACGGTCTACAGCAAGTATGCGAATGCCGCCGGTAACTATGACTATAATAATAAGGAGCAGTTCATTACTGCAGGTCTGGACTTTACGCCTGCAAAGGGTGTACACTTTATGCCTAATATCTGGTACAACGGCTATAAGAGCGAGCAAAGCGCTACCATCGCTCCCGATGGCAGCAAGATGAAGAGCGATGCTGACGTTGTCTATCGCTTAACGTTCTATTTCGTTTTCGGCAAATAAGGTAGGGGAACCCCTTAAATTGTAAACATTCTTAACTACCACAAGTATAACACATGAAATTACAATCCTTCCAAATCAAGCGTTCTCTGATAGCAGGTGCGTTCTTCGCGATTGTCAGCACGGTTCTGGTTTCCTGCGGCGGCGGCGGTGGCAGCACTACCGGTGCTGACTCTACGGCTTCCGGCGGCAGCAGCGACGACAATACGCTCATCGGCGCGGGCAGCTCTTTTGATAACCCGCTGTTCTCCAAACAATTCTCTGAGTATAACAAGGCCAACGGGTTGAAGGTCAACTACCAGTCGGTAGGTTCGGGCGCCGGCATTTCCCAGCTGACTGCCAAGACCGTTGACTTCGGCGCTTCTGACGCGCCGATGAACGGCAAGCAGGATTCTGCGTTGTCTGGTCCCGCTATCCACATCCCGATCA
>JAFDYE010000577.1 GCA_018267585.1 Bacteroidota bacterium
ACAAAGAGCTGGCCCTCGAAGCAGCCCGTAAATCGATCGTCCTTTTGAAGAACGACCACCAGCTGCTGCCCATGAAAAAGGACATCCGGACGCTCGCCGTCATCGGACCTAACGCAGACGAATGGACGATGCTGCTCGGCAACTACAACGGCCTTCCCTCCAAAGCCATCACCCCGCTGGAAGGCATCCGCGAAAAGCTGGCGCCCGGTTCCCGGGTCCTCTATGCCCGCGGCAGCGAGCTCGCCGAAGGCCTGCCCGATTTCGACAAAGTGCCGGCCACCGTCCTCTCCCACGATGGCGCAAAAGGGCTGCAGACAGACTACTATGCCAACAAGGACTTTACAGGCAGCATCCTTTACTCTGAAGCCGACTCAGACCTCAACGCCGTATGGGGCGAAGGCGCGCCCCGAAAGGATTTGAACGACGACGACTTCGGCGTAAAATGGAAAGGCGAGCTCACCCCCGCCGTCTCCGGTCTCTACCAGCTGGGCATCGTCACCACCTGCAAGGTCAATCTCTATCTTAACGACAGCCTCATCGCCAACACCAGCTATCATTTCCGGGACGAGTTCAACGACCCCAGGCTAAGAAAATCCAAACCCGTCCGCCTCGAGGCCGGAAAGAAATACCGCATCCGCGTCGAGGCCGGCGAGTCATACGGCGATGCGCGCGTGCAGCTGGTATGGTCACGGCAGCAGCCCGATATCCGCCGGCAATTAAAAAAAGAGGCGGTGGCCACCGCCAAACAGGCCGACGCAGTAGTGCTTTGCATGGGTCTGTCCGCCAGGCTGGAAGGCGAAGAGATGGACGTCGCCATCGACGGCTTCGACCACGGCGACCGCACTACCCTGGATCTTCCTAAAATACAGCAGGACCTGATCAAAGAAATAACGGCGCTGGGCAAGCCCGTCGTACTGGTGCTTCTCAACGGCAGCGCCGTCTCCATCAACTGGGCCGACCAACACGTCCCCGCCATCGTCGAAGCCTGGTATCCCGGACAGGCAGGCGGGCAAGCCATCGCAGACGTCCTATTCGGCGACTACAACCCCGCCGGCCGCCTCCCCGTAACCTTCTACACCGGCCTGGGCGACCTGCCCGCCTTCGGCGACTACGCCATGGCCGGCAGAACATACCGGTACTATAAAAAACCCGTTCTTTACCCCTTCGGCTACGGCCTCAGCTATACCACATTCCACTACGACAACCTGAAGACCGAACCACCCGCCCATAAAGGCGACAGCGTGCGTATGACCGTTGACGTTAAGAATACCGGCGCGCTCCCCGGCGACGAAGTGACGCAGGTCTATGTCTCGGCACTCGACGCAAAGGTCCCCGTGCCCATCCTTTCGCTCCGCGGCTTCCGGCGGATCCACCTCGCCGCCGGCGAAACCCAAACGCTCCGCTTTTCTATCGACCCCGCCGCCTTTACCGTCATCGACGACAAAATGCAACGCGTCTCGCTGCCAGGGCGGTATGAGATATCCGCAGGCGGCGGACAGCCCGGGGCAAAAGCCAGTAACTCGATCCACCAGACTATCACCATCAATTGATCCCGACTATGCTCCGTCCGACACTGCTCACCCTCTTCACGATTGCCGGTACACTCACCTATGCGCAACGCATCGCCAGTTTTAACGTCGACCTGTCCCGCCCGACCAACGGCCTGTCAGTCCCCGTAGAGATCGACCTCGGCCCAATCACTGCCTTGCCCGATTCTTCCCTTCAGCTGATCGGACCGGATAAGTCACCCGTCGACTTCCAGATGGAAGACAGACATATGCACTGGATCATCCCCGGAGGAGCTCAAAAAACTGTCCGCTACGAGCTGATCCACCAGCCGCGCCACCATCAACCCACCGACTCGGTCCGCGCCGTCGCCGACAACGGCGAGCTCACCATCCTCAACGGCAATCAGCACCTGCTGCGATATGTCTATGCAACGGTCTACCCGCCCGCGGGCATCGACACGGCGTATAAGAAAAGCGGCTTCATCCACCCCCTCTGGTCTCCCAAAGGCCAGGTCCTCACCCGCATACAGGCGCCGGATCACTACCACCACTACGGCGTCTGGAACCCCTGGACGCATATCCTCTATAAAGGCGATACCGTCGACTGCTGGAACCTCAGGGACCGTAAAGGCACCGTCCGATTTGCGAAATTCATCGCCGTCGTCAGCGGCCCCCAATTCGCCCAGTACGAGACCCTCCACGAGCACGTCGCCTTTCACAGGGACGGCGGCGAAGAGGTGATGCTCAACGAGCTCCAGACCGTCCGGGTATATCGTCCCGCCGACAATACCTATCTCTTCGATTTGACCATCCAGCTGAACTGTGCGACACAAAACCCCGTCCTGCTTCTCGCCTATCGCTACGGCGGCGTTGGCTGGCGGGCGACGGAAGAATGGAATAGGGACAACAGCGAAATCCTGACCTCGGAAGGAAAGGCCCGGGCCGCCGCCGACGGCTCCAAAGCCCGGTGGTGTATCGTACAGGGCGCTGTCGGCGGAGACTATGCCGGCGCAGAAATGATGTCCAGTCCCACTAACTACAACTACCCCGAGCCACTGCGCGTCTGGCCGCTGAATATGAACGGCCGCGGGGACGTATACGCCAATTTCTCCCCGACCAAAGACGTCGACTGGCCCCTCTATCCCGGACACGACTATGTCCTTCACTACCGCTGGGTGGTCTTCAACGGCCACTTCACCAAAGAAAAGGCAGAAAGCGCATGGTCCTACTTCACCCAACCCGCAAAAATTACTGTCACTAATTAAGCATGATCATATGAAAAAGCTCTCCCGTCGACAGTTCATCGGCTCTTCTGCAAAAGCAGGAGTGGCAGCAGCGTTGTTCCCGGCCATCGTTCCGGCCAGCGTCTTCGGCAAATATGCCCCCAGCAACCGCATCAACATCGGTACTATCGGCACGGGACGCATCTCCCGCGGTCACGACCTTCCGGGGGTATGGAAATACGACCAGGCGCAGGTCATTGCCGTCTGCGACCTCGACTCCCACCGCGTAGAGGCCGGCAAACAGCTGGTCAACGAATACTATTCAAAAAAGACCGGCAGGACCTGGGACGGAGTAAAGGGCTACAGCGATCACCGGGAGCTACTCCTCAACAAAGACATCGACGCAGTGATCATCAGCACGCCCGACCACTGGCACGCCCTTGCGACCATACACGCCGTGCAGGCTGGCAAGGACGTCTATCTGCAGAAACCCGCCTCGCTGACCATCTCCGAGGGCCGCACCATGGCTGACGCCGTCAAAAGATCAGGCCGCATCTTCCAGATCGGAAGCCAGCAGCGTTCGTCCCCCCAATTCCGTTATGCCGCCGAGCTGGTCCGCAATGGGCGCATCGGCGAGCTAAAGACCGTGTACGTCGGT
>JAFDYE010000578.1 GCA_018267585.1 Bacteroidota bacterium
CATTACTGTCGGCGATAAAGCGCTCGTAGTAGCCTGAGGGACGGAGATGCCTGTCCACCAGGGCGTCGAAGGGGGCTCTGTTGTTGCGGTACAGTGTCTGCAGCGCAGTAGCTATTTGGAGGGAGTCCTCCGGGGTATAGCGAAAATCCGAGACAAGCGATGAGGCCCACGTGCAGGAGTCGGAAACGTGGCATTTGAGGGTGGCCAGCCGGCGGTCATGAATGGCCTTGAGGCGTTGGTCTGCAACGAGAAGGCTCAGTACGGCGGGAGTCTGGTCGATGACGGTCAGCCAATAGAAGTTCTTATCGGAGACGAGGTTGCCCGAATGGACGAACTGGTAGTCCCTTCGGTAGCCATTGCCGGGGCCGCCGGGGATCTTAGCCGCGGTTGAGCGCCCTGCCTTTAGCGAGGGTCCTCCGGGATAGTCCAGCATTCCTGGCTGGGCAAGGATTGCTGTTGAAAGGGTGGAAAGCAGGGCCAGGCAGAGCGCGATCTTCCTATATGGACTGGTCATTTCTTCGGGAATTTTTTTAGTAGTCTTCAAATTAGGCAAAAGAACTACCCGAAGGTCGGGAATTAATAAAAATTTCAACATTCAGTAATCGAATCATAATATATCAAAGGGGATGCTGCGCCGGAAAACGTGTTAATCTTGCATAACTTATGCGACCACTACTTCTGCTTTTTCTGGTTGGGCTTAGTGCGGCACCCGTCACCTTCTTTCAAGGAAAGCCCGATATGTCGTTATCCAGAAGTGTCACGGTTGATTCCCTGGGCGCGTGCCAGGGTATTTCCTGGCTGAATGGCAAGGCCTATCTGTACGGCGACCGGGAAGTGGGGATGATACGCGAGTTTGAGTGGAAAGGCGACTCCCTGTCCTATACGGGGCACGAATACAAACTTACCATGCATGATACCGACGTGATCAACCACCCAACGGGGCTGGCTGTGCATGGGCATATGCCCGTCTTCATGGGCAACAGCGTCATACTGAATAAGGCCACCAATCAGTGGAAGGCCATTATATATTGTATTGACTGGGATGGTCTGCGGCGGACGGGGACGCTCGATGGGGGCAATCTGAAGAATGTCATAGAGGACGATGCGTGTATCCAGGGCACCCGACCCGAGTACGTGGAATACGATCATAAATGGTATGTGGCTACTGCAGACTATGGGAACAGGGCGAATGAAGTCCGGCTCTATGATCCAAAAGTGCTGGAACACGCTTCAAAAACCAGCGACAAGGGCGTTGTATACAAGAAATTCACTTGCGGCCCCTGGGTCCAGAACATGCAGTGGATCCCGGAAAAGAACCTGCTTGTGCTGATCCAGAACCAGATAGAGGGGAGGAAATGGCAGTTTACTTATGTGGACCTGAGAAGATCCCTGGCATCCGGCAAAGCGGAGGTCGTGAAAGTGGCGGACGGGTTCGACAGGGGGGATGAGCTGGAAGGCTTCTCTTTTTTGTCTTCCCTTTCAAAAGGAGTAGCAGTGACATCGTCCCGCAGGGGGAATGTCAATTTTATAGATATAAACTGGTAAGGCGACATGCAATCGGATAGGCGTAGCGATAAAGAGCTCTGGCGGCTGATCTCCCACGAGGGCGACAGAGCTGCATTCGAGCAGCTATACAGGCGTACTCTGCATGCATTGATGGGAGCGATCTACAAATGGTCGGACGATGCGACGGAGGCAGAGGATATACTCCAGGAGGTCTTTCTTGACCTGTGGGAAAAGCGAGGAAAGATAAAGATACAAAACGAAGTTTTCCCTTATTTATACAGCATGGCCCGGTACAAGATCTTTGACCGGCTGCGTGCGAAGCAGCTCTCCGAAAAACAGATACAGACCTGGATAATGGTCATGCAGGAGGAGGCGGTCCTCACGGCGGCCTTCCGGGTAGAAGAGCTGGAAAGCAAGGAGGCGCTGGTGACCTCCGAGCTCGAGCAGCTGCCAGCCCAGATGAAGAGGGTCTATCTGCTTAGCGCCCGGGAAGGAAAAAGCATCCGGGAAATATCGGAAGAGCTATTAGTCTCACCATATACCGTCAAGAATCATCTACAGAAGATCCGCAGGCGTTTGCGTACCGCGGCATTGCGGCTCTCGTCGCTATTGCTGTAGAAAGCAGCCGTTCCCCCAATGTTACGCCAATATTAATTCAGGTTTTTTACTGGTCTTTTATGTGATCTTTGCCGACTATTCTTTGTATGTATCAAAAACCGGAAGGACAAATCAGGGATCTATTAGCCCGCTATATCAAAGGAGAGTGTACCGAAGAGGAGGTCGTTTTGCTGGAGAAATGGTACGATCGTATCTCCGGCGACAAGGAGAGCGTGCGGATGCTTAGTGCCGATGACGAAGAGCGGCTTGTGGCGAACCTGTGGAAAATGGCTGGTCGGGAGAGGTACCAGCGTCGCCGCCGGCTGATGCGTTATGCTGCTGTTTGGGCGGGGGTGATCGTCGTATCGGGTGGCATCTGGCTGGCGTGGAGCAAGCGTCAGAAGAGCGCTCTGGCCAGGACGGATGAGTCGACGGTCGTCAATACAGGATACCAGCAGGTGCGAAAGGTCCTGCTACCCGACAGTTCTATCGTCTGGCTTAATTCGGCGACTCATCTTTCCTATCACAGTGACTTTGTAAATAACCGGGAGATATTGCTCAGCGGAGAAGCGTTCTTTCAGGTGCGGCCGGACGTGCAGCATCCGTTCGTGGTAAAGGCCGGGGGCGTCTCTACGCGCGTGTATGGGACCACGTTCAACGTTATGGCCTATGCGGAGGCGCGGCAGCTGCGCGTGTCGCTGCAGAGCGGTAAAGTGGAAGTGGAGTTCGATGAGGGGAAGGGCAGGGCGAGCAAGCTATTGACGGCCGGCCAGCTATTGATCTATGATAAAGAGCCAGGGGCCGGGAGGGTCATGCGTCAGGCCCCCGGTGAAATGGACGAATGGACGGCAGGGCGGCTGCTGTTCTTCGAGACCCCTCTGAAAGAGGCCCTGGCGCAGGTGGAAGCGCGGTATGGTATACATATCGTCTATGACCAGCCTTTGAAAGATCAGACGATAACTGCAAGATTTGAGAATACCGCACTGGAGAAGGTGCTCGAACATCTCTCTTTTGGATGGGACCTGCATTTTGTCCGGAAAGGAGATAGTTTGCATGTAAGCCAGGGAAAATAATACAAACAATTCTTCCGTATGACCAGAGAATTCCAACGAAGCTTTGCGGTCTTCGGGCTTTTCCTATTGCTGTTGGGCACGGGTCATCGGGTTATTGCCCAGGCCATCCGGCTCGATCTGCGGGCAACGGACCTTGCTCAGGTGGTAGTATCCCTGCAGCAGCAGGCACCCAATATCGATTTCTCTTTTAGCCAGGAGGCACTTGCAAAAGTGCATTTGGCGCGGGTCGAGCTGAAGGCGGGGCGTCTGCGGGATGCGCTGGAAATTTTGCAGCGGGTGTACGGATTGCATTATCTGATGGACGGACGCACGGTGACGTTCAAATACGTTGCTCCGGCTCCGCCTGTCGCGGCGCCCGTAGTCGAAGGCCGAAAAGTGGAAGGGGTTATCGCAGATATGAAAGGGCAGCCGATACAAGGCGCGACCGTTCACGTAAAGGGAACGGCCCATTCGACGGCCTCCGATGATCAGGGTCATTATTCCATCGAAGTGCAGCCAGGCGCTCATCTGGAGATATCTTCCATTGGATATAGCACCCAGGACGTTCTTTATAACGGCATTTCTCCTGTCGATATCCGCCTGCGAGAGGGCCGGAATGCGCTCAACGAGGTCGTCTTTATCGGGTATCAAAAAATGAGAAAGAGCGATTTTACCGGCGCCGTCGCCAGCGTCAAGGCGAGCGAGCTCAATATTTCTGCGCCCACGGCCGGTCAGGCGCTGGTTGGTAAAGTTGCAGGCGTCGTGATATCCCAGGTAGACGGGTCGCCCTATGCGAGCCCGAAGATCAGGGTGCGCGGTACGGGTTCGATCAATGCCAGCAGCGATCCCCTGTATGTGATCGACGGCTATCCTGCGGGCAATGACTTTTTTATCAATCCCGACGACATCGAGTCCATCGATATCCTGAAAGACGCCGCGTCCGCGGCCATCTACGGATCGCGTGCTTCCGGCGGCGTGGTGCTGATCAGCACGAAGAGGGGCAAGCCGGGTAAAGCCAGGCTGGAATATGATTACATGTATGGCGTCGATCAGCTGGACCATAAGGTCAGGCTGTTGCACGCCGACCAGTTCGCCCGACTGGTGGTCGACGGTCGTAACGACAGCTATAAAGACCTGGTGCAGAATACCGGCGGAACATGGAATGATGCGATGTATTCCGACAATAACACTGCGCGTATCGCGAGGGTGGGTAACGCGGCTTCCGTCAGCATTCCCACGGAGCTGTATGATTTCCCGTCTCAGACGATAATCAAACCCAAATATAACACCGACTGGCAGGACGAGCTCTATCGGAAAGCCGGCATGTTCCGCCATAATCTTTCTTTCTCCGGCGGCAGCGAGGCCGTACGTTATATGGTCAGCGGCTCCTATCAGAGTCAGGATGGGATCATGCTCAATACAGCGCAGCAGCGCCTTAACTTCAGGGTCAATGTCGACGGGGACGTTTCGGACAGGGTGAAGGTCGGGGCGAGTATTGCATATACAGGCAATACCAATAATGAAACACAGGAAGGCCGCTGGGACCACAGCCCCTCTTTCGGTGCGTTGATCTATATGCCGGTTTTTCCCGCTTACAATCCGGACGGCAGCATCGCTACCTTCCTGGCTGCGTCTGAATCCAACGCTTACGGCTATCAATCGATCGAGAACCCTATTGCTACCGTCGAGCGTACACAGATCAAGCGTACGGGCGACCGCAGCACTTACAATGCCTTTGCGACCTATGAGCCGATCCCTTATCTTACCTTCAAGGCCAATCTGGGACTGCAGACCTATAACGAGAAATACAATTATTATCTGCCGACCAATTTGAGTAATGGCACGAATCCTCCGGGCTCCGCGGCTTCCATACAGGCGGCCAATGCCCAGAGTATGTCTATCACTCAGAAAGATCAGCTGGGGGAGTTCACGCTGACCTATGATCGCCATATCGGGGAGCACGGCGTCAACGTACTGGCGGGGTATACTACGCAGCAGACGTCGAGCGACGAAGTTTTTATCAAGGCAACGGGTTTCAGCAACGACCTGATCCCGCAGGTGACCGGTGGCTCCGTCGGGCAGCTCACGATACAAACCGGCACGGGAGCATATGTAAATACCTTGAATTCTTACCTCGGCAGGGTACAATATAATTATGCAGAAAAATATTACCTGTCGGGGTCGCTGAGGTCCGACGGCTCCTCGCGATTTGGCTCTCAGAACAGGTGGGCGCTGTTCCCTTCTGTCAGCGGCGGGTGGAACGTCTCGAAGGAGTCCTTTTACAGCGGCTGGCTGGCTGACAATACGACCTTGCGTCTGCGCGCCAGTTGGGGTCTGAGCGGCAATAACAATATCGGCAACTACAATAATGTTCAATATACCAGCAACGGGAACGTCGTATTTGGCAATAGCAATACTATCGCGCCTGCCTACTGGCCGGCGAACGCAACAGACCCCAGATTGGGATGGGAGTCCACGTCCCAGTACAATATCGGCCTGGATCTGGGGCTATTTCATGACCGGGTGTCGCTGATCGCCAACTATTACGACAGCCGGACCTATAATCTTTTAATTTATAACAATGTATCGGCAGTGTCCGGCAACACGCCGCCGCCGAACAGCATTGCGCCCGCTATTCTCATAAATCTGCATAATTCGCGGATCCGTAACAAGGGCTTTGACTTCCAGGTGGATGGAAAATTAGTTCAGTCGAAAAGAGGCTTCAATTTCAGTGTCAGCGGCAATATTTCCATCAATCACAATAAGGTATTGAACTTAGGCGGCGCCAGCACCATCGTTACCCAGGGAGCTGAACGGCAGTATATCACGAATATCACTGAAACCGGTCAGCCCATCGGCATGTTCTATGGCTATAAAGTGGCGGGCATGGTGCGTCAAAAGGACATGGCCAATATCGCGATCGACGATGCCTACTACGATCCCACCACTCAGTCCTTTGCCAAGGGTTATGTCCTGAAGGGGCCGCCCCGCAGCACTGCGCAGACCAATCCCCTGCGTCCCGGCGACCTTTATTTCCAGGATATCAATGGCGATGGCGTCGTCAACTCAAATGACCTGAGCATCATTGGTACTCCCTATGCAAAATTCACCTATGGCTTTTCGTTGTCTGCCAGCTACAGGTCTGTGGATATGATCGCTGCTTTCGCCGGTTCTTACGGCAACCAGATCGTAGATGGACAGGACTACTATCTATATAATATGGAAGGTTCGGGCAATCAGTACGCCGACGTTGCCGACCGGTATCGCAGCGAGTCCGAGCCCGGGAACGGCAAGGTCTATCGAGCTTCCCGCGCGGGCACACAAAGCAACAGCACCCGGCTTTCTACCTTCTATATACAGGATGGCAGCTTTATCCGGTGCACCAATATAACGCTTGGATATAACGTGCCAACGATAACGGCGATGCACAAGGCCGGGATACAGGATATCAGGGTATACGCCGGAGTCAACAATGCCTTTACGATCACCAGGTACAAGGGCTATAATCCTGAGGTCGACTATAACTACAGCGTTAATGGCAGCATCGCTAACCTGGCGCCCGGGATTGACTATGGTCTGTATCCGCTGGTGAGGGCGTTTAATTTTGGCGTTCATGTAACATTTTGATCATGAGAAACAAATTTCTACAGGCGGCCGGCGTGTCGGTTCTCCTGCTATGTTCCTGTAAAAAATCATTCCTGGATCAAACCGATCCCTTCTCTGTAACGAGCATCCAGTTCTTTACGACCGAGTCTGATATCCTGCTGGCGCTAAATGGATGTTACCAGGCTGTCAGAAGCAATAGCGCCCTGGGCGAGACCAGCGATCTATATACAGACCAGCGTTCGGACGACACCGGTACCAATGACAATCAGTCCAATGGCGGCGAGCCTTTTCAGTTCGGCAACTATTCGATACTGCCGACGAACTCATATCTGGAGAAGCACTGGGTGGCGATGTACCAGATACAGGCCCGCTGTAACGCGCTGTTGTCCAATATCGACAAGGTAGCTTTTAGCGACAGTCTAAAGCCCGTTGTTACTGCCGAAGCCAGGTTTCTGCGGGCGCTTACCTATTTCCATCTGGTGCGGAAATGGGGGGATGTTCCGATGTCCACCGTGGCGTTGACAACCCCGTCCGAAATAAGCGCGGCAACGTATCGTGTAAAGGCGCGGGCAGTCTATGGTCAGATCATTTCCGATCTGACAGATGCTTACAGGGCCGGTCTCCCCGCTCGCCAGCCTGATGCCAACCGGGGCCGCGCGTCGCAGCAGGCCGTCACGTATCTGCTGGGGCAGGTATATCTGACGCGTTATGCGACGCTCGATGGAGGCAACGCGGGCACGGCGACCAGCGTGACCGACCTGGACAGCGCCGGGTTTTACCTGACGGCCTGTTATAATCTGAAGACTTTTGGGAGTCTGTCTGCTATTCCTTATACGGACGTATTCGACGTCAACAAGAAGGCCACCTGTCCTGAACTCATATGGCAGATCGTATATGTACAGGGAGATCCCAATTCCAATCACTCCAACATCGCGGCCAGCGCCCAGGCAGCAGGTGAGTTCATCAATACCAGGAAAAAGATCACTTCGGGTGTCGGGTATAATGTTACGCATGACCTCGTGAATGAATACGAGCCGGGTGATCTCCGTGGTTCGTTCTCTATCCGGTATGACAATGAGGCTACTGTCAGGGACTGGTATATCACGAAGTACCGGGATACGAGCAGCGCCGCCGGCCCGAACGGGTACGGGGGCAATGACTGGCCGATCATGCGTTATGCCGACGTCATCCTGATGCTGGCTGAGGTGAATATGTACAAGGGTGATGGGGCCGCTGCTATCAACTATCTGAATATGGTCAGGGCCCGGGCGGGGATGCCGGACTACGCCACGTCGATGAATAATGCGGCCTATGCGGCCATCTGTCCGACCCTGAAGCTGGCGATCCTGCATGAGCGCCGGGTAGAACTGGCATTTGAGCATCACCGCTGGTTCGACCTGTTGCGGTTTTTCAGCATCAATGACCTGGTGGCTTATATGCGTGCAAAGCCAAGGGCGAATTTCAACCTGGAGAATATTGCCAATTTCAGCACCAAAGACGAATATTTTCCAATACCATATAATGAGACGATCCTCGATCCGGTGAAGATGTATCAGAATAGTGGATACTGAGTTGACTCTCTTCTTCCGGGTTATACGGACACCGGTCAAAGGAAGATGTGGATATATTTAAATTTAATATTTATTTTTAAGGGAGTATTTTTTAGAAGACCAAAACATATTATTTTTTAATTGAAACTAACGCGAAGAGAATTCCTCCGGAGCTCCGGAGTATTGGCTGGTGCTGGCTACCCTGCCATGATGGCTATGGGGTTGATTCCCGCTGCCCCGGTGCACGAGTTCAGACCCGAAGGTTCTGGTGAAGGAAAGCATATCCTGATACTGGGCGCGGGTCTTGCTGGCATGGCTGCGGGTTACGAACTCACGAAATTAGGCTACAACTGTACCATCCTCGAAGCCCGGGACAGGGTCGGGGGCCGGTGCTGGAGCGTCCGGAAGGGGGCTGTCAATGAAGAGACCGGGCAGGGGCAGCACAAGGCAGCCTTCGACGAAGGGCTGTATTTCAATGCCGGACCCTCGCGGATACCGCACCATCACGGTCTGACACTGCACTATTGTAAAGAGCTCGGGGTGCCTATTCAGGTGTATAACAATGTGAACGAGAATGCTTATTACTTCAGCGAGGGGAAGGGGCCGCTGTCCAACCGGCGGATACGGGTGCGGGAAGTGCATAACGATATGAGGGGCTGGATGGCCGAGCTGCTGGCCAAGGGGCTTGACGGGGGTAAGGTCGAAATGGCCATGAGCAGGGAGGATACGCTGAAAGTGATCGAATACCTGCGTGCTGAGGGGGGGCTGGATATCGACAAGCTCTACAAGGCTTCGGCGCGGAGGGGATATATCGAATCCCCCGGCCCCGGCGACAGGGAAGGACGGCTGGGTGACCCGCTGGCCCTGGCGGCGATGCTGCAGTCGGGGTTGCTGGACCCGGATTTTTACAACGTAGCGGAATATACCTACGAGCTGCAAGGCACTTTGTTCCAGGCGGTTGGGGGGATGGACAGGATAGCGGCGGCGTTTCAGCAGCGACTGGGGCGTCTGATCCATTTAAATGCCGAGGTCAGCTCGATCCGGAATTCAGACGATGGTGTCAAGGTGGTTTATAGGGACGGTGCGGGGGATAAGAGTTTGCTGGCGGACCTCTGTATCTGTACGATCCCTCTTCCGGTGCTGAGCAATATCGACCATAACTTTTCTTCGGATGTCAGCCGGGCCATAGATTCTGTGGTATATATGAATACCGGAAAGATCGGGCTGCAGTTCAAACGCAGGTTCTGGGAAGAGGACGACGGCATCTACGGAGGCATCACGCATACGAACAATCAGCTGACCCAGCTATTTTATCCGTCCAACGATTACTTGAGCGGTAAGGGAATTTTAATAGGATATTATAACTTTAATGACAAAGCCGTAGCGACGGGGAACTTATCCTACCGGCAAAGGGAGGAGCTTGCGCTGGACAAGGGCAGTCAGATCCATCCGCAGTACAGACAGGAATTCGAGACCTCGTTTGCGGTCAGCTGGCACAAGACAAAATATTCTCTCGGCGGCTGGGCGCTGTATTCACCGGAGGAGCGACAGTCCTTATACAAGCCGATGCTTCAGCCGGACAGGCAGGTCTACTTTGCCGGCGAGCATATGACCTACCTGAATGCGTGGATGGCCGGGGCGCTGGAATCGGCGAGAAGCGTGGTTGCCGCGCTGCACAGCAGGGTGACGGGTCAGCGGTTCTCTTATCCGGCGCTGGGCAGCTGAGAACACATGAGAAAACTGTTTTTTAAACCACCAAAATATACTCTTATGGGCAACTCCATCAGTCGTCGTACGCTACTAAAAAGGGGCGCGTTACTTGCCGGCGGATTCTCCATTGCCGGCGGTCTGCTTGAAAAAGCGCAGGGCAGCCCGATCATCGCGAGCCCGGCTCACACCGGTGCGGCAGGCTCAAGCCTGGCTCACTCTTTTCCCGAGGTCTGGTCGGAAAGGAATATTCCGATGGACCCTTTGGTGCCGATGAAGGCGAGGCTGTCTGCCAATGAGAATCCATTCGGTCCTTCCGACAAGGCGAAGAAAGCCATTATGGACGCACTGCCGACCAGTTATCAGTATCCGTTCATGTCACTCGGCGACCTGGTCCAGAAGATATCCGACTTTGAGAAGGTTAAGAAAGAGAATATCCTGCTGGCGTCGGGTTCTTCGCCTCTTTTGATGGCTGCCGGTATATACTATGGCAAGTCAGGCAGCAATATCATCACGGGTGATCCATCCTATCCCGACCTCCCTTCGAGGGCTGAAAAAGTGGGTGCGAAATGGGTGAAGGTGCCGCTGACCGCAGACTATAAGCTCGACCTGGACGCGATGGAAAAGGCGATCGACGCCAATACCGGCCTGGTCTATATCTGTAATCCCAATAATCCTACGGCTACGGTACTCGACAAAGACAGGCTGAAGTCCTTTTGTGAGCGGGTGTCCAAAAGGGTGACCATCTTTATCGACGAGGCGTATATCGACTATCTCGATGACCCCCAGGGCACGACGATGATACCGCTGGTCAATGCGGGCGCCAATATCATCGTGGCGAGGACATTCTCAAAGCTATATGGCTTCGCGGGTCTGCGTATAGGCTATGTGGTGACACAACCTGAGACGATCCAGAAGCTGACCATGTATACGGAGGCCACCTGGTCGATCTCCGCGACCACCTTGCACGCTGCGATCGCGAGCTACCAGGACAGGGAGTTCCTGGATGCAGCGCTGAAGAAGACGATCGCATCGAAGAACTATCTCTACGAAGTTCTGAAAAAGGAAGGGTACAGCTATGTCCCTTCGTGCGCCAATTTTGTCATTTTCCCGATCAAGATGGAAGGCCGGCGGTTTGTGGAAGAGATGATGAAACGGGGTGTAAGCATCCGAAACTGGCAGTTCAACAACCAGGACTGGTGCAGGGTCAGTATCGGACGGATGGATGAGATGGAGGCTTTCGCGGCTGCATTCAGGGAAATATCCTAAATTCATCGATAAATTAACTGCTATCTACACATGAGGAGATCTTTATTTTCTTTGTGGCTGCTGGTGGCCGGTCTGCTGTCAGCACGTGCACAGGATACCACCAGCCGGGCCCTGACCATGGCCGAATATGACAAGGCCAGAACGTTTTCCATAACCGATCTTGACAAGGACACTTACGTCAAATTTGAAAACACCTATATCCTGGATAAGGGTGGGTTTGGCAAGCCCTATTTCATTACCGGTGACGATGGGATGAAGAAGAGGGTCGACCTTTACAAACTGATCCTGAAGGAGGGGCGCGTCGACCTGGGGACCGTCATCTACTATACAACGGAAACGGGTAAGCGATACACTGCCGTGATGCCGGGCTATAAGTCGGACGGCAAGGTATGGGAGAAGTATTTCGAGGATATTCATGCGATCGACAGGGAGGAGAAGTTCTACGTGCTCAAGCTATCCTATGTATTGTCAAAGGAGCTGGGTTATCAATTCTATCGTTCTGCTGCGGCGGGTACGGGGGCGGCCGTCAGCCGGGAAGCCGGAACATATGGCAACGATATTTGCTTTCCCGGGGATATGCTGGTGACGATGGCCGACGGAGGATCGAAGCCGGTCAGCGCGGTGAAGGCCGGCGACATGGTGGTCGCCGTGGATCCTTCCACGCATCGGACAATGACGGTGAAGGTGCAGGAGCTGACTGTACATGCCGCAAAGAACTACGCGATAACGAACCTGTTGCTGCTGTCGGCGACCGGCGGGGACAGGGATATACGGCTTGTTTCGAAGGTATTGCAGGCGACGCCAAACCATCCGATGGTCACCGCGGCGGGAGAACGTAAGGTGGGAGAGCTGAGGGAAGGGGACAAGTTGATCTGCCGGGACGAGGGGACCGGGGTTTACCGGGAGTTCACGGTGTGGGAGAAGACCGAGGCTGCCGGAGGGGTGCAGCCGGTATATAATATTGTTGCCGGTGGGGGGAGCACGTTCATCATGAACGGGGTAATGGTGTTGCAAAAGCCGATGAAGAATTAGGTATATTTAACTTATGGGATGGAAACCGGGAAGTGGTAACACTTGGATGGCCGAATGTCCCAGGAATGGGATAGCTTTGCGGCCATGCAAAAACCAGTATTGGTTATAAAATTAGGTACAGCGGTACTCACGAACGATAAAGGCGAGATCGCCCAGGCGACCATTAAGAAGGTGGCGGCGGGGGTCGCCGAACTCATCCGGGACTATAATGTGATCCTTGTGTCCAGCGGGGCCGTGGGCAGCGGGAAGTCCTATTTTTCGCAGTATAAGGGGACGCTGGCTGAGCGGAAGGCGGCGGCAGCCGTGGGGAATCCGATACTTATCCGGCACTATCAGCGGCATTTTTCTGTCTATGCCATTCCGGTCGCGCAGGCGCTGTGCGAAAGGCAGCATTTCTCCAGCAGGCCCAGGTGGCTGCAGCTGAGGGAGACCTTTTCCGAGTTCTGGAAGAACGGCATTCTGCCGATAATGAACGAGAATGACCTGGTCAGCAATGTAGAGCTTAAGTTCTCGGACAACGACGAGCTGGCTACGCTGACTGCCATCGGGTTTGACGCCGACGCGCTGTTATTGTGCACGTCGGTGGGCGGTTTTCTCGACGCAGACAAGCAGATCATACCGCGGGTCGAGAAGGTCGACGGCCGGATACTTGGTTTGGTGCAGAAGGGTAAGAGCAGCCTGGGTCTGGGCGGCATGCTGTCCAAGCTGACGTTCACCCGACTGGCTTGTTCGCTGGGGATCCGGGTCGTCATCTGCGGGCTGGGGGGGAAGACGCCTTTTATGGATGCGCTGGCGGGTGCGGCGGGGACGACCTTTGTACCAAGTGTCAGCAACCTCAAGGCCAGGCAGAAATGGCTGGCGAGCGGCAGTATCACTCTTGGCAGCATATTCGTAGACAGAGGCGCGGCCAGGGCGCTCGGGCAGCGACGGAGCCTGTTGACGGTGGGTATCAGAAAGGTAACGGGAAAATTTGCACCGGGTGAGGTTGTGCAGCTGAAAGACGAGGACTCCAATATAATCGGCGTGGCGAAGGCGAGAATGAGCGCGACAGAGACGATGGGCAGCCTGACAAGTAAGAATACCATTGCGGCGCATGCCGACGACATAGTTTTGTTTTAAAGTTATGAACACGATAGAACCTCTTATCATAAAGACTTATAAGGCAGCGATAGAATTGAGAAAGGCCGGTGACCGGCAGGTAAAAGCAGCGCTGCAACTGCTGGCGGCGGAGCTTGAGAAGAGTTCCGGGATATTGCTCAAGGCCAATGCCCGCGACCTGGCCCGGCAGGACCCTGGCAATCCGCGTAATGACAGGCTGATGCTGAATGAGCAGCGCATAAAGGCGATAGCGGGAAGCATCCGGAAAGTGAGCAGGCTGCCCGATCCGTCGGGCCGTCTGCTGGAGCAGCGGACCCTGGCTAACGGGCTGAAGGTGGAGAAGAGGGCGGTGCCGCTGGGCGTGGTCGGCGCTATATACGAGTCCAGGCCCAACGTAACTTTTGATATCGCTGCGCTATGTCTGAGAAGCCGGAATGGCTGTCTCCTCAAGGGCAGCCAGGAGGCCAGGGACACGAATGCTGCGGCGGTCGCGCTGATCAAGAAAGTGCTCAGGGCCAGCGGCATTCATCCCGATGCTGTGACCCTTCTGCCGTCCGATCGTGAAAGTGTTCAACAGCTGTTCACGGCTACGCGCTGGGTGGACGTGCTGATACCGCGCGGGTCTGACTCGCTGATCCGTTATGTAAGAGCCAACAGCCAGGTCCCCGTGATCGAGACCGGGGCCGGGGTCTGTCATGTCTATGTCGAGGCGACGGCGGATCTGAAAATGGCGACGGATATCGTCGTCAATGCGAAGGTCTCCCGTCCTTCCGTCTGTAACTCGATGGATACACTTGTAGTGGACTCGGCGATCGCGCCGTCTTTCCTGCCGCGGGTGGGCGCCGCGCTGGCGAAGCACGGCGTCGAAATATTTGCCGATGCGTCCGCGGGCCGGCTGTTAAAAGGCTATCCTTTTCTGAAAAGGGCTACCGATGAAGACTATGCGCGCGAATTCCTGAGCCTGAAGTGCGCGATAAGGGTCGTTAAGAACATGGACCAGGCGCTGGAACATATCCGGCGGTATTCGACACGGCACTCCGAGGCGATCGTCTCGAAGGACAAGAGTAAATGCGAACGCTTTCTTGCCGAGGTGGATGCCGCGGCGGTATACGCCAATGCTTCCACACGTTTTACAGACGGTGAGGAGCTCGGGCTGGGGGCCGAGATCGGTATCTCCACCCAGAAACTGCATGCGCGCGGGCCTTTTGCGCTTGAGAAATTAGTGACCGAAAAATGGATCATGCGCGGTAACGGACAGATACGTAAATAGGCGGCGGCGGGATGTTTTTTTTTGTTTGGGGTAAAATAATTATCTTTTCGACAATTATTAATCTATTTAACCCAAATCAGACTGTTTGGTATATGAAAAAAACACCTGTCTTACTTACATTTATTGCCTTCTTACTGGCTTCCTCGCTCAGCGCGCAGACGGTGCAGCTGGCCGTCAGTGATACTTCGGGACCGCAGATCAGCCGTAATATCTACGGTCATTTTTCCGAGCATCTGGGTCGTTGTATCTACGATGGTTTCTGGACGGGAGACCATATCCGGATGGATATCGTGGATGCGCTGAAGAAAATAAAGATCCCGGTGCTAAGGTGGCCGGGTGGCTGTTTTGCCGACCAGTATCACTGGCGGGATGCGATAGGGCCGAGGGACCAGCGGAAGAAGACGGTCAATACGACCTGGGGCATGGTTACGGAAGACAATAGTTTTGGCACGCACGAGTTCCTGGAGCTCTGCGGTCTGCTGGGCTGTCAGCCTTATGTTGCAGGGAATATGGGCTCGGGCACGCCGGAGGAGATGTCGAATTGGCTGGAATACCTGAATTTTAACGGAAAAAGCACGCTGGCGGATCTGCGCCGGCAGAATGGGCGCCAGGAGCCCTGGAATGTTTCTTTCTGGGGAGTTGGTAACGAGAGCTGGGGTTGCGGCGGCAATATGACGCCGGAGTATTATGCCGGGGAGTACAACCGGTATTCCGAATTCTGCAAGCAATATCCCGGGGCACCGCTGAAGCTCATTGCCAGTGGCGCGAACGGCCCTGACTACAACTGGACAGATGTGGTCATGAAAAATATCGCCCGGGGCCGTACCTGGGGACTTTCGATGCACTACTATACGGTTGCCGGCAGCTGGGAGCACAAGGGGTCTGCTACCAATTTTGGCGAGGACGATTACTTTAAAGCGATGGCGGCCTGTCTGCGAATGGAGACCATCGTAAGCAAGCATTCGGCTATCATGGACAAATATGATCCGAAGAAGCGTATCGCCCTGGTAGTCGATGAATGGGGTATCTGGACGGACGCCGAACCGGGGACGAACCCAGCCTTCCTTTATCAGCAGAACAGCATGCGTGATGCGCTGATCGCGGCGACGACGCTGAACATATTCAACAATCATGCAGACCGGGTAAAGATGGCGGCGCTGGCCCAGACGGTGAATGTGCTCCAGGCGCTGGTGCTGACGGAGAAGGACAAGATGCTGCTGACGCCTACCTATCATGTCTTCGATCTGTATAAGGTGCACCAGGATGCGCATTCGCTGGCGGTAAATTTCAAGAGCCCGGACTATGGTCATGGCGGGGGGACGATACCCGCGGTAAATGTTTCTGCTTCGAAGGATTCGAGCGGGGCGGTGCACATTTCGCTTGTAAATCTTGACCCGGCAAAAAAAATAACACTCAGGACGAGTATCGCGGGAATATCGTTCAGGACCCTCCGGGGGCAGATACTGACCTCTCCTAAGTTTAACGATTTCAATTCTTTTGATCAGCCGGACAAGGTAAAGCCGGCGGTATTCAACGGAGCGAAGAAAGATGGTAATTCGCTCTCGGTGGAGCTGCCTCCGATGTCTGTTGTTGTGCTGGAGTTGAAATAATCAAAATTTTCTCCCTACCTTCGTCCTGTACTTTAGGGGTGCTCGTTAATACGGGCTGAGATAATACCCTCAGAACCTGATCCGGATAATACCGGCGAAGGGAAAAGACGGACTCTCTCATACGCGTCATCGCGGCACCTCGTGTATCTATCTCGTTTTTATGATTATAGAGGTGTTTGTCAATCAGCAAAAGTTTCAATTTCCGGAGAGCGGCAGGCTGGCCGATGTTCTTCCGTTGCTGGATATCCGGCAGCCGGATGGGATAGCTATTGCCGTGAACGAAGTGGTCATCCCGCGTGGTGAATGGGAGGGGTGTGTTCTGAGGGCGGGGGACCGGGTTTTTGTGATCAGGGCGACACAGGGCGGATAAGGGTTGAGGAGCTCAGGATCGATGACAGAGGATGGATAAGAGTGCCGGTGCCTGGCGCCGTCGAGGTGGCGAAAACTTATACGCATGAATATCAAAGAAGGTATTATCAGTCGCGAGCCATTGCCCGCGTCCCGCAAAGTCCATCTGCCGGGCCGGCTGTATCCGATAAGGGTGGCTCAGCGGGAGATCGGCCTTTCGGCGCCGAACGAACCGGTAGCAGTGTATGACACCAGCGGGCCATATACGGATCCCGACGTGGAAATAGACGTGCTGGAGGGGCTGCCGCGATTAAGGGAGGGCTGGGTTGTGAACGGAGAGACGGCGCCGAGGAAGGCGGTGGCGGGTGGTGTTGTGACACAGCTGTACTACGCGAGGAAGGGAATTATCACGCCGGAGATGGAATACGTTGCCATCCGCGAGGGGCTTAAGCCGGAATTTGTACGGGACGAAGTGACGAGGGGGCGGGCGGTGATCCCGTCCAATGTCAACCATCCTGAGGCTGAGCCGATGATCATCGGCCGGAATTTTCTGGTCAAGATAAATGCCAATATTGGCAACTCGGTCGTGAGCTCGGGTATCGAGGAAGAAGTGGAAAAAGCGGTATGGGCCTGCCGCTGGGGAGCGGACACCATCATGGACCTCTCGACAGGGAAGAAGATTCACGAGACGCGGGAATGGATACTTCGCAATACGCCGGTGCCGGTGGGGACGGTTCCCATTTACCAGGCGCTGGAGAAAGCAGGTGGTAAGGCCGAAGAGCTGAGCTGGGAAATATTCAGGGATACGCTGGTCGAACAGGCCGACCAGGGGGTGGACTATTTCACGATGCACGCGGGTGTACTCCTTCGATACGTTCCGTTGACTGCGAAGCGGGTGACGGGTATCGTCAGCCGGGGTGGATCCATTATGGCAAAATGGTGTCTCGCGCACCATCGCGAGAACTTCATCTATACCCATTTTGAAGAGATCTGCGAGATCATGCGGGCTTATGATGTCAGCTTTTCGCTGGGGGACGCGCTTCGGCCGGGGTCAATTGCCGACGCCAATGACGCGGCGCAGTTCGCCGAACTGGAGACGCTGGGGGAGCTGACGAAGAAGGCCTGGCGGCGCGACTGCCAGGTGATCATTGAAGGGCCGGGGCATATTCCTATGCATCTTATCAAGGAGAACGTCGAAAAGCAGCTGAAGGAATGCGACGAGGCTCCTTTTTATACGCTGGGGCCGCTGACGACAGATATCGCACCCGGCTATGACCATATCACTTCCGCTATCGGCGCTGCTATGATCGGCTGGTACGGGACGGCTATGCTGTGTTATGTCACCCCCAAAGAGCATCTCGGTCTGCCGAATAAAAAAGACGTCAAGGATGGCGTGATCGCCTACAAGATAGCGGCGCACGCGGCCGATCTGGCGAAGGGACATCCGGGGGCGCAGCGCCGGGACGATGCCTTGAGCAAGGCGCGGTTCGAATTTCGCTGGCAGGACCAGTTCAACCTCTCGCTGGATCCTGATACGGCGCGGTCATTCCACGACGAGACGCTGCCGGCTGAAGGGGCGAAGGTCGCCCATTTCTGTTCGATGTGCGGTCCGCATTTCTGTTCGATGAAGATCACCCAGGAAGTTAGGCGATACGCAGAGGAAAAGGGTATGACCGAAGATACGGTGCTGGAAGAGGGTATGAAAGAGAAGGCCGATGATTTCAAAAGAAAAGGCGCCGAAATTTATTTATAAGCGGAGGTTAACTGTTTTGTAAATGGACCGTGACTTTTTGTTGGCGATATTGACGTTGCCCGATCCTTTTGACGGGGAGGTGGAGCTGCTGGAAGCTCTGCTGGAGACAGGTTTGTCCCGGCTTCATATCCGGAGGCCCGGGGGTTCGGCGGAGGACCTGTTGTCGCGGCTGGCGCCGAAGTGGGCTTCGCGGCTGGTGCTGCATGGGAGTGTGGAGATGGCCGTTCGGTATGGTATACCGCAAGTCCATGGCAAGGTGCCGTTCAGAGATGGGAGTGGGTTTAGCGGTGGGGGGCCGGGGGTGTTTGCCGCTGGGGGCGCGGTGGCGGTGTCGACGTCCGTCCATAGCTGGGAGGAATTTGCTCTGCTCCCTGATGGCCTGTCCTATGCCTTTATCAGTCCGCTATTCGACAGTATTTCGAAGCCGGGGTATAGGTCGAATCCGGTGCTGCTGCGTCAGCCGCGGGGACCGTTGACCTGTATGCCAGTAGCATTGGGCGGCGTTGGCGGCGATAATATTTCCGAACTGATACGGTGGGGCTGGAAGGGCGCCGCGGTGCTGGGCTGGATATGGGATCGGCCGCTGGAGGCGGTCAGGCGTTACGAACAACTAAAAAAGATATTGAATGAGTACTGATGCGGACCGGGCGAATGTTTTGGTGGTCGCGGGCTATGATCAGAGCGCGGGGGCGGGTGTGCTGTCGGATGTAAAGACACTGGAGGCGCATGGGGTATATGGATATGCGGTATGTACGGGGTTTACTTTCCAGAACGAGCGTACGATCAGCCGGGTGCAGTGGTTCCCGGACGCCGAGGTCTTCGAGCAGATCGACCTCTGTTTTGCCAGCCGGGGGTTTGACTGGGTGAAGATGGGCATCACGGAATCGATGGCGTCGGTCGCCCGGATCATCGGGCACCTGCGGCAGCACAACCCGGAGATAAGGCTTGTGCTCGACCCGGTGATCAAGGCCAGCAGTGGCCATGTGTTCTGGGATGGGGTTGCCGGGTGGGAGGCTATTGCCAGGCAATGCTACCTGGTGACGCCGAACTGGGAGGAGATCGGGTGGTTATACCCGGGAGAGGACGAGATGGAGCGGTGCCGGCAGCTGACGAAGGGAATGGGGACTTCCATTTACCTCAAGGGGGGGCATCATCCCGAATTGCCGGGCCGGGATTATCTGTGGACAAGGGGAGAATTGCTGATCCTTGACCCCGGGGAGCTTGTGACGGGTGGTGATATGGTGACGGGGCAGGGCCCTGGGATGGGTGGTGGCCCTGTGTATCCCAAACACGGCAGTGGCTGTGTGCTGTCGTCATCTTTGACGGCGAATCTGGCCCTGGGATATTCGCTGCCGGAAGCTGCGTTCTCCTCGAAAAAGTATATTAATCAATTCTTAACGAGCAATAAATCTTTACTAGGTTGAGATCATCGATGACCTGGAGGATGGTGGTCAGGCACTATTTTCTTACGATGGATGGGGCGCCGATCGATCATTTGCAACAGGTGGAGGCGGCTTGTCGCGCGGGCATCCGTTGGATACAGCTGCGCATGAAGGAGGCTACCGATGAAGATGTCCGGCTGGTGGCGCTGGCCGCAAAGAAAATAACCGATGCCAGCGACTGCGCCCTGATCATCAACGACAGGGTCGAGGTAGCGGCTCGGGTGGGGGCGAGCGGCGTGCATCTGGGCAAGCAGGACATGCCGGTAGGCGCCGCAAGGCGGATACTGGGCGAGGACCGTATCATCGGCGGAACCGCGAATACTATCGAGGATATCCGCGAGCACTGTCGCCAGGGGGCGGATTATATCGGGCTGGGACCGTATCGGTATACGACGACCAAGAAGAATCTCAACCCGATACTGGGTCTTGAAGGGTACCGGCGGATCATGCGACTTCTGAAGCAGGAGCAGTTGGCCATTCCCGTGATAGCCATCGGCGGAATAGAGATGAGGGATGCGGGTTCGCTGTTCGATGCGGGTTTGCACGGGGTGGCATTTAGCGGCATGCTGGTGCATGCCGGCGACCGGGCTGCGGTAGTCGAATCACTCAATAAATTATTTTAACTATGTTGAAGATCGCTGACAAGACGTTCGGATCCCGTCTGTTCACCGGGACGGGGAAGTTTGGTTCATTGGAAGTAATGGAGCGGGCCATACTCGAAAGCGGGTCGGAGCTGGTGACGGTGGCATTGAGGAGGGTGGGAGTATCGGGGCGGAGGGCTGGCGATCCGGGGAGGGATGGCCCGGGGGCTGGCGATCTGAGGAATGGCCCGGGCGCTGGCGATCGGGGGGATGAGAACATACTCTCCCGTCTCCGGCATCCCTGGCTGAACTGGTTGCCCAATACTTCCGGGGTAAGGAATGCCCGGGAGGCGGTGTTTGCCGCCGAGCTGGCGCGGGAGGCGCTGGGCACCAACTGGCTAAAGCTGGAGATACATCCCGATCCGCGGTGGCTGCTGCCTGATCCTGTGGAGACGCTGTTCGCGGCCGAGCAGCTGGTGAAAAAAGGTTTTGTCGTGCTGCCCTACGTGCATGCCGATCCTGTGCTGTGCAAGCGGCTGGAGGATGCAGGGGTCGCGGCGGTGATGCCGCTTGGGTCGCCGATAGGCAGCAATAAGGGATTGAAGACCTTTGATTTCCTGGAGATCATAATACAGCAGAGCGGGGTGCCCGTCGTCGTCGATGCGGGTATCGGGGCGCCTTCCGATGCCGCCAGGGCTATGGAGATGGGCGCCGACGCGGTGCTTGTCAATACGGCCATAGCGGCCAGCCCCGACCCGGTGTCAATGGCGAGGGCGTTCAGGCTGGCGGTGGAGAGTGGCAGGATGGCCTTTGACGCGGGGGCGGCGCGGCGGGTAGAGGGTGCGGCGGCTGCCAGCAGTCCGTTGACGGCATTTCTGGATCAATAAACTACAGCCATGTTCAACGAAGTAATTGATAAGTATAGCTGGGGAGAGGTGAAGGACAGCATCTACCGCAAGACGGCGGCGGATGTGGAGCGGGCACTGGCGAAGGGGCAGCGCGACCTGGAGGATCTCAAGGCCCTGATCTCGCCGGCAGCGGGGTCATACCTCGAGGAGATGGCGCAGCAGAGTCACCGTCTGACGCAGCAACGGTTCGGCAAGGTCATCCAGCTCTATCTTCCGCTGTATCTTTCCAACGAGTGTCAGAATATCTGCACCTATTGCGGGTTTAGCCTGGATAACAAAATACGGAGAAGGACGCTGGGGGCGGGTGAGCTGCTACGTGAGGCTGAGGCGGTAAAGGCGATGGGCTATGAGCATGTCCTGCTTGTCAGCGGGGAGGCCAATCAGACTGTGGGGGTGGATTATTTTGTAAAGGCGCTTAGTGCAGTGCGGCCGCAGTTCGCCCACGTCTCGATGGAGGTACAGCCGTTGGAAGAGGACGACTACTCGTTGTTGATACGGCATGGTCTGAACGCTGTACTGGTTTATCAGGAGACCTATAACCGGGAGGACTACCGGCTGCACCACCCGAAGGGAAAGAAGTCGAACTTCGACTACAGGCTTGCTACGCCTGACCGGCTGGGCAGGGCCGGTATTCAAAAGATCGGGCTGGGGGTTCTTATCGGGCTTGAGGATTGGAGAACGGACAGCTGGTTTACGGCCCTTCATCTGCGATACCTGGAGAAGAGATACTGGAAAACGAAATATTCGTTGTCGTTCCCGCGGCTGAGGCCCTTCTCGGGGGAGGGGCGGCGGAATGTGCCGGATGAGGGGAATACCCGCCAGGACAGCAGTTCGGGTGATTGGAGGGGGACGGGTTTGCAACCCAAGGTCGTCATGTCGGACAGAGAGCTGATCCAGCTGATCTGCGCATACCGGTTGCTGGACGAGGAAGTAGAGCTGTCATTGTCTACACGGGAGAGCCCGGTTTTTCGGGATCATGCTATCCGGTTGGGGATAACATCGATGAGCGCGGGATCGAGGACCAATCCGGGGGGGTATGTGGTGGACCCGGAGTCGCTGGAGCAGTTCGAGATACACGATGACAGGAGTCCGGCGATGATCGTGGAGATGATCCGCCGGCAAGGATATGAGGCTGTGTGGAAGGATTGGGATAAGGGGTTGCAGTGAATGCCGTTGCGGGGAATCCAGTGCGGTTAACATAAAAAAAGGGCCCCGGTGAGGGGCCCTTTCGTTCTAGTACAAAAAGAGTTTAGTGGTTAATGCGTCACCGGTTCGGGTTACGACCCTTACGACGTAGACGCCTGCCGGGAGGTTGGACACCCCGGCTTTTCCGGCGGACAGCTGGCCCTGGCGGAGGATATGCCCGCTGATATCACAGAGGGTGTAGCTTTCATTGTTGCCCCGTAAATAGACGATCTGTGCGGTCAGGTGACCTGTCTTGTACCAGGTGACCCTGCTGGACTCGCCAAAGTTGAGCACGCGGACAATGCTGTAGGTATACTTGCTGTCAAGGTCCGTCTCGCGGAGGCGGTAGTAGTTGGGACCGTTGATGGGGGTAAGGTCGGTGAATGAATAGTCGATCGGCTGGCTGCTTTTTCCGGCGGCGGGGACGCTGCCGATGGGGGTATAGGTCTTGCCGTCGGCGCTCCTTTCGATCACGAACTCTCTGCTGTTCTCTTCCTGGGCGGTCTGCCACTGCAGCAAGCCTTGTACGCCGTTGCGCAGCGCGTTGAATTTGGTCAGGGTCACGGGCAGCGGTACGGGGATGATGCTCAGGGCGTGGCTGACAAAATTGGAGGTGGCACCGGTCAGCGCGAAATTCTGTAGTGTCCCGTTGTTGGCGGCGACCTGGTCGAAGGCCGTGATCATCCCGGTATTGTCACTTTTCGAAATACCCTGATTAAAGGTGAACTGGCTGACCAGGTTTGGTTCGGTGCCGCTGAGCGTCTTGTCATAATTGTTGAATATTGTCAGGGGGTCCAGCTGCGAGCTCCAGAGGCGGACCTCGTCGATGGCGCCATTAAAGGGTTGGAGGTCGCCGTTGACGGTATCTTTTGTAATGCCGAGGGTTAGGGGGGTGAGGTTCTGCTGGGGCGCTTGCAGTGCGCCTGAGATATCGGCGAAGAACATCCCGTCATAATAAATATGGGTGACCGGGCCGGTAGGGTCATTGACGAAGGTCATCTGGTGCCATTCTCCTGTGGGTACCACGTCGTTCGGAAGGTCTCCGGGCTGAAGCGTATAGACCAGGGGGGAGGCGGTGCCGTTGTCGATGGCGATCTGGGTGGTATTCATCATGATGCCGAACTGGCCGAATTTGTTAAGGACCGTGGTAAAGGAGGGCGCAGTGGGCAGGGTCGTCGCGTTGAAGTTGAATTCGACCGTTCCGCCCGTCGAGCTGTTCAGTATATTCTCATAGTGGGCGCTGTCGGGGATGATCACCTGGCTTTTGGCTGTGCCGTCGAACAGGAGGGCGTTGGAGGAATCCGATATCGGGGACCAGGTCCAGTAGGTGGAGGGGACCGGGCCGGTCGAATTGCCGTCGCCAAAGATCTGACCGTCATTGGTAGGATTGCTGGTGCTGGAATTATCCAGAGTATGCGTGCCGTTGTCGTTCATTTTATACCAGGCGCGTAGGGTCGGGTCGGCGGGATCGGGATCGGTGAACATGTCCCTTCTTATAGTAAAGGAAGAGCGCATGGCGCTGAAGGATTTGAGGTCGTCGATTTTTGCCTTTGCGAACTGGGGGTCTGTTGTGAGGGTGACCTGCGCGCCGATGCGGAACAATTCGCCGTCGTTGAAGCTCACAAATCCGTTGGTAACGGGCGTGCCGTTCAGATAGAGTATTGCCGCGAAGGTGCTGCTGTTGACCGACATCGCGATATGGGTCCAGCTGTTCTTCGGCATCTGGACCCCGGTATATATAAAGTTCTGCAGCATGAAGTCGCCCGCCAACATCTCGCCGGTCGCGTCGTAGCCGATGTAAAAGCCGTTGCCGTTGGCATCCCCGATCGATACGAACTGGTGTGGTGATCCGTCGATGGCCGTCGAGTCGACATAGGCCCAGAATTCGATGGTAAAGTCGCCATTGTTGAGCGTGGATGTGGGCGATTCGACATAGTTGCCGCCGATGAGATTGAGAGCCTGGTGCTGGGCAAATGAAGGAACGGCAAACGTCAAAAATGCGCATGTGGAGAGAACCGTGTATAGTTTTCTCATAGGGATTGGAATTTGCTGGTCAAGATACTCGAAATTTCCAAGTCTGCATAGCTGTCGAAATGGATTTACCTCCGAGTAAGGGTAATGCCTGATGTAATAGCGCATCCAAATTCTACAGCCGTGGAAGTTTACCGAACTGGATACACGGGGTATTACGAGGGGGAAGGGGGAAATCACTATCTTCGGGAACCTACTATCAGTAGTACTTATGGTGGCGATCAGGAACATACCAACGCTGGATGACAGGCGGGAAATATCGACCGGGCAGCGGGACGAGTTTCGCGACAACGGGCATTTGCTTGTAAGGGGGTTGCTGAGTGCGGAGGAGATCGGTGTATACCGCGGCATTATTCTCGAAGCCGTGAAGAAGCAAGGCCGTGACAGGCGGCGGTTACCCGAGCGGGGTATCTACGGGCGAAAGTTCGGGCAGATGGTAAATCTCTGGCGGGTCGACGAGGGTGTCCGGCGTTATGTGCTATCGGGAAGGCTTGCCCGGGTGGCGGCTGATCTGCTCGGCGTGTCGGGTGTCAGGATCTATCATGATCATGCGTTGCTGAAGGATGCCGGGGGCCGGGCGACGTACTGGCACCAGGATCAGTATTACTGGCCGCTGGATACTGCGGATACCGTGACTATGGCGATGCCGATGGTCGACCAGAGCATCGAGATGGGGATGTTCGTGTTTGCGTCGGGGTCACACAAGAATGGTACTTTCTGGGATCCCAAGCTTTCCGTCGAGCCGGACAGCGCATATAGAAAATATATCCGTGAAAATCATTTTCCGCTGAGCTATGCCGCGGGTATGCGGGCGGGCGACGCGACCTGGCACTATGGAAATACGGTCCATCATACGATGGCCAACGATTCGGATCGACGGCGGGAGATGATGACGATCACGTATATGGCGGATGGGGCCAGGGTGGCGAAGCCTGTGCATAAAGCCCAGGTACATGAGCTGAACGCGTGGTTGATGGGGCTGCCGCCGGGGAGGCTTGTGGCTTCTGAATTAAATCCGTTAATAAAATAGGGATCAGACTGTTGGTTTGTGGTTGAATATGTGTTGAAATTGGGGATTAATTTCTACGGTGCCACCGGATGTGTTCACAAAGGTAAGTGGGTAGGCGGGTGGGATGGATTTTGCGGTAGGTAGGAAGATGAAGTAAACAGTGCGGTGAAGGCGCCAGGTGTTCATGCGGGTACGGTTGGGGGTTATAAACGGGCGGTTGGGGAGGTGAGCGATGTGCCGGCAGGGCGTGGTTGTTTGGGGGGACGGAACCCACGCATCATGGACAATTTGAGGGATTTATATATGCATATATATAAATGTTTGTTTTGTAGAAGCGAAATGGAAAAATTGCAGAAAATACCATTTTATGGGTATTTGTTATGTCTGGAATTATTCCCATTTTTGCATCGTTATCCAAAAATAGTCTTTAAAAGATTTGAATATTAGGAAAACTAGGTTTAATTTTGGACAACTATTAACGCCTGCCATATTCAAGTCCTCTGAATCAAGGCTATTTAACTCTTGCATTTATCTCTTATTCGAGCCACCATCCTAGAAATTCCTATTTCTGTCTTTGGAATAAAAGTTGAGAAAATAATCCACATCGCTACGGATAAGCCTGCTTCTCTGTCATAAGAAGTATTTATGCCAATACCTCTTGTTAGCCAAGTTTTCCATTGCCAATCCTGGAAAGATTAGTTACTAGTTTAGTGACCCTAAAAAATTGAACCCCGGTAATGAAAAAGCAAATTCTGGCGATAGATGATAGTAAAGCGATACGTTTTTTGTTGCAGACTGTTTTGGGAAGAAGCTATCAAGTGGTGACCGTTCCAGACGGTTATTCGGCGATGTATTATTTGTCTAATCGTGAGCTCCCTGATATAATTATTGCGGATCCTCAGTTGCCTGATATGGAGGAGTGGGAATTGATCGCGCAGCTCTCTACGAGCGGCTTGTACGGAGATATTCCTCTCATTGTATTGTCCGGGCTTGAACCGGAGGAGACGGCGGTGAGGTCGTTACAGTATGGAGCCGTGAAATATTTCTCCAAGCCTTTTAATCCTGTGGACCTGGTGAATTTTCTTAAGAACATGGTCAAAAACGATTCTGTCACAGCCCAACTGGAATAAGCGAAGGTTGTCATATGAAAAGAACGCACGCGAGTGTATGCATTTAAGTGAACGTGTTTTCCTATTAGCACCAACCGCTATTTCTGAACCACCGTATGTATGAAACATAAACCTTTTTTATGGAGTTAGCACTACAACTCAAGACCGTAGAGAAAAGAACTAAAGCAGCTTTCGTCCCGGGTTATCGTTCGTACCATCTGCCCGTGCCGGCGGAAATGCATTATGAAGGTTTCTATTACATCGGTAAAAATGCCGATCATATCGAGAAGCTGGTAAAAATGTATGACCGCGGTTATGCGACGGAGGGTCTGGACAATGCCAGGGCGGAATTGCTAAGGAATCTGAAGACCGAGCAACACCTTGTTCCAGAAGTCATCATCTGTGAGGCTAGTTTTGATGTCGAGGAGATTATGGGGCTTGCCCGATTTGTACGGCAGCATCCCGACCTCAAGAGTATTCCTTTTGTTCTGAATTGTTCGGGTCTGGAGGGTGCTGATTTGACGGCGTGCAAGAAATTGGTCCGCCCGGATGAGGTAGTTTACCTGCATGTGTGTTCCGAGAAGGATCTTAAGGGCAAGGTAAATTTTCTGCGCAAGGTGAAGGCGGTTGAGAATAAGCTGCCTGTTCCCCAGATCGAAAATGAGGCGAAAACGGATCGCTGGAATCCCGGTCTGCTTGCCAAGCGTGCTTTTGATATTCTCGTAGCTTCGCTTGCGTTATTGATCCTGAGCCCTTTGTTGCTGCTCATTGCAATTGCTATCCGGATTGAATCCCGCGGAAGCGTTATTTATATTGCGCAGAGGGCCGGCAGGGGATACAGGATATTTAATTTCTATAAGTTCCGCACTATGTATAAGGATGCGGACAAGCGTGTATTGGAACTGAATCATCTCAATCAGTATAACAGTGCGACGGGGGACGGGAAGGGCCCGGTCTTCTTTAAGATCAGCAATGATCCTCGTATAACGAAGGTGGGTCGTCTGCTAAGGAATACCAGCCTGGATGAGCTGCCCCAGCTGATCAACGTTTTGCTGGGAGATATGTCGCTGGTAGGTAACAGGCCTCTGCCTTTGTATGAGGCAGCTACGCTGACGACGGATGACTATGCAGCCCGTTTTCTCGCGCCTGCCGGCATCACCGGCCTCTGGCAGGTGAAAAAGAGGGGCAATAAAGAGATGTCGGTAGAAGAGAGGATCAGCCTTGACATAGACTACGCATCGAAATGCAATTTTTCTACCGATCTCTGGATCATCGCCAATACACCAACTGCGCTATTCCAAAAAGAGAACGTATAAAGAAGAAGGAAATATATTTAACCGCTTACCCAACAGCTTTATGTCAAACGATCAACCCTTAATCTCCATTGTTACACTGACGTGGAACCAGACCGACGTTACCTGTCAGTTCCTGGAGTCAACCCGTCATCTTACCTACAAAAATTACGAAATACTTGTCTGTGACATGGGTTCGGAGATCGACCCCACGGAACGCATCAATGCAGCGAACTACCCCAATACGCGGGTTCTGAGGAGCGAAAAGAACCTCGGCTTCACCGGCGGTAACAACTGGGGCATGCGTCAGGCGAAGGGCGACTATATATTTATCGTCAACAACGACACCGAGGTAACTCCTGAACTGCTCGATGTCCTCCTGGAACCGTTCTTCGACGATCCGACCATAGGGGTCACCTGCCCCAAGATCCGGTTCTACCAGAAGCCGGACACGATACAGTACGCCGGATTCAATCCCATCAATGTATTTACCGGTCGTACTACGGCGGTCGGGAGCCTGGAAGTCGACAAAGGCCAGTGTGATGTCTCGGGCTACACGCATGGCGCGCATGGTTGTGCTATGCTAGTCAGCCGGGAAGTTATCAATAAAGTTGGGATGTTCCCGGAAAATTTCTTTATTTATTATGAAGAATGGGATTGGAGCGCCCGGATACTGAAGGCGGGTTATCATATCTACTACCAGGCCAAGGGCCTCATTTACCACAAGGAATCGATCACGATGGGCAAGAAGAGCGCGATCAAGGTCTATTATCATACCCGCAACCGCATTCTTTACATGCGAAGAAATACTGCCTGGTATCAGTTTGCGGTTTTCATAACTTTTTTTATTTTGGTCGCGGCACCGAAGGCCACCCTTACGTACCTTTTGAAACGGCAATTCGAACACCTGCGATCGTTCATAAAGGGTACTACCTGGAACCTGACCGTGTCAAAATATTCACCCGTATAAAAACCCCTTTAAAATAGTCAGCGATGGCAAAATCACTTGTTACCGGCGGAGCAGGATTCATCGGCTCCCATGTTGTTAAGCATTGTTTGGCACTCGGCCATGAAGTAGTTGTTCTGGACGACCTCAGCGGAGGATTTGAAGACCATATCCCCGACGGGGCCCTTTTTGTTAAGGGAAGCGTGGTGGATCATGACCTCGTGACCGAACTTTTCGACGAGCACAAATTTGACTACGTCTACCATCTGGCGGCCTATGCGGCCGAGGGGTTATCCCATTTTATACGTCGGTTTAACTATAATACCAACCTGGTCGGGAGCATCAACCTGATCAATGAGTCGGTCAAGCACAAGGTGAAATGCTTTGTTTTCACGTCTTCCATTGCGGTCTATGGCAAGGGCCAGCTTCCGATGACGGAGGCGCTGGTGCCTCAACCCGAGGACCCCTATGGTGTGTCGAAATATGCCGTCGAGATGGATCTTAAGGCTGCCCACGAGATGTTTGGTCTGAATTATGTTGTCTTCCGCCCGCACAATGTCTATGGGGAGAACCAGAATATCGGCGATAAATACCGCAATGTGATCGGCATTTTCATGAACCAGATCATGCAGGGCCGGTCTATGACCATATTCGGCGACGGCACACAGACCAGGGCGTTCAGCTATATCGACGATGTGGCCATACCTATCGCAAGGTCGGTTAATATCCCCGCGGCCTACAACGAGGTCTTCAATATCGGAGCGGACAAGCCTTACACTGTGAACGAGCTGGCAACTGTCGTCTGTGAAGAATTTGGTGTAGAGCCGAATATTGCGTATCTCAGCGCAAGAAATGAAGTATTGCATGCTTATTCCGATCATACCAAGGCGCATTCGATATTCGGGAGTCCCACCGGTATCGATCTGAAAGAGGGAATCGCCCGCATGGCTGCCTGGGCCAGGGTGGTAGGCGCCCGCCAAAGCCAGGAGTTTGGGAATATCGAGATCACGGAAAAATTACCGGACGGCTGGGGCATCAAAAGGCAACCCGCATTATAATCAGTCATGGCAAAGAGGGTGAGGTTACTGGAATGTATCCGGCAGGGGCAGATCGGCGGAGGAGAGACTCATTTGCTCAGCCTCGTCGAGAATCTCGACAAGGAGCGTTTTGACCCAGTGGTCCTTTCTTTTACTGAGGGTCCGATGGTAGACAGGCTCAGGGCGATGGGCATCAGTACGCACGTTATCTATACGGAAAAGCCGTTCGACGTGAGCAAGCGAAAGGAGGTCCGGCAGTTCCTGGAGGAGCAGCGCGTGGAGTTGATCCATGCCCATGGCACCAGGGCAGCTTCCAATGTCATGCACGTCGCCCGGCGGATGGGGATACCGGTTGTATATACTATTCACGGCTGGTCTTTCCATAGCGACCAGTCTTTCCTGGTACGGAATCTTCGTCGTCTGGGCGAGCGGTACCTTACTTCCCGGTCCAGCCTGAATATCTCGGTATCGGCTTCCAACAAGCAGACCGGCGTCGGTGCGATACGCGGATTCCGGTCCCGGGTGATCAACAACGGGATCGATCGTAATAAATTTGACCCGGCGAGCGTTAGCGGTGGGCTGCGGCAGGAGCTTAGGATCCCGGAAGACACGGTGCTTATCCTGTTTATCGCCCGGTTTACGGCGCACAAGCAGCCGCTGGCACTGATGCAAGCCTTTAAGGAAGCCTTGTCGGCGGGGCCGGCCATGCACCTGGTCCTGGTAGGGGATGGCGATCAGAAGGCCGAGGCTCAGAGCCTTGTCGAAGAGTGGGGGCTTGGCGAGAAGATCACGCTGTTGCCTTTTCGCCAGGATGTTCCCCAGGTACTGGCCAGCGCCGATGTTTATGTACTGCCGTCGCTGTGGGAAGGGCTGCCGATCGGGCTGCTGGAGGCAATGGCTATGGGAAAAGCTGTGGTCGCCACGAATGTCGATGGCACCAGGGAGGTGATCAGGGACGGTGAGAATGGGCTGATGGTCGAGGCCGGCGATACTACCCAGCTGGCGCAGGCGCTGGTAAAGATGGCGAAGAATGCTGATCTGAGGAGCCGCCTGGGGCGTTGCGCCCGGGATACTATCCGGTCTAAATTCGACGCAGCGGCCATGACAAGAGAAATAGAAGCTGCATATACCGAAGTACTAAAACAAAAAGAAAACTAAGACATTTTATATGGAGTTCGAACGTATTGCCGATATCAAGCGACTCAACTTCATCATTGAAGTATTACGCAGCAGGCTGCCGGAAGGTGCGGAAGTGCTGGACGTGGGCTGTGGCAATGGGGTTATCTCGCGGTCCCTGGGCGCGCAGGGTTTCAACGTGCGTGGCATCGACGTCAGCGAGAAGGCCATAGCCAAGGCAAAATCCCTCAATACCCTGCCCAATGTTCGTTTTGAAGTTGTCAGTGCCGAACAGCTGGTGGCCGAGGGCAGCAGGTACTTTGCCGTCATCTGCAGCGAAGTGCTGGAACACCTGCACGAACCCGGCAAACTGCTGGGCGTACTTAGTCAATCCCTGCACCCGGACGGTATCCTGGTCGTAACGGTGCCTAACGGCAACGGTCCCAGGGAAAGCTTTGTGACCAAGCCTTTTATCAATATGCAGAAGAAGCAGGACTGGCGCTGGCGGGCCCTTCTGAAGGCAAAAAAGCTTTTCGGATACAGCGGGACCACCAAGCAGAGCGATGCCGAAGACCTCACGCATATCCAGTTCTTCACCCGGAAGTCCCTTGAGCGGCTTGCGCAGGACAACCGGTTTCGTATCGTCCGCTACGGCAAGACGAATTTCATTGAAGACGTATTCCCTTTTAGCTTTTTTACCAAGAAAATAAAGGCGCTGCAGCGCATGGATTGTGCTATAGCGGAAATACTACCCTATAGTTTTACCGGAGGCTTTGTGACCGTGTGGGAAAAGAACCAGGCGGCTTCGTAACCGTGAGGGAAAAAACTAAATTGAACATGAAACTTTTCGACCTTAAAAGACCTGCAGCGCTTTGGATGAGACCCGTTCAGCTGGATTATGTGCCAGGCACCTATGTCAAAGAATTTGACGGTTGGCGGGGACTGGGTATCTGCTTTGTCGTGCTGGCGCACTATTTCCCGGTCTATTTTATCGGGTCGTGGGTATTTATGGAGATGTTCTTTGTCATGAGTGGGTTTCTCATTACCGGGATCCTGCTCGACACAAAAAATAAGAAAGATTATTTTAAGGGTTTTATCCTGCGGCGGGTGCTGCGGGTTTTCCCATTGTATTATATCGCCCTCATTCTGTTATTCTTCGTGATTCCGGCGAGCTGGATGGAACTGTCCTATTACCGGCATCACCAGGTCTGGTTCTGGACCTATCAGGAGAACTGGCTCTTCTCGCTGGAGGGCTGGCCTCCGGGTAAGGCGCTGCGGCATTTCTGGTCGCTGGCGATCGAAGAGCAGTTCTACATTGCGTGGCCGCTGATTGTCATGTTCTTCTCGCCCAAGAACCTGGTCAGGTTTTGCATTTTCCTGTTCTTTTTCAGCTGGGGTTTCCGCAATGTCGGGATGCATATCGGTTTTGTCAACCCTTTTCCATACGTGGCCACGCTCGGACGGATGGAAGGGATTGTTCTCGGCGCGATCATCGCCGTATTCTCGCGCACGAACCGCGGCATACTCGAAAGGCTGGCAATACCTGTCACCGTGGTAGCCGGGGTCCTGTCGGCGATCGTATTTCTTTACGCCAGGACCATGCACATGGAATATATTGTCAACTATAGCGTCAACTATACCCTTGTCGATATTTTCTTTGCCGGTATGATCGTCCTGACAATGTGCAAGAGCGAGCTGGTGAGGCTGAAGAAGTTGTTGAACCTGCAAATGTTTAAGACGCTGGGTGTGATGTCTTATTGCATATACATATTTCATCATCCGATACACGTACTCGTTACAGAGAATTTCGTCGACTATTTTCGGGTTTTGACGGGTAGTGAAAGTTTCGCCAAGCTGATCTGCGTGGCTATCGCCTTTGTCATCACAGTCCCAGTCGTGTACCTGTTGCACAAGAAGGTGGAGGTTCCGATGTGGAAGCTAAAGAAATATGTCTGATTTTGTTAACGGCTGATTATCTCTTCCGAAAAGTTTGCACAATCGGAAAATTATAGGTTTATTTGCATTCGAATTATAGCTATCACCTCCCATTCCTTATCTACTATTGTTGAAAGTCCCTTTTATCCGCTGAATTTCCGCACACCATAAGTTACATTAGTCAGTCCATTTCCTTCCATTTTAGGTCCATCGCGATCCTACTGTAAAACTATTTCGGCGTAAGCCGTGATGGCGCTGTGCGGGCGTATGCCTTGCAGGAACCGTAAAAATAGTAGCAAATTACCCTTCCCAAATATGAATCAGAGATTTACCCGACGACTAAATCTGCTGCTGGTGTTACTGGCTTCCCTTTTTGGGCAGTCGGTCCTGGCACAAACC
>JAFDYE010000579.1 GCA_018267585.1 Bacteroidota bacterium
TCAATTTAAATAGATAAAATATATGGTAGTAACACCCAAAGCAGGGTCCCTGGAAAATCGAAAAGACAGATCAACGGTCAATGAGACGCCACCCCTTAGTCAGGCTATCTCGAACAGCTGGGAGAAGATCGCACCATTCTGGCCCCTTAAAAACCTTGTCGCGGTCAACCCTATTGCCGGTTTTGAAAACCTACCTTTTGAAGAAGCGCTAAGAAAAGCAAATGCCTTTTTCCAGCAGCAGGTGCTGCCGGCTCCAATGGAAGATGTCAACAGGGAAAGCATAAAATGGTTACAGGCTTTTTTTGACCAGGGACAATCGACCATCAGCATGCCATTACGCAACAAAGGTTTTTTAAAAAGTACACTGTCACTGATCCATTTCGATAAAAAGATCCATAGCAACGACAAACAGAAGATCAAATGGCTTCAACAGCTGCCACATGACCCCGAAGCCGTCATTTCGAAAGCTTTACATTTTCTTGGCATCAAACCATCCTGTCACGAAACCTTTCTTACGCTCATGCTGACGACACTCCCCGGTTGGGCAGCGCATATCCAATATCGTGCAAACTGGACGGACGCCCGGGATAAGGAAAATGATCACCCGGTCACAGGAATTGAGTACCTGGCGTTCAGATCAGTCTTGACCTGCCTCATCTGGCCCCAGGCGACCGAACTTCTTGCCTGGCATAGAAAAGCGCTGGAAAGAGCAGACACGAACGACACGTATAGTACAATAGTCAATGACGACAACGGGTACCAGCAGCGCCTGCTAAAGCAGCTTAACGGATCCCGGCCGCCTCAGAAAAGATCAAGACCCGAGGCGCAACTGGTATTCTGTATTGATGTGCGTTCAGAACCGTTCAGAAGAGCTTTGGAAGCTACCGGCAACTATGAAACCCTTGGTTTTGCAGGCTTTTTTGGCGTCCCGGTATCGATCGGAAATGCGGTGACCGCCGAGTCCTATGCGTCCTGCCCTGTGTTACTGAAGCCTGCTTACCATGTTGAGGAATATCCCGCCAACTGTTCACACCGGTCATATAAACAAGGATATCGGAAGTTTCAGGGAATCATGAGGCTTTATCAATCGCTTAAATATACTTTTGCAGCTCCGTTCGGCCTGGTAGAGACGATTGGTTTGACCAGTGGTTTATGGATGGCGATTCGAAGTATCTCACCTAAAGGAGCCGCTTTTATCCAATCACTCCTGAGACGGCGACTTACGCCCGCGTATCCGGTAATACCCGATCTGACAGGAATACCTTTCCCGCAGCAGGTCGAAATGGCGGCATCCGCCTTAAAATTGATGGGACTTACGGAAACATTTGCCCCGGTAGTTGTCTTCTGCGGACACGGCAGTACTTCAGAGAATAATGCCTACGGGACCGCCCTTGACTGTGGCGCATGTGGCGGCCGCCATGGGGAGCCCAACGCCAGAATACTCGCAAAGATCCTGAATGATGAAAGAGTCCGGAGTGAACTTGAAGAACGGCGCATCAATATACCCGACGATACGATTTTTGTTGCAGCCGCGCATAATACCACGACAGACGAAGTAAAAGTTTATGACGGGCAACTACCTGACACATTCACCGGGAAGATGCTGACCCTCAAAAACGACCTCGAACGGGCAAGGAATAACAACTGCATATGGCGGGCAACGCAACTCGAAGTCGATACAGCACCCGGGCGGGCAACGCAACGCATGGCATTACGGGCAATAGACTGGGCTCAGGTTCGCCCGGAATGGGGACTCGCCGGAAATGCCGCCTTTATTGCCGGCCCGCGATGGCTCACTAAAGACTGCGATCTTCAAGGCAGGGCTTTCCTGCATTCTTATGAATGGGAAAAAGATAAAGATAGTTCCTCGTTGAAAACCATTCTTACAGCGCCAATGGTGGTTGCTCAGTGGATAAATGCCCAGTATCTTTTCTCAACATTGGACAATGTGGCTTTTGGTGGCGGCAGCAAGATCACAACAAACATCACAGGCAAGATAGGTATTATGCAGGGCAACGCCAGTGACCTGATGCATGGTCTTCCCTTACAGTCGGTATTCACATCGGATGATGACCCTTATCACAAGCCGTTAAGGCTTACAGTTGTGGTATACGCACCGGCCGCCAGGATCGGCGAAATAGTCGAACAGCATGATATCCTGCGAAAACTCTTTGGAAATGGCTGGGTCCATCTGATCTGCTACGATCCGAAAGACCAAAAAATATACAAATTGACACGCACGCTGACATGGACGGCCTGCACGTGTTCATCCAACTAAAATGAAACAATGGCTAAGCAAAAAAATCAATTTAACCTCTTGAATGGGAAGTTCAATGGGGAAGATGCAAAAGAGATCCTGGCAACGCTCTACAACGACAAAATACAATATCACCGGCTAAAAAGCTTCAGCCATGAAGAGCGGTTCGGCCAACCGGAACCCCACGCCGTCGAACGTATTTCCGAATTAAAAAAGAACTTGGAGGCTATTTTAATCTATCTCGATCAAAATACAGCTAAGACGCATTTCGAGATACATGCGGATATTGTGATCAGACAACTCAAGTAGTTGCTGCCCGGAACAAACAAGCCCCTGTGGTTTCCAGCCCTCATTCGCCTGTTTGTTTATTTGTCCTGCTACCCAGGGCCTCCCTGATCATGGCAATAAGTTCCCGGTCGACGAGCGAGTCCACTATTCCTGACAAATATTTTTCGTCTGCCCCCGCATTCTTGTTATATCCAAGCCAGCGGGGGCAGCTGATCTGTACGCAATACCTGAGATACCTCAACTCTACCGCTTCCACATTCATCCCGATCGCCATATCGAGCCAATCCCTTCCGCGATTGAACCAGTTCAGCTTGCTGATCGGGTTGTGCACAAATCGGGCCATCATCATTGCCGCGGCACCACGGTAACCCAGCCTGACTGCGTCATTATCAACGGAATGCGCATCCGTCATAGCCAGCAGCTCCCGACACGCCGGCTCGCTGCTTCCTGCCTTCAAATAAAGCCGTCTCATGACCCGCGTATCCTGGGAATGACCGGCAAAGGACGCAGCCATAACCACGGCAAAAATGATCCATCTCATACTGCATTATTTTGTCAACCCGTTTTGTTTAACTATCTTTACCCAAAACTTCAACAAAATGGGCCTCTATTCCATCTCTCACTTGAGCCGCTTCTCGGGGATCAAGCCGCATACCATCCGCGCCTGGGAGGCAAGGTATAAGGCGCTGACACCGTCAAGGTCATCCGGCAATACCCGATTTTACGACAACGCCCAGATGAAACGCCTCCTCAACATGGTCAGCCTCGTAAACGCAGGCTACCGCGCATCCGAAGTCGGTTCGATGCCTGACGACAAACTACACCACCTCCTCGAATCCATCGTCGGTCCCCGTTGTAATGCGACCGAAGAATACTTCATTTCCCAGCTGATTGCTGCGGGTCTTTCCTATGACGACACCCGCTTTGAAGAGATCCTTGGCCACTGTATCTCACGCTACCGGCTAAAGAACACCTACAGGTTTGTCTTGTTGCCCATGCTCGAACGGATCGGCCTGCTATGGCGCTGCGATAAAGCGTCACCGGCCCACGAACATTTTGTGAGTAATTTGCTGAGAAAAAAGCTCTTTGCTTCCGTAGACAGCCTTTCGCCAGCTCATCCGGACGCCGACCGCTGGCTGCTCCTCCTGCCGGAAAACGAATTTCACGAACTGGGCCTTCTCCTGGCCTATAACATAATCCGCCTGTCCGGCCAAAAAGCGGTATACCTCGGAGCCAACGTCCCGTTCGCCTCCATAACCTCCGCAATCAGGGAAATTTCACCCGACCGCCTTCTTATCTTTACCCTGCAGCCCGAACTGTCAAAGCCCCTCGCGTCCTATCTGAAAGACCTGGATCGTTCATTCCCCGGCAAACGGATCTACCTGGCGGGAAATCCTGCAAGACCGGCTGATGCATCCGGTTGCCGAAACATACACTGGCTTAACAATGTCGAGGACCTGACCAGGGCGCTCAATGACTCCGATCTGGCCCGGGCTTGACAGACCCTGGATCCGTTGAGGCGACTGGCATTTCCAGCAGACACCGGATGAGATCATCTGTTGTCTTTAATTCGTCGTAGTCCCTCTTCAGCTTCACCGGCTCCGGTCCTGTAAAGAATAACTCGGCCCCACCCGCCAATTCCCGCAGCCTAGCGTAATATTCCTGGAAATTTAAAGGATTGATGGGGTTGGTCATTCCCGTAACGATATATTGCGGTTGTATCAGCCGCAGCATTCGCTCAAGGCCGTTCAACGGCACGGACTGACCCAGGTAGAATGTCCTGCATCCCCGCGCCCTGAATGCGTAATTGTAGAAAAGCAGACCCAGTTCGTGAAGCTCATGCTCCGGGAGAAATAGCAGGACTGCTGGCGAAGTTCCGCTCGGCTTTACACCCAAAAATTCGGTGCCTGCAATTAATTTCTGCCGTATAAGATTAAAAAAATAATGCTCCTGCGCCGGCTCGATCGCCCCTGTTTGCCATAAGATCCCGATGCGCTCAAAAAAAGGAAGAAAGATTTGCACGAATGCCTGCTCCAGGCCCAAACGGCCGGTTTCCTTACTGTACACCTGCGAAAATCTCCCCTCGTCAGCCTCCATCATACACAGAAGCAGCATATCCTCAGCATGACGCAATGTGTCACTGCCTTTCATCGCGTCATTCAGATAATTGCGCCGTTCTTCCACCGACATCGCGGCAATAGTCGATATCCTGAGACCATTCCCGTTGAGCATTCTAATGGTCATCAATGCCCGCACCTCATCATTGCTATAATAGCGGATATTCGTCGACGTCCGCTGTGGCTCGGGCAAACCATACCGTTTTTCCCATGCACGAAGTGTATGCGCCTTGATGCCGGTCAATCGCTGTACGTCGGTGATAGAGAAAATATCAACTGTATCCATGACTGTCTTGTCAATTCGTTTGCCGCCACTATTTCGAACGAAAATATGGTTTGCCGGCGAACCGCCGGCATCTGTCGACGTTCAACCACCGATTTTGACCCAAAATCTCAACAATGCTTCGGTCCCCTGGAACAAATGTCGCAAAATTTGCTCCAGCGGGCCATACACCGGGCCTACAACTACAGCCGGCTTAGGAAATTTTCCGCCTCCTCCCTTAAAGCCATTTTTTTCTCCATCGCCATCCGGTCCAACGTGCTTACCAACATCCCCATTCGCTGATTCGTAGCAAAATGGCTTCTATGAGTCTCTATGAATCTCCAGAACAGTCCATCCCAAATACGTTCCCATGGCCCTCGTCCAAAGTCTCCCATTTTCAAAAGATAGTTACTGCCGCTAATATATGGCTTGGTCGTCATCAAACCGCCGTCCGCGAACTGCGACATTCCATATACGTTAGGCACCATCACCCAGTCATACGAATCAATAAAAAGCTCCATGAACCAACGGTAGACCTCGTCCGGGTCAAACTCGCACAGGAGCATAAAATTCCCCATAACCATCAGCCGTTCGATATGATGACAGTAGCCGTATCTCAACACCTTCCGGATGACGTTGTCCACTGGCACGATGCCCGTCTCCCCGGTCCAGAAAGAGGCAGGGATCTTCCGCAGAGTGGAATAGGACGGGATGCATAGCAGGCATTGCATCCTCATAGTCTCCAAAACGTCCAAGTCTGGCATTTATAAATCGATGCAGGCTCCTGTCGGCGTCGGCAAATGTCACCCCGGACAAGATCGGTCCGTTATCCTCACCATAGCACCGGGAAAACCGGGACGATACATAGCGCCTGGCTTTTGCTATATAAATATTTTCCGGCGGCAGGGGGATTTCCGGCGCTGCCATTCCCCGGGGAAATCTTTTCCTATTGTCGACGTCAAAACTATATTTGCCGCCTGCCGGGCGTCCATTGTCATCCATCAGCAAATGGCGGGACTTTCTTTGCCATATATAAAAATCCTTTTGAAAATACTTTTTTTGGGCATCGAAAAAACCAGCCACCTCGTCCACCGTGTTCAGAAAGTTAGGGCTCCTCCCGGTCGTCAATCGGATTCCCAGCCGATCGCAGGCGCCGGTCAGCCTCCTCCTCAGCCAGTCGTCGGCCAGATCGGCAACAAATATTTCCCCGACGCCTTCTGCCTTCAGCCTTTCGGGCAGGAGCCGACAGTCACTGGCGGGTTCCGCGGACTCAATATATGACACGTCGATACCCAATGCCGCCAACCAATCCTGGTAAGCTTTCATGGATGCTCTGTGTAAGACCAATTTCGCCTTGTGAAGACGGTATTGCCTAAAAAAAAGCAATTCTTCAACAAGGACTACCGGAACACCTTTCTTTAGAAAAGGATGTTCACGGAACAGTTGATGAGGGAAGACCACACAGACTTTTCGTTCGCTCATATGGCTCGTTTTTACTTTAAACTACTGCTGTTCACCGAAAAATTGTTTAACAACAGTTCAGCCGCCTGCTCATGTACTTGAACACCCATTTCCGGTACAAGTTTCTGGCAGTAATTTCGACTAATGAAAACTTTATAAAATGAGAAAAGCATTCGCCGATGTGAGATCGATTTATTCGCGTTTTTCGGTTCCGAAACTGAATTCCCTTAAAAAAAAGGGATTCAAATTTGTGCAGATTAAAGGCATCACCGTCGATTATCACTATGACTATACCGAGCCAAGTCGCCTTTTGCTCGTCCCTATCAGGGAACTTCCGATCCGGGCAGACGAAAAGGACATCTACGAATCCTTGGAAAGCGATCTCCTCCTGGAATGGGCAAAACATCCCGACGAAGGCGCAACCGTGGTAGTGGCCCGCGTTTGAATTCACACCGTTTAGCTCAAATCCTGAGGCGGGACATGCCTCCGTCGACCGCGAACACCTGGCCAGTCACCCAGGACGCGCGCCCGGAAAGCAAAAAATCGGCCATCTCTGCAATATCGTCCGGCATCCCGATCCGTTCCATAGGGTGCCGCTCGGCGGCAATTTTGATTTTGGCTTCACTATTGACCAGTCTCCCCGCCAGCGGCGTGTTGACAAGTGAAGGAGCGATCGCATTTACCCGCACCGTAGGCGCCCACTCCGCCGCCAGGCTTCGGACAAGGCCCTCCAAAGCAGCTTTGGCCGACGCGATTGAAGAATGATAAGGCATCCCAACACCCGCCGCAACAGAACTGAAGACAACCACGGAAGCATTCCCCGACCTTTTCAGGGCCCGCTGAAAATGCTGAAGGACACGCACGGCGCCGAAAAAATTCACTTCCATATCAGCACGGAAATCCTTCGCCGTCAGCAATTCAAATGGTCGCAGAACAATAGACCCGGGACAATAAACCAACCCGTCCAACGGCTCCCCATAGGGAGGCAGCTCTTCTTCCCCCGCAACGTCCAGTGGTAAATATTCCTCGACAGGCAGGGAGGGCCTCGTCCGCGACAATACTATCACCTTTGTTCCAACTTCGGCTGACAGTCTCCGCAGCAACGCCAGTCCAATTCCCGAACCCGTTCCGACAATCGCTATTTTTCTCATACACCAAATTATTGACACCAACGATACGACGACGGGCTTGTTTATACATTTCACTAAAAAGTCAAGCCGATCCTGAACACCTCGTACCCTCACCTACCGGCATCTCCTGCCGATATCGCGGACAACACACACTGCCGACGCAAAATAACGATTCACCACTCAAAAACGACGATTCAGCCGCCTGGCACAGATCCCGGCCGGTTATTTTGTTTATCAATTAAAAACATAGTTTATGAAACGGCTCACTACTCCACCACTTGGGTTCAAATGCCTGCTGGGCGCTGCCGCCCTCATGTTTGCCATCGTACTCGCCGGCTGCCATAAATCCTCACCCGGCCATACGTCCAGTATCTACGCTACGCTGGCTGCTGACGACAATTATTCCATTCTCGTCTCCGCCATCAACAAGGAAGGACTTAAAGAAACGCTAAGCCGGACCTCAGAGGAAAAATTTACACTTTTCGCACCCGACAACATGGCCTTCGCGGCGATCGGCATCCACTCCCTTTCAGATCTTGCTGCCATTCCCGATTCCACGCTCAAAGGTATCCTGCTTTACCATGTCCTGGCCACACAGGTAAAGGCGGCGGATATTCCCCAGGCAGCTAACACAGCCGTTACCACTCTCAACGGCCAGCCACTGTACGCGACCAGGACAGCCGCCGGAAAGGTATTCATCAATGGAATTCCAGTCACAAGGGCGGATATCTTATGCACTAACGGCGTCATTCATGATATATCGGCAGTGCTGATGCCGCCCGTCGGCAATATCGTACAAACTGCCATCTCGAACCCAAATCTCAGCCTGCTCGTGGCCGCCGTATTGCGTGCCAGCCAGGGTAGTACCAACGTAGCCGCAGTCCTCTCGGGTTCGGGGCCCTTCACCGTATTCGCACCCACCAATCAGGCGTTCATAAACGCCGGCTTTGCCAATACAGCTGCCATTAACGCGGCCGAGCCAAACACGCTGACGAAGATCCTCACCTACCATGTAATTGCAGGTCGCATCTTCTCTTCCGACCTCGTCAACAATAGCACGCCGGCGACGGTAAATGGCGAGACAGTCAGTATCCTCCTCACCACCGGAGCGCAGGTCAAGGGCGCCGGCAACTCCACGCCTTCCAACATCACCACAACCAATATCGTGACTACCAACGGGGTGGTCCACGTGATCGACCAGGTGCTGTTGCCTTAATTCCCCGCTTCAGGGATCAGTCCTTTCCATAGAGAGGGCTGATCCTTTTCCCTTCCTGTCTGAGGTGCTGCCCCGGCCGCGTCGCCCCCTGCTCAACATTTTAAGGGAATTGCCCCTTGACATATCAACACAATACGCGCCAATATTCTTTTTTCCGTAACCTTACCGCCTATACATTTCTTGCCATGAAGATCATCATCCTCGAGGACGAAAAATTGTCGGCGGATCGGTTGAATATGCTCCTGAAGGAGACAGACCCGCATATCCGGGTCGTCGCCACACTGGAAAATGTCGCGCAATCCATTGATCATTTCTGCCGTTCCGGCATGCGCGCCGACCTCCTCCTTGCTAACGTCCATCTCGCCGGCGCCTCCCCCTTCGAATTATTCAAAAAGCTGAACATCACCATTCCGGTCATTTTCATCGCGCCCGACGACCGGTTCGCCTTTGACGCATTCCAATTCTTATGCATCGATTATCTCCTCACACCGGTAACGCCCGAATCCCTGACAAAAGCATTGGAAAAATTTCGACTGATCCGTTCCAGCCCCGGCGCCTCCCTCCCCGGCCGGCCAATTTTCAAATCCCGGTTTCTCGGAAGGATCGGCCAGCGGTCATTCTTCATCCACACGACCGATATAGCCATGATCACGGCAAGCAACCGCATCGTTCATCTTGTCGGAATGGACAGAACAAAATATCTCGTAGACCATACCCTCGACGAACTCGAGCAGGAACTCGAGCCCTCCGCATTTTTTCGCATCAACAGGAGCGCCATCATCCACGCCCGCGCGATCGAGCAGGTAAAACCCTTCATTAATCATCGCCTCCGGCTAACACTAAAATGCCCATTACAAACGGAAGAGGTTATCGTCAGCCGTGACCGCGTGCACGACTTCAAAAAATGGGCGGACTTTTGATTCCCCGATATCAAGCCGCATATCTTTCAACCGTCGCCAAAAGATCGGCTATCTCAAACGGTTTCCTGCAGTATCCATCAGCACCGGCTTCCTTCGCCAGCGACTCAATATCTGCTTCTGAGGTGAAATAAACGACAGGTATATTCGCCGAAGAAGGTGTTCTTTTTAACAACTTCACCAGATCCGCTCCGCAGAGCCCCGGCATATTATGATCCACAAAGACCAGATCCGGCCGGAAACGCTCTACGGCTTCCAATAATTCACCTTCCTCCTTGCAGCCGGGTAATCCCTTAACCCGGTAGCCCTTTTTTTGAAAAACAATCGTACAAATGAGCAAATGATCGGGATTGTCATCGACAACCATAATTCTTTTCTCGTTAGTCATGTTTTCAGGGTATTAGAGCTTTTTATATTACAAAAGTTCAACAAACCCGTCATACCATACCCAGCGTCTAGACCTCCGACGCCTGGGCCGGCGCGTCGTCTACCCTACCCACTATCCTTCCCCGCTCCTCCGCCGCGATCTGCGCCTCCTCGATCGAATGAGCCGATCCGCTCGTTCAGTTTCAGATTGTTCACCTCCCTTTTTCGATCCAGACCGAGACAGAGCCCGGCGACACATGGAATTCACCCCAGCCGTCCCCATTGACCACGACCTCGCCGGAGTGATTCCCCAGGTAGTCCACAAAGGCCATACCCGAGAATTTTTTTCCTATTTCCATGGACTTGATACCTTCTTCCCCATTCGACAGCACAACGGCACACCCAGACCCCTCGATATCATCCACACCCGCCCTGGTCCATCCGATACAGTTACCATGATCGAAATAATCCCGCTGCTCGCCATACGAATACTTCTTCCTCGCCGTCAGCAGTTGCTCGATATTCGCACATTTCTCCAGCCATATCTCGTGATCCTCCCCATCCCTTCCCTTATCAACGTAATGCGCGCCATACAGGTCCGGATAGAATACACAGGGATAGCCACCCTCCCTTAGCAGGATAAGCGCATAAGCCAGCGGCTTGAACCAGGCCTCTACCGGCGCCTCCAGCGCCTGCAACGGCTGGGTATCATGATTATCGACCACCGTCACCGCCAGTGCAGGATTCACCTTCACCAGGGTGTCGTCCAGTATCGTCCGCAGATCATAGTCCTTGCCCGCCTTCGACGCCTGATGCACATTGTGATGCAGGCTGCTGTCGAACAACGACATCCGCCCCTGCGTCGCATCGATATACCGACTCAGCAAATGCAATTCACCCGGAGCCCAATACTCCCCGACAGCAAAGAGGTCCGGCTTCAGCGTCCGCATATGATCCAGCCATTCATTGTAGAACCGGACCGGCATATGCTTGACGGCATCCAGCCGCACCCCATCCATCCCGGTCGTCTCCAGGTACCATTTCCCCCACCGCTTCAGCTCCTCCCGCACGGCAGGATTGCGAAATTCGATATCGCAGTACATCAGGTAATCGTAATTTCCCTTCTCAGTATCGATCACCTCCTCCCAGTCGTCCCCGTATTCATTCATGATCGTAAAAATGCCGGTCTCCTTCAGATCGGCCGCGTAATCGACTCCGGTAAAACACCGGTAATCCCAAACAAACTCCGAGTATTTCTTATTCCGTCCCGGGAAAGTGAACCTTGTATAAGCTTCTATAAAAAAAGGCTCGCTGATGAACTCATTCCGGTTCTCCGGATTGACCCGCATAACCTTTATCTTTTCCACCTCGTCGCCCCCCCCTTTATGGTTGAGGACAATATCCGGGTAAGCCTGTATCTTGTGCTTGTGTAGAGCCTCTATAGCCCTTATATACTCCTCCTTTGTCCCGTACTTCGTACGCACCGACCCTTTCTGATCGAACTCCCCGAGATCATAGATATCGTATACGTCATAGCCCTGGCTATATCCGCCGACCGTACCCTTATAAGCCGGCGGCAACCAGACAGAGTTGATCCCTAGCTCCGCCCAGTGTTGCGCATTTTCCCCAACCTGGTCCCAAAATTTTCCATCGCCGTCAGTATACCAATGAAATGATTGCAGCATTGTACCGTTTTCCATACGTGGGTGTAGTGGTTTTTCTTACCATAAGACAAATCACATTCCAATATCGTCGCCCACGACGGCAAACCCCGGTCTGACCCCTTATTTGCCCGGAGCCGGTGCGTTTTGCCCACGCGCATTGTAAGTCCCCGTATTTCCCGAGCCGGTGTGCACCCCCGGTTTGACCGAATTGCCATAAGGGTCATAGTTCGGATCATAATAAGGGTCATAGTTCGGATCGTAATAAGGGTCATAGTACGGGTCCGAA
>JAFDYE010000057.1 GCA_018267585.1 Bacteroidota bacterium
AAGGCCCTGGGTTATGCCCGCAACAGCCTGCAGCAGGCGGAGAAGAACGAAGACCCCTTCGCGATGGGCTCGGCCTGGATCAATATGGCTACTGCACTCAAAGACGAGGGGCTGACGGACGAAAGTCTGCGGTATACCCGGCAGGCCTATGCCATCGGCAGCAGGATCCCCGACAGCAACATGATGGAGACGGCGCTCATCAACATCGGCGACGCCTATCCGAAGAGCGAGGACCCGGACAAATATATTCCCGCCTTCCGCCGGGCGCAGCCGCTGGCCCGGGCGCTCGATGACGTCAATGGTCAGGCGATCATCTGGCAGGGGCTCGCCGAAGGGGAGTACTGGAAGGGCAACTATGCCGCGGCCGAGCAGCTACTGCAACAGCAGGCCATCCCGTTTGCGGCCAATCACGGACAGCGGGAGGTCTCCCGCAATCTGCTGTTGCTGCTGTCGGATGTGGAAATAGCGCTGGGCCGGCCAAAAGCCTCCGTGGAATATCGCAGGCGCTACGACTCCCTGAGCCAGGCGCTGATCAATCGCACGATGCTAAAGAATATACAGGAGCTCGAGACGAAGTATCAGGTCGAGCGCCAGCAGCACGACCTGCTCCGGAAGGACCTGCTGCTCGAACAGAAGGACAAGCAGGCTATCCGGCAGCGCAGCTGGCTCATCGTCGCGGTGACGGGCGTCTTGCTGCTGGCGGCCCTCTTCATCGGGACCTGGTCCTACTTCAGGCAGCGGCAGCAGCTGCAGCTCCGGGCGATGGAGGCCCTTCAAGCGGGCCAGGAGAACCTCCGCCTCCGGGCTACCCTGGAGGGACAGACCAGCGAACGGCAGCGGATCGGCCAGGAGATGCACGACGATATGGGTTCAGGTCTTACCTCGCTGTTGTTCCTCAGCAGGACGCTCGGGCGCAGCGCCGATGCGGTCGGAACCAGTGGCTCCAACGCGGCGGGCCACCCAGACGGGTCCGACATTCCGCGCGATCCGGGCGGCTCTGATGCGGGCGGCTCCGAAGCCGGCGGCGACCCCAGCCCCGATGCTGCGGGCCATCCAGACGGGTCGGAAATAGCGCGCGCTCCGGGCGGGAATTTCGCGGCGGGCGACCCCGCAACCATCGCAAAGATCCGGCAGACCGCGGAGCAGCTGATCCGGAAGATGAACGAGATCGTCTGGACCCTCAATCACGAACAGGATACCCTGGGAAGCCTGGTCGCCTACATCCGGAGCCACGCCGCAGAGCTGCTTGAGCAGGCAGGTATTGATGTACGTTTTGACATAGCCGAGAATATCCCGGATATGCAGCTGACCCAGGAGTTCCGTCGTAATATCTATCTCGCGGTCAAGGAGGCGGTACACAATATTGTCCGCCACAGCGGCGCGGGCGTCGCGTCGATAAATATCCATTTTGATGCCGCAGAGCTTACCGTCATCGTCCAGGACAACGGTAGGGGTATCTATAAGGCTGGTGGCAACCGCTGGGGCAACGGGATGAAGAACATGCAGCATCGCGTCGAGCAGGTCGGCGGCAGGATGGAGATCACCGCGGGCGGCGGAACGTCCATCACTATAATAGCGCCGCTGACGGCGGCTGGTGATCCATCGCCCATCGATACGTCGTCCTAACCTCCATCGTACTCCCTTCCGTCGTCCCCCAGTCCTTCGCCCCCTCATTCCCCGGCCTAACTTTTGTTATACACAAACCTCCCTTTGAATGGGTACATTTAACTTCCATTTACCGGGACATAATATTTGACGAAATGGCAACTATTCGCATCAGTATCGTAGAGGATGTCGCCGAGATACGGGAGGGTCTGCGTTATATCATCGACCAGACCCGGGACTTCGCCTGCGTCTCGGTCTTTTCCAGCGCAGAAGAGGCGCTGACCGGCCTGGCCGGGTCCCCCTCCCGTTCGTTCTATTCCACCGATCCCTCGCGATCATCCTCCGCCGACGATCCGGCCGATATCGTTGTGATGGACATCGCCCTGCCCGGCTCTTCGGGACTGGACTGTATCCGGCGGCTAAAAGCTGCCGGCAGCGGGATGCAGTTTATCGTTTTTACCATCTATGAGGACAGCGACCAGGTGTTCGAGGCGCTGGCCGCGGGTGCCAGCGGCTACCTGCTCAAGGATACTTCCCCGGATCGCATCATCGCTGCACTGCACGAGCTCTACGAGGGAGGGTCCCCCATGAGCGCCACCATCGCCCGGAAAGTAGTGTCCTCTTTTCAACGCCCCGGCCATATTCACGAGCTGTCCCCGCGGGAGACCGAGATCCTCGGCCTCCTCTCAAAGGGCTTTTTATACAAAGAGATAGCGGACCGGCTCCACATCGCCGTCGGCACCGTGCGCCAACACATCCACCGCATTTACGACAAGCTGCACGTCCAAAATCGCACCGAAGCCATCAACAAAGCCTTTGGCCTCCGCCAAGACTGACCCCACCCGCAATTCCCGTAGTCGCGCCGTCCACGGAATCTACCTATCTACGGATTCCCGCCTATCCACGGAATCTCCCTATCCACGGATTCCCGCCTATCTACGGAATCCCCCTTGTTTACAAAATCCCCCTGTCCCCAATTCCTCCCTATCCCCGTCTCCCCGGTTCCCATCGCGATTACCCTATCTTTGGATCATGAAGCTCGTTTTCCCCCTCGTCGCTGCACTCACCCTATGTTCCTGCACCTGGTTCAAAAAAAAGGCCCTTCTAGCCCCCACTACTCCCCCTTCTTTTGCCGTCGTCCGGGACCGGCGGCTCGACGAACTCTCCGGTATCGCTGCCTCTCCCGACCAGCCGGGGATATTTTTTGTCCATAATGATAGCGGCGACAGCAGCCGGTTTTTCGCAATAGGTCCGGACGGCGCGCTCAAGGCGATCTTCCATTTCAAGGGCGAGCCCACTGCCCGTCTGGGTGTGCGTGACGTGGAGGATATCGCGATTGGCCCGGGCCCGGATAGCGGGGCGAACTATATCTATCTCGGGGACATCGGGGACAATAACGCCCAGCGGGGCTTTGTAACCGTCTATCGGATAAAGGAGCCCATCGTGACCGGCGCCGCCGGGGCCATTAGCTCCGCCGACGTCCCTCACTTCGAACTGACCGCAGACCCACTATATCTCAACTATCCCGACGGCGCCCGCGACGCCGAAACGTTAATGATCGACCCCCTCCTCCGTCAACTGTATATCGTCAGCAAGCGCGAGGACTCAGTACACGTATATAGTACGCCGTTGGATTTCAGTCCGCGCGTCACCCGCACCCTCGTACGGAATGCCAACCTTCATTTTCCGGGACTCGACAAATGGATCACTGCGGGCGATATCTCCCGGAAGGGAGATCAGATCCTGATAAAAAGTTATACGGGTGTATTTTACTGGCGGCGGAGACTATCGCGCGCCTCGGACAGCCCGGACCCACGCCGTGCCCGAATCAGCCCGGACCCCAACCGTCCCCCAAACAGCCCGGATCTCCACAAACCCCCAAAAAGCGCCGATCCCCGCGTCCTCGCGGGTGATAACACCGGAAACAATACCGATACCCCCGGCAGACCCGAACCCGTCTGGATGGCATTGCAGCGCCCATGGACACTACAACCCTATGAACCGGAACCACAGGGAGAGGCGATCGGCTTCAGCCCGGATGGAAAGAGCTTCTATACGATCAGCGAAGGACGACACCCGCGACTATACCATTACCCCCTTCACTGATCCGCCAATCAGTCCTCATTCGGCAACTTGCCACCGCCCACAGCCATCGGCTCTAGCCAGACATAGGCGCCCTTCTCTTTCTTCATCGTCGATGATATCGGGCGTACGATCGTGCATCCCGCCATACCTCGCCTGCGGAAATCCAAATTCCCCCCTCAAACAACTCGACCTGTGTTCCACGCATGGAACATCTATATTTGTACTATGAACGCACTGACACCCGCCGATTATGCCGCCTACTGGACCAGGGCCATCCCCTTTCCACAGTACAGCGCCAGCGTGGCGACCGAAGCCGCCACCAATCCGACCGAAGGCAACAGCAAGTACGTCCCCATCAACTGGCAGCGGATGCAGCGGATCGCCAAGACGGCACAGCTGTCCGATGCCACCATCCAAACCCTGAGCCAGCTAAAGGAACCCCGTTACTGGCTGGTAATCACCGAGAACTGGTGCGGCGACTCGGCACAGTCCACACCCATCATGGAGAAGATCGCGGAGGCATCCAAGGGCATGATCGAGCTGCGTTTCGTCTACCGCGACGCAAACCCCGCGCTGATCAACGCCCACCTCACGGGTACCAGCATGTCCATCCCCAAGGTGATCCAGCTGGACAAAGGGTTCAACGTCACCGGCAGCTGGGGGCCGAGACCCGACAAAGCACAGGAAATGGTGTTGCGGCTTAAGTCCAACCCCGCCACCGCACCGACCTACAACGAAGAGCTCCATCGCTGGTACGCGCAGGACAAACAATTGGGAATAGAATCAGGTCTGCGCAACCTCATCCTCGGCGTAGCCCCCCAGCAGCCTGCCGCGCCGTCAACCAGGGAAGAGGCCGCACCCCCGGCCAGGGACGGGCTGTGAATCGCACGAACCGCAGGTGGACCGGCAACGACACAAACCAGGTCCCAAAAAACCAGGTCCCCAAAAAAACAAACCGGGGACCCCATCTCGGGACCTCCGGCTCGTCGTATATGTCCATCATCTACTCACGGGGCAAAACCTCACCCGACCCTAAGCAACCACCTCCTCCAATTTCGGTATAGCCGGCCAGTCGACCGGTACCTTCGTCGCCCCATGCAGGTAATTCGAAAAGGTCTTATCGGCAATCACCAGTATCGTATCCACCAGGTTCTCCTCCGTCCATCCTGCGGCAAAAAATGCGTCCAGGACGTCCCCCGCCACATGTCCCCTCGTCTCAACAGCGTTCTTCGCATACTTCACA
>JAFDYE010000580.1 GCA_018267585.1 Bacteroidota bacterium
AGAAGGTGTTATAATATTCTTAAAGCCCGGTATCTTACGGCATGCAAAAGCAAACTCCAATACGAAAGCTTAGCACTTTCAAACGAATTGCGCTCGTGGCGCACGACAACAAGAAGGCCGAGCTGATCGAATGGGCGGTCTACAACAAGCGGGCGTTGGCGCAGCATCGGCTGTATGGTACGGGGACGACCGGCAGCCTGATAGAACAGGCGCTCGGCCAGTCTGTAAGCAAGTTCCTCAGCGGCCCGCTGGGCGGAGACCAGCAGATAGGCGCCAGCATCGCCGAATCCAAGCTCGATATTCTCATCTTCTTCTGGGATCCCATGGAGGCCCAGCCTCACGACCCCGATATCAAAGCGCTCCTGAGGGTTGCCGTTACCTGGAATATCCCCTTCGCCTGCGACCGGGCCACCGCCGACTTCATCCTCACCTCTCCTCTGATGCTGGAAGAGTATGAGATCCTTGTACCAGACTACACCCAATATACTTCCAGACTACAGCGCTAAATCGATTAACCATGAGAAAACAGCTCCTTACTTCCTCCCTCGTCCTGTCCTTTTCGCTGACCTGGGCCCAGCCCAAACCACTCGCGGGCTTCGACGACGCCTCATCCCGAACTCAACAGCAGCTGGAATCCGCCTATGACGGTTATCTGCAGGCAGCCAATATCGACAGCGGTATCCGCATCATGTCCGCCCATCCCCACCACGTCGGTTCCCCGGGCGACAAGGCCGTCGTAGACTATATTTATAATAAGTTAAAGGGCTGGGGATATGACGTACAGACTGAAACCTTCTACGTTCCCTTCCCCACCCCAAAGGAAAGACTGCTCGAGATGACCTCTCCGACCCTCTGGAAGGCGGGCCTGGCCGAACCGGCCCTGAAAGAGGACGCCACCTCCGGTCAGACCCGCGAGCAGCTGCCTACCTACAACTGCTGGTCCCCCGACGGAGACGTGACCGGGCAGCTGGTATACGTTAACTATGGCATACCTGAAGACTACGACCGGCTGGAAAGAATGGGCATCTCTGTAAAAGGAAAGATCGTCATCGCCAAATATGGTCATTCCTGGCGCGGTATCAAGCCTAAGGTAGCCCAGGAGCACGGCGCCATCGGCTGCCTGATCTACTCCGATCCCCGCGACGATGGCTACTTCCAGGGAGACGTTTACCCCAAGGGCGCCTTCAAGAACGAATATGGGGTTCAGCGCGGCTCCATTATGGACATGCCCATCTATCCCGGAGACCCGCTGACTCCCGGCATCGGCGCGACAAAGGACGCCAAACGCCTCCAGCGCGCGGAAGCCCTTACCCTTCTGAAGATCCCTGTGCTCCCCATCAGCTATCACGATGCCGAGCCGCTCCTCCGCGCTCTCGATGGTCCTGTAGCCCCCGAAGAATGGAGAGGTGCTATGCCCATGACCTATCACATTGGCCCCGGGAAGACACAGGTCCATCTAAAGCTGGCCTTCAGCTGGGATACCAAGCCCGTCACCGATGTTATTGCCCGGATGCCTGGCAGTGAATTCCCCGACGAGTGGGTCATCCGCGGCAACCACCATGACGCCTGGGTCAACGGCGCCGCCGACCCGATCAGCGGTCAGTCCGCTCTGTTGGAAGAAGCCCGCGCCGTCAGCGAGCTTCGCAAGACGGGCTGGCGGCCCAAGCGGACTATCGTCTACTGCGCGTGGGATGGAGAAGAACCCGGGTTGATCGGTTCCACCGAATGGGTGGAGGAGCACGCCGAAGAATTACAGAAAAAAGCGGTCGTATATATCAACTCCGACGAGAATGGTCGCGGCTTTCTGGAAGCCGGGGGTTCACATGCGCTCGAGCCGATGATGAACGAGGTTGCCCGCGACGTCACCGACCCGGAAGCACGTATCAGTATTGCCGACAGGCGGCACTCACGCGAGCTGGTCAACGCCGCCGATAACAACAGACTGGCCAGGGCCTTGTTCCAGAAAAAGGGTTTTAGTCTCAGCGCGCTTGGCTCGGGATCCGACTACTCTCCCTTCCTTCAGCATTTGGGTATCCCCTCTTTTAACCTGGGCTTTGGAGGAGAGTCTTCCGGCGGGGAATACCACTCCATCTACGACAGTTATGACGATTTCCGCCGTTTCAAAGACCCGACCTTCCAGTATGGGGTCACCCTCGCCAGGACGGCGGGCCGCGTCACCCTTCGCATGGCGGACGCGCCGGTACTGCCTTTTGACTTCCGCGCCCTCTACCGCACCGTCAACGGTTATGCGGGCGAGCTCATCAGCCTGGTCGATCAGATGAGAGAGGCGACGGCGCTCTCCAACCAGGTGCTCATGGAGAATCACTATGCCTATGCTGCCGATCCGACCGTACAGCTCGCGCCTCCTGCTGCAAGATCAGAAGTGCCCTATCTCAACTTCTCAAGCCTGCAGAACGCGCTTACCCGGCTCGAGAAGGTCACGAACAGGCTTTCCGACAGCCTGTCCCGGGCCCACCTGACCGGCGTCCGTGCAGACCTTGTAAATCAATCACTTTACAGGGCGGAACAACAATTGCTATCGGATAATGGTCTGCCCCGCCGTCCCTGGTACCGGCATGCCATCTACGCACCGGGCTTTTATACGGGCTATGGTGTGAAGACCTTGCCGGGTATCCGGGAAGCTATCGAACAGCGTAGCTGGAAAGAGGCGCAGGAGCAGATCGAGGTAGATGCGGCGGTGTTACAGAAGTTCGCCGGTTACCTCGAAGCTATCTCCTTTTAATAGACTATTTGAAGAAGTTTTTACGATATGCATTACGGATAGCAGGCGCCCTGGTGTGCCTGCTATTGCTTGTATGGGCAGGCCTGGCCGCCTATGTTCACTTCAACAAGGCCCGCATTCTGCAGAAAGCTTCTGTAGAGATAAAGGCTCATTTCGGGGCCGATATTGCCATCGGGCAGCTGGACGTATCCCGTTTCAGGCATTTTCCATCTCTCTCCATCCAGTTGTCCGACGTCACTCTCAGGGACAGCCTCTGGCGCCGGCACCATCATGATCTTATGAATGTCAGGACCGTCTATGCCGACTGCTCGTTGCTGAACAGTCTTTTTTCGGGTAAGGTGCGGATAGGGCGGGTTTTCCTCGAACACGGCACGGTATATTTTTACCGGGACAGCACAGGCTATTCAAATACGTATGTGTTCAAAGACCGGAAGGCGGCGACGCGGGGTGGCAGCCCGGACAATCCGCCCGACGTCTCGCTGTCCGACATAAAATGGGTGCAGGACCTGGAGGATAAGCACAAGCTCTTTGATCTCGATATTCACCGGCTGGACTGCGACATGGACAGAGACGGGCGTATCCTCCGGATCGGCGTCGGCGCGAACATCACGGCCAATAG
>JAFDYE010000581.1 GCA_018267585.1 Bacteroidota bacterium
GGCATCCGGAACTTCTCCGACTATTATCAATTGCGACAAGAAGAGGCCGCAGCACTCACCACCGCCGTCAGAGTCGCAACCGACCTCTACCGCGTAGGCAAGGCCTCCTATCTCGAAGTGATAACAGCCCAGCGCAACGCACTGGACGCAGAATTGGAAGTGACACAGGCAAGAAAGAATATCCTCCTCCGCAGCATCAGCCTCTACCGCTCCCTGGGCGGAGGCTGGCGCTGATCAATAACCGGCAGTAAAACGTTGTTTAACATGTTTAGGACGCTCCAACTCATCGACAATAACCATCGCCAGGTCCTCCACCGAAAGAAGACTCTGACCCTTCTCGTCGAACACCGGATTCTCCAGACCAAGGCGATACCGGCCCCTGCGCACACCCGCAGTCTCATGATTCATCAGGATCGCCGGACTGAAAAAGGTCCAGTCGAGGTCTTCCTCCCTCCTGAGCACATCGAGATAGTCCCGCGCAGCCATCGCCCCGGGCTTCCACTGCTCCGGGAACTGCGGGGTATCCACAAGCTGAACCCCCGGCTTGATATACAGACTGCCCGCCCCGCCAATGACGATCAGCCGCCGAACCCCCGATCTCTTCACCGCCTCCTGTATCGCCGCCGCGCCACGCATAAAGTCGGCATAGATCTCCGGATTCGTCCACCCCGGATTGTACGCACTGACAACAGCATCATGCCCCTTCAGAAGCCCGGCCATTTCATCGATATTGAATACGTCCCCCCTGACGCCCCCCTGCTCCGGATGACGTGAGATAGCGGTCACACGATGTCCCCTGTCAACTAATTCCCGGGCAATGGCCTTGCCGACAAAACCACTGGCCCCGATCAATGCAATTTTCATAATTTCAGTAATTAAGTTACTTTTAGAGAGTTAAAGTTACAAAGAAACCGCCGGCACTTCCAAGAAGGCACACCGGCGAAACCCAGTCACTCCCGGGTAACTATTACTGTACATCAACACACTACAATGAAAAAAATTACAGAAAAAAATACGACCTCCGCCACAGGCGAACCCCTTACCACCACCCTCGCCACCGCCCCAACAGCCTCCCCAACCCTCGAACCCCCATTCGACGCGGTCAATTGCCCCGTCCGCCAGGTCCTCGACCGCTTCGGCGACAAATGGTCCATCCTCGTCATCATCCTCCTCGGTGACCGCGGCAAGCTCCGTTTTAACGAGCTGAGCAACGCCATCGGCGACATCTCCCAAAAAATGCTGACCGTAACCCTGCGAAGCCTCGAAGCCGACGGCCTCGTAACAAGAAAGATGTATCCCGAGATCCCTCCCCGTGTCGAATACGACCTGACCCCGCTGGCCCAAAGCCTGCTCCCCCTTATAAAAGATATGGTTAAATGGGCCGACGCCAACATCGAAGAGATACAGGACAACCGCCGCCGCCACGCCGAACGCGCCCCCTCCAAAACCTAACCCCCGTCCCCGAAGGCCAAAAAGACAAATCCCCGCTAAGACTAGCAGGGATCCATTAACCAAAACCAGCAGTGATGCCAGCTTAATCGGTAAGGTCCACATTCGGACGCTTATTATTTTTTGTCAGTAAATGATATATCGGTATCCCCAGCAACACGATCCCCAACCCCGGCCAGGTGAACTTAGGCGTATAGACGAACAACGACACACAGATCGCCCCCGCCAGAATAATATACAGGATCGGCAACACCGGATAGCCAAAAGCCTTATACGGCCTCGGCAGATCAGGCCGCTTCTTCCGCAGCCTGAAGATCCCGATGATCGTCAGGATATAGAAAATGAGCACCACAAAGATCACATACTGCAGCAATTCATTGTACTTTCCGCTGAGACAAAGCACCGAAACCCAGATACACTGCATCCACAATGCCCGCCCGGGCACCGCATTCCGGTTGAGCACACCGACCTGCCGGAAGAATACACCATCCTTCGCCATCGTATAGTAGACCCGCGCCCCCGCCAGGATCAGACCGTTGTCACAGCCAAAGGTCGATATCATCAGCAGGATAGCCATCACCAGCGTCCCGCTGCCGCCAAAGATCCGCAGCGAAGCCGTCACCCCCACCCGGTCATTCTCCGCATTGGCGATCGCATCCATCGGAAGAACGTTTATATACATCAGGTTCGTCGCTACATAGATGACCGTCACGATCAGCGTACCCAGGAAAAGGCTCAGCCCGATATTCCGCTGCGGTCGCTTGATCTCCCCGGCAATGAACGTAACATTGTTCCAGGAATCGCTGCTGAAAAGACTGCCCACCATACTCGCCGCGATCGCGCCAAAACCAGCCATGCCCATATACGGAACGATCGAACCACCCTCCAGTTTTCCTAGTCTGAAACCCGTGCTCCAGTTGGCCCGCGCAATGCCTTTATCCGCCGCCAGCAAAAATCCGAAGACGACCAGACCCGCAAGCGCCACGATCTTCGTCATCGTAAAAACGGTCTGGATCACCTTCCCCTCCTTCACGCCTAAGGTATTGATATACGTTAGCCCCATGATCAGCAGTATCGATACGACCTGCGCAGCCGACACCCGCAGAAAACCCAGATCGAACAGTATATGCTGCTCTCCGATACCGGGAAAGATATACGCCGCGAACTTCGAGAAAGCCACTCCCACCGCAGCGATAGACCCCGCCTGGATGACCGCAAAAAAACTCCAGCCAAACAGGAATCCGGTCAGCGGATTAAACGCCTCCTTCAGGTATACATACTGACCGCCGGCCTTCGGGAACATCCCGCTCAGCTCCCCATAGCTGAGCGCCGCCGTCAGCGTAAGCAGCCCCGTCAACGCCCAGATGAGCACAAGCCATCCCGCCGAACCAACGTTGCGGGTTATATCCGCACTGACAATAAAGATACCCGACCCGATCATCGAGCCGACAACGATCATCGTCGCATCGAGCAGCCCAAGCGACTGTTTGAATTTTTCCTCCGCCATTACGCAAATGTTTTCCCGGGACGGATGGAGAGATAGTCAGGCAGCGAAGGCCGGGTAGCCACAGACTCCCCGATCACCTTCAGAATTCTCTCCCTTTCCTTCCCCTCCAGCGGCAGACGCGGAGCACGAACGTACTCGCTGCCGATACCCGTCTGCACCTCGGCTAACTTGATATACTGCACCAGCTTGGTATGAATATCCAGTTCCAGCACCGGCATGAACCAACGGTAGATCGCCAGCGCCTCTTCGATACGACCCGCCTTCACCAGACGATAAACAGCCACCGTCTCCGCCGGAAAAGCGCATACCAGACCGGCAACCCAGCCGTCGGCGCCCATCAGCAGCTCTTCCATCGCCAGCGTATCCACGCCGCACAGTATCTTAAGACGGGTACCAAACCGGTTGAACATCCTCGTCACATTGGACACATCCCGCGTCGACTCCTTCACAGCCTGAATATTCGGACACTCGATCAGCTCTTCGAACATATCCAGCGTCACCTCGATCTTATAGTCCACAGGATTGTTATAGATCATGACAGGCAGATCGGTAGACTGCGCGACGGTCTTGAAATAGGTCACCGTCTCGCGATGATCCGACTTATAACGCATAGGCGGCAGCATCATCAGTCCCTTCGCACCCCAGGCCTTCGCATTGTCCGCCAGCTGCAGCGCCTCA
>JAFDYE010000582.1 GCA_018267585.1 Bacteroidota bacterium
AGTGTTCGGCTGCCAACCTTTTTGGGGCTTCCTTCCGGAGCGGCCAACGGTCCGGTTCGGGCGAAACGTCGATGCCTTCTACCTGCCGCTGGCCTCCACCTCCTCTTTCACCGCGGCGTTGAACTCCTTCTCCCTGATCAGCTCTTCGAGCGTTAGGTGCATACGGTATCTCCAGTAGTGATGCGGGTTCGCCGGGACATTGATCCGTTCGTCACGGGGATTCTCCCTCCGGAAGGTCTCGCTCATCCCCATGATATCCTGCAGTTGGAAGATGCACCACATGGCGGGGCTGTGCAGGTGCTGCAGGACGATGGCCTTGTTGATCCAGGGTTCGCAGAACAAGGGCGCTTCTCCCCACTGGCCCAGCTCGTTGTTGAAGAATCGCTGTGTCAGGGCCCTGTCCTCCTCCCACCAGCCGCGGATCGTGCTCATGTCGTGGGTGGACGGCGTGACGACGGAGAGATAGGGCGCCTCCGCGGGGTGAAAGAATTCACGGGCAGGGTTCTTTGGCATACGCTGCACTTCGAGGCTGAGGATGCCCAGCTGACGCATCACGTCGGGAACGCTGCGCGGCACCATGCCGAGGTCTTCTCCGCAGACGAGCATATTGGTAGCCCTCTTCAGCGCGGGTAACTTCCGCATCGCCTCCTTCCGCCAGAATTCGTCCTGGCGGTTATAGAAATAGTTGACATAAAGGTCTTTTAGCTGCTGCTGCACATGCCATTCGAGGTGCCGGAAAGAAGAGGTATTCTCCATCGAGATACGGAAATGGAATTGCTGGGCTGCCGAGCCTTCCACCTCCAGCAGGATGACATTGGCTACGAGGTCATACAGTCCCGGCTGCAGCCGGCCGGCAGATTCCGGTTGTGCTTTGAAATGCGCTTCTATCTTCCGTTGCGTATCGAAGGCGGCTTTCAGACGATATAAGCCATTCCCCTCCGGTTCCAGGTATGACGCCCTGACCGTATCCATGTCGGATCCGAAGATCTCCCAAAGGACGGCGTCGCTGATAAAGGGCCTGGTGTACCTGTCGTAGTCGAACCATATATTCCGCTGCTGAAACTCCACGCGATGCACGGGTATGTCCGGCTCGAAATGGCCCAGGATCCCTTCCACTATATCCATGGGGATACTCCAGATACGGAAAAAACCGAGGATATGGTCGATGCGGAAGGCATCGAAATAGTTGTGCATATGGCTGAACCGGCGCTTCCACCAGGCGTAGCCGTCGTGCTGCATCGTGTCCCAGTTGTAGGTCGGGAAACCCCAGTTCTGCCCCTTTACGGCAAAATTGTCTGGTGGAGCGCCCGCCTGCAGGTCCATATGATAAAGCGCCGGGTCTACCCAGGCGTCACAGCTGTAGCGGCCGATGCCGATAGGGATATCGCCTTTGAGGACGACCCCGTGTTCGTGGGCATAGTCCACCGCCTCCCTCAACTGAAGGTGAAGGTGATATTGCATAAAGTAGTGAAAGGCAATGGAATCATACTGCCTGCTGCCGGGCGTTGTCAGCTTGCGGATGGCTTCTTCGTCGTACTGGCTATTGGTCTTCCACTCGGTAAAATCGGGCGTGTTGTACTTATCCCTGAGGTGGCAGAAGGCCGCATAGGGCACCAGCCAGTTGGCGTTGTCGGAAAAGAAGCGCAAAAATTCGGGATCCTTCTTGAATTCTTCTTTCTGTAGTTCGTATAATTCTTTAACCGTCAATAATTTGATCTTCAAGACCTGTTCGTAGTCCAACTCGGTCAGGGCGTTCAGCTCCTTTTGTTTTTTCTTCAGCGGCTTGATCAGCCCGGCATATTTCCGTCCGGCGCATTTCTCCAGATTGAGATATATCGGGTGAAGCGCAAAGGCGGAGATGGCAGCATAGGGGTAAGAGTCCACCCAGGTATGGGTAGCCGTGGTATCCTGTACCGGCAGCAGCTGGATCAGCCGCAGGCCGCACCTGACCGTCCAGTCGACGAGCAGGCGGATATCTGTGAACTCTCCCACCCCCATCGAGTGCTTGCCGCGCAGGCTGAAAACGGGTATCGCCATGCCGGCTCCTTTCCAGCTCGTATTGGGCAGGTGGACGAAGCCATCGTGAATGACGCTTACCTTTCCCTTGCGGGCGTCTCCGGGCAGGGACCGGTTGGGTCCCGTCTCATAACGGACAAAGCGTTTTTCTTTTTTGTTATAGACGCCGTATTTGTATTCGATCGGGAATGCCTCTGGGGGAACGGACAGGTTGAGCGTCCACCAATTGCCTTCCTGCGACAGCAGCAGCGGATCGGTCTCATCCCAGTCGTGGAGCGTCGTCCCGTTGCCCAGCAGGCACACCAGCTCGTCCGCGTTCAGCAGGGGCGCTTTTACGAGGAACCGGTGCGTGGCCAGGGGTTTGTATCTGGCTTTTTTGCGGGGCTTGTGC
>JAFDYE010000583.1 GCA_018267585.1 Bacteroidota bacterium
GGCTTCACCACACCGGAAGAGGCCCTTAACAAAAAGATCGAATTCTGGGGCGGCACCTATACCATCGTCGGCGTGGTGAGCAACCACCACCAGGAATCCCTGCACCAGGACTATGACGCCCATATCTATCGCTACTTCCCCAACGCAGGCGGCTATTATTCGCTGACCCTGACGGGCGACCGCAACAGCTGGCCCGCTCTGATTGCGTCCATACAACGCCAGTGGAAGACCTTCTTCCCCGGCAATCCTTTCGATTATTTTTTCCTGGACGACCACTTCGCACAGCAGTACAAAGCCGACCGGCAGTTCGGCCAGACCTTCGGACTCTTTGCCGGCCTGGCCATCTTCGTCTCCTGCCTCGGGCTCCTCGGCCTCGCCGCATTCGTCGTCAATCAACGAACAAAGGAAATAGGTATCCGTAAGATCGTCGGCGCCAGCCTCCCCAGCCTCCTCGTACTGTTGACAAAGGAGTTCATCCGCCCCGTACTGATCTCTTTCCTGGTCGCCATCCCGCTGACATACTTCCTGCTTCAGAAATGGCTGGAGAACTACGCCTTCAGAGCGTCCATCAGCCCCTGGATGTTCATCGTTCCCATCCTCCTGATACTGACCGTCGCCCTGCTGACCATCAGCACCCAGACCCTGCGGGCCGCATCTACCAACCCCGCCCGCAGCCTTCGTACCGAATAAACGCTTATCTTCAAGTATGAAAGAGTTGTCCCATACCTTGCGCGGATTCCGCAAATACCCGGCCTTCTCACTGATCAATTTAGGCGGCCTCTCCATCGGCATCGCCGCTTCCTTTATACTGCTCATCTATTCGCACCGTGAGCTGGGCTGCGACCGTCACTTCCGGGACGCCGACCGCATCGCCCGCATTGGAACCGACTTTTTCAACATGGGCCCCTTCGCCGTCAGCCAGCCACAACTGCCCGCCCTGCTGCAGGCCTCCTGCAAAGACGTAGAATATGCCACCTCGGTCACCAATGACAACGAATCCCCAGTCCGCACCGGCACACAGGAAAGGGCCTTCACCGGCATCCGCCCCTACTATATCGACTCCTCTTTCTTTAAGGTTTTCTCCTACAACGCGTCCGCAGGCTTTCTGCCATCTGCCGGACTCTCGCCCGGAGAGACAGTCCTCTCCGCCTCCAATGCCCGGAAATTTTTTGGAAAAGAAGACCCTATCGGTAAAACCCTTCTCGTCGGAAAAGAGATGACGCCCTACAAAGTCGTCGCCGTCCTCGAAGAAGATTTCAACCGGTCCCACCTCGACCCACAGCTGCTGCTGCCCCGGCCGCCGGCCACCAGCTCCAGCCTGACCAACTGGATGTCCGCCGCCCAATACAACTACGTCAAGCTAAGACCGCAGGGCACCCTAAATGGACTCCGCACCTGGCTGGAAACCCTCCGCGAAAAACTGATCTACCCGGCCAGCGGCGCCACAACTTCCTACGCCGCATGGGCAGCGAGCAACATGGCCGTCAGCTTCATCATCCAGCCCCTGACGGCTATCCATTTTGCCGCCGATATGAAATTCGATATCACCCCGAGAGGCAATATCACCCAGGTCAGGCTGCTCAGCGCCATCAGCATCCTCCTCATCGCGCTCGCCATCATCAACTATATCAACCTCGTGACCGCCCGCGCATCCACACGCGCCAAAGAGATGGGTCTGAAGAAGACATTCGGCGCCTCCCGCAGCAAGCTGGTGCGCCAGATACTGAAGGAATCCGTCCTCTTCAGCGGACTCGCCATGCTCATTTCCTGCGGACTGATCCAGGTGATCCTCTACCTCTACCAGTATTCCACGGGAGTCACCCTTACCGGGCCCATACCTTTCCTGTCCGCCAACTATATCGGCCTGATCCTGTTCTCCCTCGTCGTCGGGATACTGGCCGGTCTTTACCCGGCATTCTATCTCACCGGCCTCAGGCCGCTCAACGCCCTCCGCACGACCGCCTCGACAGGCTCAGGAAAAGGCAATGCCGGCATCCGCAACGGCCTGGTCACCCTCCAGTTCGTGATCGCCACCGGCCTCGTATTCCTTTCCTTCGTCGTCTATAGCCAGCTGTTATATATGAAGAACAAGGACAAAGGCTTCCAGACCGAAGGGATCGTCCTGGTCGAGAACATCGGCGATATGAAAGGCCGCGCTGTCGCATTCCGCCAGATGGTCGAACAGCAATCCCAGGTCGCCAGCACCAGCTTCTGCCAACGGACGCCGGCCGGCAACAGCATCGTCATGCGCAGCTACCGATCTCTCTCCATGACAAAAGATATGAATATCCAGACCTTCCCCGTTGACGACCGCTATATCGGTACCATGGAGATGCGCCTCACCGACGGAAGGAATTTTAACAGACAGCTGCTGTCCGATACCAACTCCCTGATCCTGAACGAATCGGCAGTCGCAGCCCTCGGTCTGTTCAAACCCGTCGGCAGCATCATCAACGGCAGCGAAAAGGTCATCGGCGTGGTAAAGGATTTCAACTACACCTCCCTGCACGAAAAGATCGGCCCCGCTATCCTGCGCTTCACCCCCGAAGGCAGCACCCTCGCCATCCGCCTGCGCGGCGGCAACACCGCTGCCTTCCTCGACTGGCTCAACAGGACAGGAAAAGAATTTCAGCCGCAGACCACCCCGACCATCCGCTTCCTCGACGACAATTTCGCCCGCCTCGCCGAGAAAGAACGACTCCTTGGCCAGGCCATTACCTTCTTTACCATTCTGGCCATCGTGCTCGCTACCCTGGGCCTCATCGGTCTCACCCTCTTCACCATCGAACGCCGGCTAAAGGAAATAGGCATCCGGAAAGTCCTCGGCGCACAAAATATCGACATCCTCCGGATATTATCCAGCCAGATCATCCGGCTCGCCACCGCCGCCGCCGTCATATCCCTGCCCCTCAGCTGGTGGCTGGCCAACCGCTGGCTCGACAATTTCGCCTATAGGATCACGATCACCCCGCTGACATTTGTCCTGACCCTGCTCCCCATCCTGTTATTGATCCTTTCCGTGATCACCGTCCTGGCTCTCCGCGCCCTCGCCGGCAACCCGGTCAAAAACCTCCGGACAGAATAATATACACCGCCCGCAACCCCCGCGGCCAACAAATAATCACCTGTATCAAAAACGAACACTTCCTGTATCAAAACCGGACTAAAAAACCCTCCATACCCTCCTAATATTTTATTAATCAACAAATTACATTCCGGCATGTCTTTAACAATAAGACCGTGACCCCAAAGGTTCGAATCAAAACAATTCGTAATCTTGGAACTCAAAATCAAAAAATAACAACAATGATCGAACTTAAGCGCATTTCCAAATGGGTCAACGTCGGGGGCAAACCGAACTTTATCTTGAAGGACATCAACCTGGAAATAAAGGAAGGAGAATTTGTATCCATCATGGGTCCTTCCGGATCCGGAAAATCCAGCCTGCTCAATATCATCGGTATGTTGGACGATTCCTCCGAAGGAGAATACTTCTTCCTTAACCAGGCCGTCCACACCCTCAAGGAAAAACAACGCTCACAGCTGTACAAACAATACATCGGTTTCGTATTCCAGGCCTATCACCTCATTGACGAGCTGACCGTGTACGAGAACATCGAGACGCCGCTGATCTATCAAAACATCAAATCCTCCGAACGCCAGGCGATGGTAGCAGATATCCTCGACCGTTTTCAGATCGTAGGAAAAAAGGACCTCTTCCCCACCCAGCTGTCCGGCGGTCAGCAACAGCTCGTAGGCATCGCCCGCGCCCTTATCGGCAAACCCAAGCTCCTGCTCGCAGACGAACCGACCGGCAACCTCAATTCCCGCCAGGGCGAGGAGATCATGGAACTTTTCAAACAGCTGAACAGCGAGGGGGTGACGATCATCCAGGTGACGCACTCCGAGAAGAACGCCGCTTACGGTTCACACATTATCAACCTGCTCGACGGAAGAGTGGATATTTCCAACTGATCGGCTCCGGTGTCCGTACCCGATCTTCCGGCATCCGTACCCGGGCAAAATCTTAATATAGTCACTATGCGATATTTGAATTTCTTTCTTGCGGTCCTATTGCTCATAACCTCTACCACCGACGCTCAGGTCAGCCGCGGCGCCGCCCCCGACACCGTCATTGGAAATACCCTCACTCTCAAACAGGCTGTAGACTATGCCCTGAAGAATAACCTGGCCGTCAACCAGTCCGACCTCCAGTCCCAGACAAACAAGGTCCAGTATGACCAGGCCTGGAGCAATATGCTGCCCAATATCAGCGCTTCCGCCTCGCAACAGATCGGCTTTGGACGTACCCTCAACTCCTACGACTATACATACGTTAACCAGGTGAACACCGGCAACTATGGCATCAGCGGCAGCATCGTCCTGTTCAACGGCCTGCAGCTGTTGCATAACCTGCAGGGCAATAAATACGCCTACGGCGCCAGCAAATACGACCTTCAGCAACAGAAAGACAATATCACACTCTTCGTTATATTAGCCTATCTCCAGGTGCTGAGCAGCCAGGACCAGTTGGCCATCGCCAAAGAACAGGCCGACATCGACAAAAAGCAGGTCGACCGGCTCGACGCGCTGAACAAAGAGGGCGCCTTGGTGCTCCTGTCCAATCTCTCCGATCTCAAGGGACAATACGCCGGCGACCAGGTCAATATCGCTGCCGCCATCAACACCCTGGAAGCGTCCAAAGTCGCACTTTTTCAGTATATGAACGTTCCCTACAACAGGAACGTGCAATACGAGAACAGCATTCCGGCCAGCCTCGACATCGCTGAATACCAGCAGTCATCCGACAGCGTTTATAAGACAGCGTTGGATATTATACCTTCTATAAAATCCGCCGATCTTAAAGCAAAGGCATCGCAGAAATTTCTGCAGGCGGTCAGAGGCCAGTATTATCCCAACCTTTCTTTCGGTGGCGGCCTCTCTACCAACTACTCAAGTCTGGCATTCAAAACCATAGACCTTGGTATCGATCCTGCACACAATACCGGATCCTACGTTCTCAACGGCGGCGGCAAACTCCCGGTATACGACACTGCCCGGTTGACGCGCAACGAAAAGCTCAGCTGGGGCGATCAGTTCACCCAAAACAAGAACTCTTATGTCGGTCTTCAGCTGAACATACCCATTCTCAACAACCTTCGCGCAAGGAATAACGTCCGCCAGGCGAAGATCAACCTGAAAACCTCACAGATCAACGCCACCAATGCCAGACTCGCGCTGCAGCAGAACGTGGAGTTGGCCTACCAGAGCATGCAGGCCGCCTACAAGCAATATAAATTCTTTACGGATCAGGCAGCGGCGTACGCCGAGTCATTCCGCACCACTGAGATCCGTTTCAATGAAGGAGTGATAAATTCGGACGTGTACGTGATCGCCAAGAATAATATCGACAGGGCCAATACCAGCCTTGCCGCAGCAAAATACAGCTATATATTCCGGGCAAAAGTCATGGATTACTACCAGGGCAAGCTTTCCTGGTAGCCTATAGCCACTCACGCAAATGAGTGGCTATCGTCGCGCCCTCCACCATGAATCCATCGTGCCCGTAGACGGAATCGATCTCGACCAGCCGGACATTCGGCAGGTGATCGGCCATATGTCGCTGCTCTTCCATCGGACAGAGAATATCGCTGGTGATACCTATCAGAAGTGTCCTCTGCTGAATGCTTTTCAATACTTCTTCCAAAGTCTTTCCCCTCCCCCTCGCCAGCTGATGGCTGTCCATGGCCTTGGTCAGCAGCCAGTAGCAATATGCGTTAAAACGGCTTACCAGCTTATCCCCCTGATAGTTGATATAAGAAGAGGCCTTGAAATTGTCCAGTTTCTCGGTATCCGTATCGGTCTGCTTACGGACCATGATGCCGTAGTTGCGATAGGTCAGAATGCCAATAGCCCGCGCAGCCTTCAATCCCCGCCCCCCGGCATCCTCCCGCTGATCGCGCCAGCTGCTGTCTGCCTCGATAGCCAGGCGCTGGGCCGTATGCACGGCGATCCCCCAGGCGCTCTCCGCCGGCGAAGTCGCGATCAGAAATAGCTGCTGTATCACCTCCGCTTCCATCACCGCCCACTCCAGGGCCTGATATCCCCCCATGCTCCCGCCCATCAGCAGATGGATCTTGTCTATCCCCAAATGCTGCCGGAGTAAGATATGCGCCCGGACCATGTCCCGGATCGTGACGGGCGGAAAATGACTGAAATAAGGCACCCCCGTCCTGCTATCGACGCTCACCGGGCCGGTGCTTCCATAACAGGACCCCAGAATATTGGCACAAACAATAAAATAATTGTCCGGACTGACCGCCCCATGCTCTCCCACCACACCCGGCCACCAGTGCCCGGCATCGGAATTAGCCGTCAGCGCATGACAGACCCATACCACATTGCTCCGATCCGCGTTCAGCCTGCCATACGTATGATAGGCGATCGTAATACCGGGTAAGGAGGAGCCCCCTTCCAGGGCAAAAGGGGCATCATATGTAAAATAATTCATTGAGCCGTTCCTAATTTCGATGCAAAATAAGGGCGAACTCGCCGTACTTTTGTAAAAAAATAGCTTTTTATTATATGGTAAGGATTCAGCTAAGCAGGGTCAACGGTGACTTCGGATTTGAAGCAAAAGACGCTTATGGACATATCGTACACATGGACAGCACCCCGGAATCCGGCGGTGAAGACTTCGGCGTCCGCCCGATGCAGATGCTCCTCATGGGGCTGGGCGGTTGCAGTGGCATCGATATCGTATCCATCCTGAAAAAACAACGACAGACCATCACCGGCTTCGACATGTCCATCGAAGGACACCGGGAACACGGCAAAGAACCCTCCCTCTGGACCAACGTCCACATCGTCTTCGAGCTAAAAGGAGACATCGACCCCGACAAGGCAAAAAAGGCCTGTGAACTCTCAATGGACAAATACTGCTCTGTGGCGGCCACCCTCCGGGAGGCGCACGCCAACATCACCTGGGGCGTCACCGTCAACGGAGCTAACGCCTATTCGACAAGAGCAGCAGTATAATCATCAATAAAAGAACCGTATGTCACGCCATCGCATCACAGACGCCATCCGCATCCGATCAAACCTTACCCGGGACCACGAACACTCTTCGCCGCTCTACCTGACCAGCAGCTTTGCCTTCGACGACGCCGAACAAATGCGCGCCACCTTCGCCGACGAGAGAGAAGCCTACATCTACAGCCGCTTCAGCAACCCCAGCGTACAGGAATTTACCGACCGCCTCTGCGCTCTCGAAGGCGCAGAAGACGGCTTCGCCACCGCGTCAGGGATGAGCGCCATCATGGCAACCTTCCTCGCCTTCCTCAAACAAGGCGATCACCTGCTTTGCTGCAACGCCATCTTTGGCAGCACACATGGGGTCATCACCAAATACCTGCCGAAATACGGCATCGAATATACTTATGTGGACGGGGCCAACCCTTCCTCATGGGAAGCCGCGGTGAAGCCCAATACGAAAATGTTTTTTTTGGAAACACCCACCAACCCGGGCCTGGACATCATCGACCTGGAAGCCGCCAACCAGCTGGCTAAAAAACATAACCTCATTTTCAACGTCGACAACTGTTTCGCCACACCCATCGGGCAGACTCCCATCGACTTCGGCGCCGACCTGGTAGTCCATTCCGCCACCAAATGGATCGACGGCCAGGGACGCGTCCTCGGCGGCGCGGTCGTAGGAAAGAAAGAGCTCATAAAGGAGGTTTACCTCTTTTGCCGCAGCACAGGTCCCGCCCTTTCCCCCTTCAACGCCTGGGTACTCAGCAGGAGCCTGGAGACCCTCGACGTCCGGATGGAACGCCACTCCTCCAATGCGCTTTATATCGCCACAGAGCTGGAAGGGCATCCTGCCATCTCCTCGCTGAAATATCCCTTCCTGCCCAGTCATCCCCAGCACGCGATCGCCATCCGGCAGATGAAGAACGGCGGAGGCATCGTATGTTTTGAGCTGAAAGGCGGGCTGGCCAGCGGCCGGCACTTCCTGGACAGGCTCAAAATGCTGTCCCTCACCGCTAACTTGGGCGATACCAAAAGCATCGCCTCCCATCCGGCCAGCACGACCCACGCCAAACTCACAGATGCAGAACGCGCCGCCGTCAATATCTCGCCGGGACTCATCCGTATCTCCGTAGGACTCGAACACCGCGACGATATCCTCCAGGATATTCTTCAAGCGCTGAAATAAAAAAGGTCCGGCTGATCGATCAGATTCGCCGGACCCTTCCATCTATCTCTAACAACCTTAATCTCCCCATATCTCCCCTTCCCCCTTCAGCCATTCCTTCACCAGCCCGGTCGTCACAGACTTCGGCCTTTCCAGCGGGAAACCCAGAGCACGGTCCCAGCATAGGCTGGCCAGCACTCCCAGTGCACGGCTGACCCCAAACAGCACCGTATAGAATTCATATTCCACCAGTCCATAATGCACCAGCAGCGCCCCGCTGTGCGCATCCACATTGGGCCAGGGGTTCTTGATCTTGCCCAACGACTGCAGTATCGGCGGCACAGTATCATAAATATTCCAGACCGTCCTAACCAGCGGATCATTAGGCATATGCTTCTTCCCAAACTCCATCTGCGCTGCAAAGCGGGGATCGGTCTTCCGCAATACCGCATGCCCATATCCCGGCACCACCTTTCCTTCACTCAGCGTCTTCTTCACATAAGCTTCTATCTGGTCCTTGCTGGGGAGTTCAACGCCTAGCTCTTCCCGCATCTCCAGTATCCACTTGATCACTTCCTGGTTCGCCAGACCATGCAAAGGCCCCGCCAGACCATTCATTCCCGCAGCCAGGCTCAGGTAGGGGTCGCTCAGCGCCGAACCGACCAGGTGCGTCGTATGCGCGCTCACATTCCCACCCTCATGGTCGGCATGTATCGTCATATACAACCGCATCAGCTCGCGGAAAGCCTCGTCCTCATACCCCAGCATATGCGCAAAATTTCCCGCCCAGTCCAGCAGACCGTCAGGGTGAATATGATCTTCATTCTTGTACTTCCTCCGGTAAATATAGGCGGCTACACGAGGCAGACGGGCGATCAGGTCCATCGAATCGTCAAACACCGCCTCCCAGTAGTCCTTCTTGGCCATCCCCTTCGCATACCGCTCGGCAAACTTGCTCTCCGTCTGCAAAGCCATAATGGCCACGACAAACTGCGTCATCGGATGCGAATCCAGCGGCAACGCCTCTATCGCCGCAAAAACGTGATTAGGCACATGACTCCTCCGCTGCCAGTTGGCCGTGATATCATGTACATCATCCTCCGTAGGCAATTCTCCAAGCAGCATCAGATGAAACAACCCTTCCGGCAGAGGCTCTGTACCCCGCCCCGACTTTAAATTCGCCTTAGGCAATTTCTGCTGCAGCTCGGGTATCGAAAAACCGCGGAACCGAATGCCTTCCTGGGCATCGAGCAACGAAGTCTCGGTTACCAACCCCGTTATCCCCCTCATCCCCTGGTATATCTGCGAAAGCGTTACCTCCCCTATCTTCTTGCTTCCATGCTCCTTTAATAGCTCCTTGATCTCCGCTGCCACCACATCGGACGTTGACTTGAACCTTTCTTTTATAGTTGCCATATCACGCTGAATTTTAGTTTGTGCCGGCTAAGGACCGGTCGTCATTTGGGTGGCTAAAGGTACTGTACGAATCGTTGAGGAGCAAATGAATTAGACCACTTTTAGATTAATTTAATCTATTTCGGCGCTCTCATATATAAAATCCCCGCCACTCCGCTGAATATAATATTAGGCAGCCAGGCGGCCAGCATCGGCGGCAAACTACCCTTCGTCGAGAACGTCACCGCAAACTTATCCATCACGACAAAGATCGCCGCCGTAACGATCCCTACGGCCAGATGCAGACCGCTCCCTCCCCTGATCTTCCGCGTAGCAAGAATTGCGCCTATCAAAGCCATAATGATGACGGAAAAAGGCGTAGCATCCCGGTGATACAGCTCAACCTTATAGGTATTAAGTCCCTCAGTGCCCCTCACCTCTTCCATGTGGATGAACTGATGCAGCTCGGGCGTCGTCAGCTTGTCTTTGAGATAGTCGTCCCTCCGGAGCTCCCTCGGCTGGACATTCAGATTGATGTGCATGCTGTCCATTTTGGACAGGCTCTCCTTTACACCATCGATATGCCGTTCGATAACCCCGGTGAGTCGCCAGTCTTTCTTCTGAGGATCCCACCGCACGGTCTCCGCCCGCACATTGTAGACGACCTCGTTGTCCTTCACCCGCTGCAGAAAAAAATTACTGGCCGATTTGTTCACCGTATCGTAATAGCGAAAACCGACAAAGGTGCTTGGGTCCACACGGAGATAAAAGTTGTTGTTCCGGTAGGGGTCGCCGTTGTAGCTGCTGTTCCGGTCCACATACACGGCCTGGAAATCCGTTCGGATCTCATTGGCCCTTGGCACCCAGTACTGGCTCGCCAGCCAGAAGATGAGCGACAGGAAGACAGACCCGATGATAAAAGGCCTCAGCATCCGGTTATACCGCACCCCGCCCGCAAGAATTGCTATGAACTCCGACCGCCCCGCCATCTTGCTGCTGAAATAGATGACGGCAATAAAGACCATCAGCGGATAGATCATCGACATGATAAAAGGAATGAACCCGATCCAATAAAGCATGATCAACTGCCAACCGGTAAGACCCGACCGGACAAAATCATCGGCCTTCTCGCTCCAATCGATAACCACCGCAATTACGGTGATGACCAGCATCGTGAATACAAAAGTTCCAAGGAATTTCTTGAGTATGTACCTGTCCAGTAGTTTTAACATGCTTCTCGGAATTGCGGAACCGTCCGCTCGTCTGCAAGATAATGGAATTCAGCTGTCTATGACCTTATTTTAACACCCTCTTCGCAGATCGCGGTGTATAAGGTTTTTACTATCAACCTCCTACATATTAGAGGCGTTGCCTCAGGAGCTCGACCTGCTGGTTCTTCCACCCCACAAAATCCCCGGTCAAAATACGTTTCCTTGCCTCGGTGACCAGGTGGAGATAGAACGCCAGGTTGTGAACGCTCGCAATAGTCAACCCCAATATCTCTTTTGATTTTATCAGGTGCCGCAGATAGGCCTTACTATAGTAGTTGCTGATCCCGCTGTCGATGCCGTCATCGATCGGCGAGAAGTCCTTTTCCCATTTCTTGTTATCGATATTGATCACTCCCTTTGACGTGAACAGCATCGCATTGCGACCGTTGCGCGTCGGCATCACACAGTCGAACATGTCTACCCCAAGCGAGATACACTCCAGAATATTCCAGGGAGTCCCCACTCCCATCAGATAACGGGGCCGGTCCGCCGGCAGATCCTCACAACAGGCCTGGCAGATATCATACATCTCCTGTTCAGGCTCTCCGACACTGAGCCCCCCAATGGCGTTGCCCACGGCCCCTTTTCCGGCCACATAGGCGCAGGACGCCTTGCGCAGATCCGCGAAGACGCTGCCCTGTACGATCGGAAACAGATTTTGCGTATATCCATATTTGTCCGGGGTCTCGTGAAAATGCTCCCAGCAACGGTCCAGCCAGCGGTGCGTCAGACGCATCGACTTCTCGGCATATACATAGTCGCAGGGATAGGGCGGGCATTCGTCGAAGGCCATGATGATATCCCCACCGATGGACCGCTGAATATCCATAACCTTCTCAGGGCTGAAAAGATGCCGCGAGCCGTCGATATGCGACTGGAAGACAACCCCCTCTTCCTGTATCTTTCGCGTGCCCGCCAGCGAGAACACCTGGTATCCGCCGCTGTCCGTCAGGATCGGCCTGTCCCATCCGTTCAGACGATGTAATCCACCCGCCGACTCCAGCACATCCAGGCCCGGCCGAAGATAAAGATGATAGGTGTTCCCGAGTATGATCTGCGCACGGACGTCCTCCTTCAGCTGCTGCTGGGTGACCGCCTTTACGCTACCCACCGTGCCCACGGGCATAAAAATGGGCGTCTGAATATCGCCGTGATCCGTCGTTATGGTCCCCGCCCGCGCCGCCGACTGCGGGTCCTTTCCAGATAGTTCGAATTGTAATGCTGCCATCGCTGATTAATTTCGAAACCGGTTTTACCGGTTTCGGCGCCGCAATTTACTGCATCTATCCAACCTATACGTTTTAAAATATATAAATTACTGGTTTCCAATCATTAATTTTGTCAAAAAAATCCCTTTTTCCATATTATTTTTGATCACCCTAAATGATGCGAATGGCAATACTTTTAACTATACTCTGGGTCATTTATCTCCTCGTACAGGCATTCTTGGCTTCGTTCCTTATCCAACCCGCCGTCCTTTTCCTTCTCTACGGAACAGCAAAACTCTTTCGGGCAAAAAAGCCCGCCGCGCCACTTAAAAAAAATTTTCAGTTCGGCATCATCGTCACCAGCCATCAAGATACGACCTTCTTAAAGCCAATCGTCGACTCCCTGCAAAAACAAACCTATGGCAAGTTCAATGCCTATCTCGTA
>JAFDYE010000584.1 GCA_018267585.1 Bacteroidota bacterium
AATGGTCTTGGGGGTTTTCTGCTGAATACGACGCTGGCCAATCCGAATATCAAGCCGGAGAAGGTGACGGAGAATGAGGTCGGTCTGGAGATGGGTTTTCTTCAGAACAGGATCTCGCTGGTGTCGGCTGTTTACGAGTCGAAGCTGAGGGATGGCATCGTATACGCCACTATTCCCAATTCGAGCGGTTTTACGCAGGCGCTGGTGAATGCGGCCAATACGCGCAACAGGGGAATCGAGGTCGAGGTGAAGGGGACTGTATTGAAGACTTCCAGCGTGACCTGGAATCTGGGTATCAACTATACCTATAATGAGAGCAAGGTGATCTCGATCAATGGCGGGCAGAAGTCGCTGGGGCTTGGTACGAATGGTAACCTCAACACGAATGCTTATGCGGTTGTCGGCCAGCCCTTCCCTGTGGTAGAGGCCTATGACTGGGTGCGTGACTCGCTGGGGCGAGTGATCGTGGACGGTGTCACGGGGAATCCCTCGCGCGATCCGAACCTGAAGATAATGGGTCAGGCTACTCCGAAGCATATCCTGGGTTTTACTTCTACGGTGATCTACAGGAACTGGACGTTCAGCGCCACCGCGGACTACCGGGCCGGCTACAAGATACTCAACCAGATAGGGTCGGCGATGGACTTCTCGGGCAACGGGTATGTCTCTGCGATCACGGGCCGCCAGCGTTTTGTCTTCCCGAACTCAGTGATCCTGCAGGGTGGCAAGTATGTACCCAACACGAATGTGACGGTAAATGACGCGAGTTTCAATTTCTGGCCGAGTCTTTACAATTCCGTCAATGCGAATTATGTGACGAGCGCCGCTGCGTGGAAATTGCGGGAGGTGGCTGTGAGCTATGATCTTCCGAGGAAATGGATCGCTCCGACCCGTATCGTTCAGCATGCCACGCTGACGGTATCCGGAAGGAATTTGCTGATGATCCGGCCGAAGACGAATATCTGGACTGATCCGGAGTTCAGCGAGGATACGAGCAATGCGGTGGGAAGGACCGGCGAAGGTCAGGCTCCCCCGACGCGTATCGTGAGCGCGACCCTGGCTATTCAGTTCTAATCCCATCCAAATTCTTTAAAAAAAGATATTATGTTGAAGAGATCAAATTTTTTCCTCGTTGTGCTTCTGCCGGTGGTTTTGTCGGCGGGGTGTAAGAAGGGGACTTTCGATATCAATACCAATCCGAACGTTCCGTCGAATGTATCGCCACAGTTCACGCTGTCTGCGGCGCTGGTGTCTGTGGCCAATGAGACCTATAACAGCGGCTACCCGGACTTTGTCAACCGGTATATGGGTTACTGGGCTTTCAGCGGTGACTATGGCGGATACGGTACGGAGGCGACCTATAATACGAATACGAGTTTCGCCACGCAGAACTGGGACAATGTGTATGTAACGCTGGAGAATCTGAGGTTTGTGGCGAACCAGTCGCGTGTGAAGGGGGAGGAATATTACCTGGCGATGTCGAAGGTGATGACGGCTTTTCTTTTTAAGCGGCTTGTGGATCTTTACAACAATGTGCCTTATTCGGATGCGCTCGGTGGGGACAGGCTCAATTACTATCCGAAATATGATGATGCGAAGACCGTTTATAAGGCGATAGTGGGGGAGGTGGACAGTGCGGTCGCTCTGATCGCGTCTGCGGATGCGTCGACGGCGGACAATCCCAGGAAGTATGATGTGCTGTTTGGAGGGGATATGGGTAAGTGGACGGCTTTTGCCAATTCGGTGAAGCTGAAGATACTGATGAACATGACGCAGGTGTCGGATGGTCCTGCGTTCATTCAGTCCGAGCTGAATGGGCTGACCACGAAGGATTTTATGGGTTTTGGCGTGGATGCGGCGGTCAATCCGGGGTATTCGAATGCCGCGCTCAACCAGCAGAATCCGTTGTGGCAGAATGTCGGGTTTGCTACCAACGGGACCAGTCCGACCACGGGTAATTCCTTTAACAGGGCCTGCAGCTATGCGGTCAATTTCTATACGAACACGAATGACCCGCGTCTTGGCCGGTTCTATGCGCCGAATAATGCGGGGGTGGTCAGGGGGCGGGCGCTAGGCAGCCAGGATGGCACGGAGCACAATACGGTGATCTCCGGGGTGGGGCCCGGCGTTATCAGTTCGGCTACGCAGGGTGCGCCGCTGATGCCGGCGTTTGAGAGTCTTTTCCTGCAGGCCGAGGCTTTGCAGCGGGGGTATATCACGGGTCTCACGGCGGATTCTCTGTATCGTTCGGCGGTCAGCGAGTCGTTCAGGATCCTGGGGGTTCCGGCGGCTGCGAGCGCTGCGGCTGTGTATGTGGCCCAGAATGACGGGCGGGTGAATTTTGCTGTTGCGGCGGACAAGATCAATGTGATCGTGCTGCAGCAGTGGGCGGCGTTGAATATGTATGATCCGATCGAGTCCTGGAACAACTGGAGGAGGCTGCATATCCCGGTCGATCTGCCGGTGTCCATTTATCCGGGGACGAGTGCGACGCATATCCCGTACCGGTTGTTGTATCCGTTGAGCGAATACAATAATAATTCGGCGAATGTGAATGCGCAGGGTACAATTAATAATATGAGCTCCAGGATCTTTTGGATGCCGTAGTGTCTTAATTCAAATCAGAAAAATCATGAAAAAAACATATATAATATTTTCGGTTGTCGCCGGGTTGGCTTTGCCGGGTTGTCTGAAGGATAAGGCGAATACCGATGTCGGCAATCAGGATGGGTATATAGCGGAGATCTCGACTTCCAGCGTGAACAGCACGGATCAGGCGCCGAGCGGCGGGTTGACGTATTTTGGGGATGCGACTATGGCTACCTCGGTCGATCCTGGTCCGGACAATGAGTTCTTTACGGTGAATATCGCGTCGCCTTTTCCTCCTGTGAAGGATATCCCGGTGACGATCGCTGTCGACGATGCGAAGCGTACGGCCTATAATGCCACTACGCCGGACTATGTGTATAGTGCGTTGCCGGCGAATGCCTATTCTCTGCCGGCTACGACGGGGACGGTCCATTCGGGTCTTCGTCTGGACACTTTCAATATCACGTTTATGTACGGCAATATGGATCCTACCAAAGACTATATGTTGCCGATCTCGATCACGCAGGCGCCGGGGACGACGATCAGCGGGAATATGTCCACGATCTATTTTCATGTCGTGGGGAATCTGCTGGCGGTGAATCACACACAGGCCTATACGATATATAGTGGTAAGGATAGTACGGGGGCTGTGTCGGGTGGGGCTGTTTTGGGGCCGGTATTGCTGACGCCGTTGTCGCCGTTGAAGAACGAGTTCATGAGCGGGTTTTCGGATGCGCAGACGACGAAGTTGCGGTATGATCTGAGCTTTGTGCGTAGCGGCGGTGTGGCGGGGACGTTCTCTGTTGCGTTCAATTCTTCGGATGTGAAGGCTATGCAGAAGGCGGGGGATTCGGTGAAGGTGGGGCCGAGTCTGATCGCAGCGGATTTTGCGAATGGGACGTACCGGCTGGGGTACCAGGTGAAGGTGAAGGATGGGTCTTATAGATATGTGATCGATAATTTTCAGCGATAGATCGACTCGTCGCGGTATTTTCTGGTTGTTGTCGCGGCCGTTGGCGGGAAGTATGCGCTGTACCGGGATCTTCGGACCAAATTTATGAAGTCGGACTATCATTCGGATGGTATGACGGAAACTGGGGTGCCATATGATGAATATGTTGATAATAGTACATATTACCTGGTCCTGCCTGGGGGGCGGCGTGCCAGGAGATTGGAAATGAGGAAGAAGTACATAAGAGAAATCATTCCGGAGGAGAAATTCAGGGTCGGGGAATTCTTTTCAAAACATCGATACGACGTTATAAATGAAGCATTATTAAAAGAGTTGATATTGTTTGTTAACGATCAGGCTCGGCCTCTTTTAACAGTCTATTAACAATTCCGGGTAAGTTTTTTTTTCTTTTATTTCTTGCTGATTTTCAATGTATCGGCTGAGGGTGTAGCTATAACCCATTAAGATTTCTTTAGCGTTTGCAGCGGTTTGAGTTAAATAATTGTCAAATAATTTAACTAATATTGGACGCATTTTAACTTTTTCGAAAGTTAAGGGCACTCAATATCACTGAGTCAACATTAAGTCACACTAAACAGCTTCTCTTTATGAGAAAATCTCTCACACTGCTAGCAGTGCTGGTACTGTCGTCTGTACTGGTATTTGCTCAAACCAAAGTTCTAACCGGACGAATCACAGACGACAAGGGCCAACCGGTTCCATTTGCAACAATCAAAGTAAAGTCAACAAAATCAGGCGTTAGCGCTGATGGCGATGGAAATTTTACCATTAAAGCCAAGACGGGCGACCTGCTCGAGATCTCCGGTACGGGGGTGTCGGCAAAGGAAGTGACTGTCGGAGAATCACTTAGATTAAACATTACGCTTGAAAGAAGGAATGCTGCGATGACGGAGGTGGTTGTGACCGCCCTGGGTCAGACGCAGAGCAAGGCGAGGGTGGGGTATTCGACGCAGACTTTTAGTTCTGCCGTTATCAACCGGAATGCATCTGTTGGAGCGCTGGATGGTCTGCAAGGTAAGATCGCGGGAGCGGATATCTCGACCACGGGTGGTCCCGGGGCTTCCACGAAGGTGGTATTGAGGAGCTTTGGTTTGATCGGCACTTCCAACCAGCCGTTGTATGTTATCGACGGTGTTCCGCTGAGTGATGGTCAGTTCCAGCACACCAGCACTGGTATCGATGGTGCGGACTATGGCAACGGGATGAACAATATCAATCCGAATGATATTGAAAGCATTACGATCCTGAAAGGAACGGCTGCCTCATCTCTGTATGGTGGTCTGGCCAAGAACGGCGCGATCATGATCACGACCAAGAAAGGCCGTGCCGGCAAATTGAGGGTTGAGTACAGCGGCGGCGCTAATTGGAGCACCGTTGGCAAGTTGCCAGAGTACCAGGATCAGTTCGGTCAGGGCTGGGGCGGCGTATTCGTACTTAGTGAGAATGGCAGCTGGGGGCCGCGTATGGATGGTCAGAACCGGAAATGGGGTTCCATTGTTGACGGCGATCAGCTTTCGAAGCCTTTTTCACCGATCAAGGATCCGCTGAGGAAGTTCTATACGACGGGGAGTGAGGTCACTAACAGCGTGTCCTTGTCAGGAGGAAATGATATCACGCGGTTCTATGCTTCTTACAGCAATGTGACCAGTGATGGGGTTGTTCC
>JAFDYE010000585.1 GCA_018267585.1 Bacteroidota bacterium
AACTGTGGCATGCTCCGGAACACAGGATCGTCCGCCTGTGGGGAGAGCAGGGGCGGGTGTTCACGGGATGGTTCCAGCAATGGCTGTTCGGAGCCATACACAGCATCTCCGGGCTGAGATATATCCGTCTCATTTCGCTGGCAGGGTGGGCGGGGTCCACCTGTATCTTTTATTTTACCCTCTCGCGGACGGGTCTGTCTTCCTGGACGCGATATGTCACCGTGGCCTATTTTGCGTCGGCCTTTTTTGCCCTGGTCTTTATCGGCTGGGCAGTTTGTGTCGAGGCTTTTGTCCCGGCCGCGCTGAGCCTGATCGCCGGCGTCCTGCTGTTCGAGAAGCGACTGATTCCCGTCGCGATAGTACTGGGGATTGCGGCGCTTTTCTTTTACCAGACCTTTTACCCCTTTGTGCTCCTTCCTTTTTATTGTCTTTTTCTGGAACGGAAGGACGGTAAGCTCAGCCGAAAGATGATCGGAGGGCTCGTGTATTTTTTTCTCGGGCTCGTCATTTATTATATCCTTTTCAAATTGTCCCTGAAACCGCTGGGCTTCGGTGTCATTCCGCGGACTGCGATCTCGCCGGATCCGCTGGACAGACTGGGTTTTTTCTTTTCCTATCCCATGAACCAGGCCTTTAACGCGTTCGTCTTCTTCGATACGGGCAGCGTCGTCTCACAGCTAATCTTTCCCGTGCTCGTTGCCGCGTGGGTCCTGTTCGAGATGCTGTACCGCAAAGGGAAATGGCCTGTCAAGCTGCGCTATATCCTGGGTATGTTCGCATGGTGGATGCTGGGTTATCTTCCAATGCTCGTGTCCAGTGAGTCGTCCGGTCCGTATCGCAGCATGCCCGTGCTGGGCATCATGGTGTTCCTGATGATGGCCGACCTCGTGCAGTCGCTGATCAGGGAAGGCGCCGGCAAGCAAATGATGAGCCTCGTCATTCCCGCTGTTCTGCTGGCCTGGGGCGGGCTGGTCTACTATGCGTGGCTCGCGCATCCGCTGCGCGGGGAATATCACGCTATCCGACGGGAAGTAAGTACCCGGTATAACAGTCGTGTAAAAGAGGTGATCGTTGTGCGGGCGGGCGAGAACGGTTTTTTGCCGCGCTATGGGGTCCGCCACTACCATGACGAGATCGGATTGCCCTCCACTTTCAAGGAATGGACGCCCGAGCCGTTGGTGAAGCAGCTCGTCTACGAGCAGACCGGGAGCCGTGAGCAGGCCGCGGCGTTGAATGTCGTGAGCTATCTGACCGTCGGTGATATTCCCAATAAAAAGGACACGACCCGCGACGATGTGTTGTTCATTGATGCGCACACGCTGTTTTGATCAGCCCTTTCCGCACGCAGATGAGCCCGTTCGGCACGGACGAAAATCGTACCTTTAGCCCATAATCAGGCGCATGGATCCTTTGCAGATATCGTATTTGGCATTTGGCATCGTACTTATTCTGGCAGTTATTTTCGACCTGGGCCTGCTGAGCAAGGCGGGGACCACGGTCACGATCAAACGGGCGCTGTTTCAGACCGCCTTCTGGGTGGGGCTGGCCATGCTCTTCTTCGGCTTTCTCTGGTATGAGGACGGGCACAAGATCGCCCTCGAATATTTCAGCGCCTACCTGATGGAGTGGAGTCTCAGCATCGACAATATCTTTGTCTTTATCCTCATCTTTACCTTCTTTAAAGTGAGGCCCGAGTTCTATGGGAGGGTGCTTCTTATCGGTATCCTGACGGCCATCGTGCTCCGTATCATCTTTATCACGGTGGGTATTGCGCTGGTGGCGAAGTTCCACTGGCTGCTGTACGTCTTTGGAGCGATACTGGTCTATACGGGGGTATCGATGTATTTTGCGAAACACGAGGAGCAGATGGACATCGAAGACAACAGCGTCTATCGCGGGCTGAGGCGTTTTCTGCCGCTGACGGGCAGCGACGGGGGCGGTAAGTTCAGGGTTATGATCGACGGCAAACGCAGGTTCACCACGCTGTTTGTCGTGGTGGTGCTGCTGGCGACGACGGATATCGTGTTTGCCGTGGATTCAATACCCGCCGTATTCGGTATCAGCCAGGAGAAGATCGTCATCTATACCTCGAACATCTTTGCGGTGCTGGGGTTGAGGTCGCTGTTCTTTTTGTTGCGGGGTGCGATCGACCGTTTTGGCCACCTGCAGCAGGGGATTGCGGTGGTACTTGTTTTTGTAGGGATAAAGATGCTGGTGGAGTATTTCGATATCGTCATTCCTGTGTATGTATCGCTGCTGGTGATCCTGGTCTGTATCTCCGGGGGGATAGGGTATTCCATGTGGTCGACGCGGAGGAAGGCGCCGGAGAAGGATGCTGCACAGGGGAGGGACGCCGGCAGGTGAGGGGTGCCGGGGCATGGGTTAGGGAAGCGGGTGAGGGATGCCGAGGCGGTGGATGACGGAAGCAGGTGAAAGAAGTGGGGCGGGCGGCCACGGCGGGGCAGCGAGCGACGCCGGCACAATAAACTAAATACCGATGGCCTATAGTATTGGCAATATCAGCGGGATCGTTGGGGGAAATTTTTCCGGGCCCCGTCCGGCGGACACTATCGGGCACCTGCTGCTCGACAGCCGGCGGCTTGTTTTCCCGGCGAGCTCGTTGTTCTTTGCGCTGAAGGGGCCGAGGAGGGATGGAGACCGTTATATTCCGGAATTATATAAAAGAGGGGTGAGGAATTTTGTGGTGTCCGGTCCTGGGGGAAAGAGTGAGACCGGGGCGGGCGATCCTTTTGGGGGCGAGCTCGCGGAGGCCAATTTTATCCGGGTAGACGATCCCCTCGCCGCTCTTCAACAGCTGGCTGCCTTCCATCGCATGCAGTTCTCTCTGCCCGTGATCGGGATCACCGGAAGCAACGGCAAGACGACCGTCAAGGAGTGGCTTAACCAGCTGCTCAACGACCGTTATAATATTATTCGCAGTCCCAAGAGCTATAACTCGCAGACGGGTGTTCCGCTCAGTGTCTGGCAGCTGCAGTCCGTCCACGAGCTGGCGATCTTCGAGGCGGGTATCTCGCGCCGCGGTGAGATGGCCAGGCTCCAGCCGATAATACGCCCGACGATCGGTGTTTTTACCAATATCGGCGAGGCGCACAGCGAAGGCTTCGGCAGCAGGGCGGAGAAGGCGGCGGAGAAGCTGCGCCTGTTCGCCGGCGCGGAGGTCCTCGTCTATTGCAACGACCAGCCCGAAATGGTAAAGGCGGTGGATGGCTGGGATGCCAGGGCCGGTACCCGTCTTTTCTCCTGGGGTTCGGCGCCGGGCGCCGCGATGCGGGTCGAACGGATAGAAAAGAAAGACGGCTGGACGAAGGTCTCGGGGCCTGGCCTGGCATTTTCTCTTCCTTTTATCGACGATGCCTCGATCGAGAATGCGCTGCATTGCGCGGCGGTGCTCACCTACCTGGGCCTGACTGTTCAGGACATTGCCGAGCGGCTCAGCCAGCTGACCCCCATCGCGATGCGGCTCGAGCTGAAGAGCGGGATCAATCACTGTTCAATCATCAACGACAGCTATAGCGCCGACCTCAACAGCCTGGTCATCGCGCTGGACTTCCTCTCGCAGCAACAACAGCACGTCAGGCGTACGGTCATCCTTTCGGATATTCTCGAGAGCGGCAGGCCCGACGAGCAGCTGTATGCGGAAGTGGCGCGCGCGCTGGAGCAGAAGAAGGTGGACAGACTGATCGCAATCGGGAGCCGCATCGGCATGAACCGTCAGGCTTTTGAGGAATGGTTCTCGGGTCAGTGCGTTTTTTTAAATTCGGTGGAAGACTTCAGGACGTCGGTCCACCAGCTGCATTTCAGGGACGAGACGATCCTTATCAAGGGCGCGCGGGTCTTCGAGTTCGAGACCATCGACCGCCTGCTGACCGAGAAGATCCACCAGACCGTCATGGAGGTCGACCTGGGCGCCATGGCGCAGAACCTCCGCGCCTACCGCCAGCTGTTGCAGCCGGAGACCCGGATGATGGCGATGGTAAAGGCCTTTGGGTACGGCAGCGGCAGTTGGGAGATCGCCAACCTCCTGCAGTTCCACGGCGTGGACTATCTCGGTGTCGCCTATGCGGACGAGGGGGTGGTCCTGCGCAAGGGAGGTATTCGTATACCCATCATGGTAATGAATACGGAGAACAGCAGTTATAGCTCGCTGGTGGAATACAACCTCGAGCCGGTGATCTATTCCTTTTCGCTGTTGCAGTCATTCGACAGTTGGTTGAAGAAGGAGGGCATCGCGGCCTTCCCGGTGCATATCGAGCTCGAGACGGGAATGAACAGGCTCGGCTTCCCGGCCGAGGACCTCGACCGGTTGATGAAGGCGCTGCCGGGGGCGGCCTTTAAAGTACAGAGCGCCTTCAGTCATTTTGCCGCCAGCGAGGACCCCGGTCAGGACGCATTCTCGCTGGCGCAGTGGGAGGCGTATAAAAAGGCGGCCGGATGGCTCGAGGCCGCGCTCGGCTATTCTTTTATCCGGCATATCGCCAACTCGGCGGCGATCGTGCGCCTGCCCCAGCTGCAGATGGATATGGTGAGACTGGGTATCGGTCTCTATGGCATCGACAGCGCGGACACCCATGAGCTGGATCTGCGGGAGGTTTCCACCCTCAAGACGACCATCGCACAGATCAAGCATCTGAAAGAAGGGGATACGATCGGGTATAACCGGAAAGGCGTCGCTGCGGCGGGGACCGTGATCGCCACTGTGCGCATCGGTTATGCAGACGGCTATGGGCGCCGTTTTGCCAACGGGGTCGGCAAGATGTGGGTGGCGGGGAGGCTGGCGCCGACCATCGGCATCATCAGCATGGATATGACGATGATCGATATTACGGGTATTCCTGATGTGCATGAGGGGGATGAGGTTATTGTTTTTGGTAAGGAGCTATCCGTCAAACAGTTAGCAAAGTGGGCACAGACCATCCCCTATGAGATAATGACCAGTGTATCCCAGCGGGTCAAACGGATCTACTTCGAGGAGTGAGTGGGATTGGACCGTCTAGTGGATAACCCCCATCGCCGATGGCATTTCGCGGGCGGGGAAGGGGAGGGGGATCCTGCGGCGGCGAGGGGATTACCCGGCAGGGAAGGGGGAATGCGTGACGGTACGGGGATTACACGGCGGGGATGGGTGGTTATACGGTGATGCGGGGATTACACGGCGGGGAAGGTTCGGGCATGCGATCTCGCCGCAGGCTCCCGTCCGGGTGCAGTCCCTCGCGGACAGCGCGTAAACCAAATGTGAAATCTGCGTCGGCAATGATGACTATTAAGTATATTTGACGACTTAAACGTTGTTAAGTGAAGGCCAGAACAATATTTTTAATCGTGCTGCTGATCATTGTTGCGGATCAGTCTCTGAAGATCTGGGTTAAAACCCACATGCCGCTAAGTCATTCCGCCGACTATTTTGCAACTCCTGTCTCACCATATGACAATGGCATCAAGCTGCTGGGCGACAAAGCCCAGATATATTTTGTCGAGAACGAGGGCATGGCCTGGGGATGGAAGTTTGGCGGCTCCTGGGGAAAGATGGCGCTGACCCTCTTCCGTCTCGTAGCCGTCGTCTTCGGTGTCTATTATATCCAGACCATCATTAAGAAGAAATACCACAGGGGCTTTATCATCTGTGCCGGACTGATCTTTGCCGGTGCGCTGGGTAACCTTCTTGACAGCATGTTCTATGGCCTGATCTTCGAAAAGAGCACCTATGAGCACGTAGCAAAGATATTCCCGCCGCACGGCTATACGACCTTTCTTCATGGCAGGGTGGTGGATATGCTATACTTTCCCATCATCAAGACGCACTATCCTTCCTGGATTCCCTTTGTAGGCGGCGACGAATTTGAATTCTTCAGCCCGGTCTTTAATCTTGCCGATGCGTCAATTTCTGTTGGCGTCATCGCGATCCTGATCTTTCAGAAGCGCTTTTTCCACAAGCGTCATGATGAAGAATCTCCTGTGCTGGAAGGCAATAAGGTGGATACCGTACAAGCATAAATAAAAAGCCCGCAAGGCACACCCTGCGGACTTTTATGTATTGTGATTACGGTCTGTTACTTCAACGCCTTCACTAATTTTTTGCTGATCACCTGATCTCCCACCTGTATCTGCAGGACGTATGTGCCTGCGGGCAGGGCGTTCAGCCCATAGACATTCATGCTGTTGAGTCCCTCGTTCACCTGTGTCTGTTCGCGACGGACGTAGCGGCCGTACATATCGGAAAGGCTCAGCACGGCCCTGCCTTCTGCCGGCGAGGTCATCTCGACGGAGATATGGTCGACGAAGGGATTGAGCGCCGAGCGTACATCCAGGTGGATGTCGCTGTTGCTGAGGAGCACCAGGTTGCTCACCCGGGTTGCGGAGTTGCCGTTGATGACGACGCGATAGTATGTTTGTGTGGTGACGGGGTTGGGGTCGATGAAGGAATAGGTCGCTCCGCGTCCGTCGCCGGCTATGCCCGGCACCGTGACCAGGGACCTGAAGTCCTTGCCGTCGTCGCTGCGCTGCACTGTATAGGTCAGGCCGTTCACTTCGTCTGATGATGTCCACTGCAGGTTGGCCAGCGTATTGCGTACCTGCCCCCGGAAGTTGAGGAGGGTAGTCGGAAGGACGATCATACAGTCGACGCCCACGACTAATTTTGGCTGATTGGTAGTATAGAAACAGCCGTTGGTCGTCAGGTTGGCTACGGTACTGGCTATCGAGATGCGGTAGATGATCTTTGAGTCGGTCGCTGCGATGCGGTAGTAGCGGGTCACTATGTCGGTATAGAGCCCGGTCAGCGGATCCTTGGCCGGCGTCGAAGTGCCGTTGTCGGCGTTGCCTAGCGTGTCAAGACCGGCGGCAACCCAGGTCGCGCCGTTGTCCGTGCTCTTCTGCATTATCCATTGCGTATAGTTGTCTACGAAAGAGGATATTTTGAAACGCACGGTGTCGTCGGAGCCCTGACAGAGCGTGTCGGGTTTGTTGGGCGTCAGCAGCAGGTCGGGCGGACAGGTCGACAGCGCGATGTCGTCGAGTGCCCAGTCGTTGCCCCCGCCGCCGGGTGCGTTGTTTCGTATAGATATAGTAATTGAGGTCTGCGTTGGCCCGGTCAGCAGGACGAAACCCCTCTGTTGCCAGCCCACGGTGTCGAGCTGGCCGGTGGAGATGCGGTCGAGACCGTCGACCACGAGGGTCAGATTGGGCAGTACGCCGGGCAGATAGGTGGGATTGCTATTCATGTCGATGCCGCAGTTGGGACAAACGTTCTTCACCCAGCAGGAGAACTGATAGTACGTATTGGGGCAAAGGCCTGAGATCACCTGGTGGTATGCCTCGCTGGTGGCGAGGTCGGCGTTGACCAGCAGCATATAGCCGCCGTCGGTGCCAGCTGCGGGTGGGGCGTTACCGGCAGCCGTTGTAGTGCCGGTATGGTCGCCGCCTATGAACCAGAACCCGCCGAACTCACGGTTGCTACAGGCGTAGATACCCGTGCTGGGCGAGGCGCTACAGTTGGGCTGTCTGTTGGCATCCGGATAGGTGCTGCTGGTAGGACTGGTATTGTTGACGATGGCGTAGTATCCGTCGTTGATGGAATTTGTGGTAGCCGAAGGGTTCAGATAGGTGTAGCCGGGTATCGGGAACGAGGGACCGGCGGAGCGGTCGTGGGTGGTTCCGTGGTCGAATGTACCGCCCGACTCTGCCGCGAAGTTCGTGCTGGTGCTGGTCGAACACAGCGAGCTGGGCTTTGAGATCAATATCTGGTATTGGGTGGCGCTCAGGATCTGGTCGCTGCCGTTGGATGATTTTTTAAAGACGATCTTGCCGGCGCCGAGCGTGATGGTGTCGCCATAGTTGCCGGTGACGGTGACCCGGAATGCGGTCGTGATGATCGAGCCCGAGCTGAACAGGGGTATGCTGCTGCCGCCCTTGAGATTGGTCGCGCCGGTGTAGTCGGTGATCGCCATCGGGTCTGCTCCGGAAGGCACGCCGGGAGGAAGGCCGCCGTATCCCCCCATATTGATCCGGATCTGGTAGTCCGTCGAGAGGATCGGCGTTTGAACGAATGAGCCGGCGTCGTCGGTGGTTGCCTGGGTATAGGAATTGACGACGAGCCCTTCGTTGGTGATAAGGTTCAGCGTTGAACCGGCCACGATAGCCGTATTTGTGGGGAGGTTGTCGAAATAGCGGACCCGGTACATCATGCCGGTGCTGTTAAATGCCTTGTTGACATAAAAGTTGGTGCGTATCTCGAGGACGTCACCGGGTTCTACCGGTCCACCAATCGCCTTTTTGGTTATGTTGACGTAGCTGTTACCAAATTTCATCAGCGCGGTCGCTTGCGGAAAAGCGAGTCCGCGGGCAAGTAACAGCACGATCAAAGTCCCGCCTGCCCTGCGGATAGCACGGCCAACGGGTGAGGTTGTTTTCATAAGTACGACTCCATTTTTCTTGGGTTATCGGATTTACAACGGGTCGGTCTCACTTCCCGAAGGGGTCCAAAACTGGACGCAGCCGAAATACGGCCTAACGGGAAATGATAATATAAAGATACTGCTTTATTGATCCAAGGCAATCGTAATAGTCCGCATAGAATTTAAGGGAAATCTACTATTCCATGCTAAGCTTTTATGAGTTATTTTGGTAAATATAAGGACCAGGGGGTCCCGGGCCCAGGGCTCATCATGCAATCCAATTACCCGATGAAGAACCACCATTCTTCTCAACACTGCCTGTTTTCCATAACGGGACGTTTTCCGGTGTATGCCGGAGGCTTGCTACTGTGCCTGTGCCTATCTCTGAATCTGTCCGCGCAGCAGACGCTGACCTTTTACAGCCAGTCGTTCAAGATCGACACCCTTTACCCGGCGACCGGGACGACGGGGATGAGCAGTCCCTGGGAGGTCGTCTACGGCCCCGATGACTCGCTATGGGTGACGGAGTCGCACGGATACCGCATCTGGAAGATCCATCCCGGCGACAAGGGGAATCGTATGCTCCTGGACATGAACAGCCTGAAGGACTTTACTGCCGCGACTGCCAACCCCTGGCCGCAGGGCGGGCTCATGGGCCTGGCGATCCATCCGCAGTTCTATTCGGGTAAGCCATGGGTTTATATCGCCTATGTTTACCACCTCGTGGGCTGTGCTACGGGTAGCAATGGCAAGTACTGCAGCTACAGGACGAAGATTGTGCGTTACCGTTATCAAGGCAGCAATGGCAGTCTGGTGTACATGGACGATGTCATTGCGGGCCTCAGCGGCAGCACCGACCACAACTCGGGCCGTATCCGTATCAGCCCGAACGCGGAGTCCGATGGCCGGTACCATCTCTACTATACGATCGGAGATATG
>JAFDYE010000586.1 GCA_018267585.1 Bacteroidota bacterium
CGATAACTACCGGAATACGCTTTTTGAAAAACTGAAGGTCAGGACCCGGGTAGGACTGGTGATGTTTGCCATTAAGAATGGACTGGTAGAGATCTAGGCCGGCCCGGTCCCTTCTGTCACCCCCGGTTTGCCGGGCCCCGGGGATCCTTCCGCCGGGTCTTTGTCAGGGTAACCAACAGGGCCGGCAGGAACACAAGATTTGTTATCGTCGCGATGACGAGCGTTACCGACGTCAGCCAGCCGAGCGCGAGTATCCCCCCGAAATCACTGAAGCAAAAGATCACGAATCCCGCAACCAATACCATTGACGTATAGAGTATGCTGATCCCCGTCTTGTTGATTGTGCCGATCACCGACAGCTCGGCGTCCGCACTCTTCTCCTGCTTATAGTTGACGAGGAAGCGTATCGTAATATCAATGGCGATGCCCAGCGCGATGCTGAAGACAATGACGGTCGAAGGCTTCAGCCGCACCCCTGCCCATCCCATTATCCCCGCCGTGACGATCAGCGGTATCACGTTCGGGACGAGCGAGCAGACCAGGATCCTGAAACTCCTGAACAACACGAGCATACACGCCGCTATCAGCAGGAACGCCCACTGGATGCTGTCTTTTAGCCCCCGGATGACAAAGGCGCTCCCTTCCAGATAGGTAACGCTGGTACCGGTAAACTCCACCTTATATTTCGAAGAGTCGAACAATTCGTCGGTCTTCTTTTGCAGGTCGTTCAGAGCGATCGGCAGCTGCTTGCTGCCGATATCCTTCATATTGATGCTTACCCGCAGTCGCTGCTGATTGCTGTCGACAAAGCTGTGCAGCAGTTTGGCCAGGCTGTTGTTACCGCTGCCGGACTTTTTCGTACTATCGCCACCACCCCCGAAATTGAGGTAAGATGACAAGAACACAAGGTCTGTGTTACTGTTCGGCACATCATAGTTGATGGTGTCTCCTCCATAATACGACTGCCGGATGAACTTCAAGCCCTCTACCAGTGACAAAGGCCTGGCCATATCCGGGCGGGATGCTATATATTTTGACAGCTGATCTATGCTGTCAACGGTTTTCAGCATATTTGCCCTCAATCCCTTTTTTCTTTTCGTATCGATGACGATCTCCAGCGGCATCACCCCCTTGAAGTTCTTCTCGAAGAATTTCATGTCCATATACAGGGGATCTTTCTGGGGGAGGTCATCGAGGATAAAGCCTTCGGACTGGAGTCGGAACATCCCGGCCACCGCCACCACGACTATCACGGCCGTGACGGCATAGATGGTCCGCTGGTGATGCAGCGTCCAGATCTCCAGCCTCTTCAGAATGACGGCCAGCCAGCGGTTCTCCAGGTACCGCATATGCTTTTCCTTTGGCGCCGGCAGATAGCTCAGCACTACCGGTATCAGGATAAAGGAGATAAAAAAGAGAAGCATGATGTTGATGCCGGCGACGACGCCAAACTCATTCAGGATCGCGCTCCGCGTCAGAGCGAAGACGCCAAAGCCTATGGCGGCCGTCAGGTTGCAGAACAGCGTCACCACTCCCATCCGGCCGATCATGACGATCAGGGCCTCGTGCTTGTCGCCGGTATCCCTGAAGGCCGTATGATATTTGTTCATGAAATAGATACAGTTCGGGATCCCGATGACCACCACGAGCGTCGGCGTCAGCGCATTGAGCAACGTGATCTTATACCCGAACAGATCCATGGTCCCGAGACTGAAGACGACCCCGATGATCACCACCGCAAGCGACAACAGCACAGTGCTCAGGCTCCGGAAGAAAAGGAACAGGATAAAGGACAGGATCACTACCGAACCGAGCAGGAACCAGGTCGTTTCCTTCGAGACCTTTGTCGCCATTTTCGTCCTGATCAGCGGCAGCCCGCTGGTGTGCATATCAAAACCATGTCTTAGGCCAAAGCTGTCGACTGCGCGTGATATCGCATTCACCGTGGTGATCCGGCCGGCAGAGTTCATCACATCCTTGTTGACGTGTACAGCCGTTAGCCAGGTATTTGTCGAGGCGTTGTACAACAGACCCCGGTAGAACGGCAGGCCAAGGAGCACAGCCTTGCCACTATCGATCTGCGCCTGGGTGGTAGGATGAGCCGCGAAGATCGTCACGACCTGCGGCTTTTGCGTAACGGTATCTTTCAGGAGATTGATCGCGGAATTGATGCCCAGGACGTCGTCTACGCCCTGCACTTTCTTCAGCCGTTCGGTCAGCGCGATATAGTCCGTAAATACGTCCAGCTGAAAGAGCTTGTCGGTCTGCACGCCGATGGCCAATACATTGCCGTCCTCGCCAAAACGCTGGCGGAACTCCTGATAAGCCTGGTATTTTGGATTGTCTGTGGGGATCGTCTTGGTAAAATCATAGCTGAGCTGAACCCTTGAAGCCCGGAATGCCATGTAACCGGTGACGGATAAGAGAGCGATGAGCCAGAACAACCTATATTTGAGCACGAGACGGGCTATGGATTCCCACATGATAGAAATTTTACTTTGCAAATAAACGGCAAATTGGGGACTTCGCCGCCTGGCGTAATTTGGGAGGTATGAGAGCGGACCACGTGTCCGCAGTCCGAAGGACAATTAATTAGATTAATTTCGCGCGGAGGCTATTCTTTTTGTAGCCGAAGCGCGAAATGTTACACAAAACGAAAGGGATAGTGCTGCGGACGATCAAATACGGCGAGACCAGCCTTATCGCTACGGTCTTCACCGAGCTGTTCGGCATCCAGTCCTATATCGTCAGCGGGGTCCGCACCTCTACAAGAAAGGGGCCCGGCAAGGCTAACCTCTTCCAGCCCTCCGCGATCCTTGACCTCGTCGTCTACCACAACGATCTCAAGAACCTCCAGCGCATAAAGGAAATGAAGTGGGGCGTGCTCTACCAGCATATTTTTTTCGACGTGCTGAAGAACGCCGTGGCCCTCTTTATGATCGAGCTCCTGCAAAAATGCCTCAAACAGCCTGAGCCGAACCCGGAGCTCTTCTACTTCATCGAAGACGCCTTCCTCCACCTCGACGCCAGCGAAGGACGGGTACAGGCCAACATTCCGTTGTTCTTTATGCTCCATCTGGCGGGATTCTTCGGTTTTCGCATACAGGATATCTATACGGAGCAGACGCCCTACCTCGACCTGCAGGAGGGCCAGTTCGTCGGCGAGCACCCCGAGCATCCGCAGGTGCTGGAAGGCTCTTACAGCTATATAACGGCGCAGCTGCTGCGCGCGCAGCAGCCCGATGAGCTGCAAGAGATCGCGCTCAACCAGGAGACCCGAAGGCACCTGTTGCAGGCCTACCGGATATTTTATGCGCTGCACGTTCCGGATTTCGGCGAGATGAAGACCCTTGCGGTGCTGCAGACGGTGCTGGGCTAGACCGGGCGCCGCCGCTACGGCCGATCCCCACTACAACAACCGGCGGACCGTCGCGCGCTGCAGGTCGTCCGGGTGATCCAGCAGCACGACCC
>JAFDYE010000587.1 GCA_018267585.1 Bacteroidota bacterium
CGACCGAGAAGGACCGTGTCGAAGAAGGCCCGATGAAGGTCATTAACGTAGGTAGCGCTCCCGCTAGCGGGAGCTTAGCGTGGACTCAGGACTTTAAGTTGTTTAATTATATACCCCCGGTACGGCATTGAAGGCTATGCCGGGTGCTAGCCCGATTCAAAAAACAAGCAGTTCGTTTAAGAAAAATCGTCTTTTTTTAAGGACGATTTTTTTTGTTTTTGCGGGTGAAAATTATCCATTGGGTGGTTGAAAATTACCCACCGTCCGGGCCAAATAGTTGTTGAATCGTGCGCGTGCGGGTATGTGTTTTGGGATTGTGTGGTTGGGGACGATTTTTTGCTTTGTATTGAGCGTTTTGGGGGGAAATGGGGGGGATAATTGGTCAATGGGGGACGGACAGCCCGGTAGGGCTGTCGCGCCGCGAAGCGGCGCATAAATTTAGCCCCGGTCAGCCCTCGCCTGCGAGGGCGCAGCGGAGAAGGAACCGGGACCTTGGAATGATGCCGGGGCCGGGTGGGGTATGTGTTTTTGGGATTGTCTGGTTGGGGACGATTTTTTGCTCTGTATTGACCGTTTTTGGGGGAAATGGGGGGATAATTGGTCAATGGGGGATTGAGGTTTTTTCTTGATAATGACCAATAGTAGTACAACCCCTGAATGGAGCGTCGCCACTGTGGTTCCATCAGGGGTAGATTGTTGGTAACAAACCTATAATCCTAACACCGTCCGTAGTTTGACGTAGCCGGCTTTGCTGACCGGGACCTGCGCGCCGGATTGGAGGATGCAGAGGTGGCCGTCTTTTTCATAGGGGTCGATGCGGGTGACCTGGCTGATATTTAGGATATAGCTGCGGTGGGTGCGGACGAATTGGGTGGGGTCGAGGGCCTTTTCGAAATAACTCATGGTGCGATTTTTCAGGAATGCGCCGTTGTGGGTGTGGATCTTGACGTAGTCGTCGGCGGCTTCGAGGTAGTGGATGTCTTCGAGGGGGATGATCTTAATCTTGCCGCCCGTTTTAACGACTATACGGTGCTGTTGGGCGGGGGATTGGGAGGCGGTTTCGAGGAGGGCGGCTGTTTTGTCCGTTTCGGCGGTGTGGGTTTTGTCGTGGGGTGTGGACGTGGGGTTGGTGGTGCCGGGAGCGGGGGTGTGGGATTGGGAACCGATCGGGTATGCGGACACGGGGGATTGTGACGTAGGGTTTGTGGAGCCGGGACCGGTCTGGTTTGCGGAGCCGGGGATGGGATGGGATGAAGCTCCGGGGTTGGACGGGGGATTGGATTGTGGGGGATTGGACCCGGGGGTGGACTGGGATGAAGCCGCGGGGTTGGACGGGGGTATCGCCCGGGCGGCGCGGTTGTCGAGCCATTTGCGGAGGGCTTTGTCGAAGCGTTCTTTGGTGAAGGGTTTGAGCAGGTAGTCGACGGCGTGGCTTTCGAAGGCGCGGATGGCATATTCGTCGAAGGCGGTGGTGAAGATGACGGCGGGGGGCTGGTCGACGAGCTCGAGCATTTCGAAGCCGTTGATCTTGGGCATCTGGATGTCGAGGAAGATGAGGTCGGGGTGGAGCTGCTGGATGGCTTTGATGCCTTCGAAGCCGTCGCCGCATTCCTGGACGATCTCGATGCCGGGGTAGGTCTGGAGATATTCGCGGACGATCATGCGGGCGAGGGGTTCGTCGTCGATGAGGATGGCTTTGATGGGTGTGACGGTGGTGTCGGCTGGTGTCGCCGGGTTGTGGACTTGTGTCATTGTTGTTGTGGTATTTTCACGGTGGTAGTGAATAAATTATTGTCGATATGGGTCTCGAGCAGGTCGGGTCTGGCGAATAGCAGATAGAGCCGGCGCTGGATGCTGCTGAGGCCGAAGCCTGTGCCCTTTTTGGGGCGGGAGGTTTCGGGGTCGAAGGGGTTGGTGACGTCGATGCGGACGTAGCCGCCTTCGGTCTTTCGGGCGTGTATCGTTATGGTGACTGCGTCGGTGGTATCGTAGAGACCGAATTTTATGGCGTTCTCGACGATGGGTTGCAGGAGCATGGGGGGAAGGCGGAGGCCGAGGCATTCTTCTTCGCAGGTGATCCGGGTGCTGAGGCGATGGCCGAAGCGGACTTTTTCTATGTCGAGGTAGAGCTCGAGGTATTGCAGCTCTTCGGAGAGGGCGACCCATTGTTGTTCTTCCTTTTTGAGATTGTTGCGGAGGAAGTCGGAGAGCTGCTGGATCATTTTGCGGGCCTGTTCGGGACGGCTGCCGATGAGGGCGCTGATGGAGTTGAGGCTGTTGAAGAGGAAGTGGGGGGCGAGCTGCTGACGGAGTTTGAACAGCTCGGCTTCTTTGGAGAGGCGTTCGGCGTCGTTGCGGCGCTGGCGGTTCTCCTGTTCTTCTTCGGAGCTGTACCACAGGACGCTGAGGATGCACATGCAGCCGACCTGGAGGAAGACGATGTCGAAGCGGACGGCCCAGCTGCGGGAGAAGAACTGGCTGTAGTCAATTATTGTCCGGGCGCCGGTGGGAAGGGTGGGGGCGCCCTGGCCGGGAAGGGCGGGGGTGCCGCCGGGGCCGGTGAGGCTGGGGAATGCGCCGCCGGTGTGGGTGTTGAGGAGGGGTACGAGGATGGCTTTGCAGGCGAGGAGGATGATGCCGCTGAGGCCGAGACTTATAAACAGGATATACCAGTACCGCTCTTTTTTGGGGAGGTAGTACTGCATGTTGTTGCTGATGAAGCCGCAGCAGAGTGCGACGAGGGTATTGGAGACGAGGGAGTCGGTGATGGCGGTGGATACGGGCAGGCCGAAGCCGATGAGGAGGGATATCTGGAGTACGGCCCAGATCGCCCACCAGGAGATGAAGATGAGGAGGAATTTTGCAGTTGATAATGGGGCTTTGGCCATGAATTATATTCGGATATAGTTGTTGGTTTGGTGACGCCGGTGACTCGCGGGTGGTGCCGGTAGTTCCGATGTCGCGGTGACGCGTGGTGACGCGGTTCGCGCGGAGCTATAGCAGGCGCAGCATTTTGTGGGTGCTGTTGGCCCGGATATGGTCGGCGCGGCGGTGGATGAGGTCGACGTAGCCATCGGGGTCGTCGGTCTCCTGGATCCGCGAGTACATTTCGGCGCCGTCGAGCAGGCCGCTGAACCGGTAGAGTTCGGCGACGTTGATGAATTTCCACTGGACGAGCTGCTGTTCGTGGTTATAGAAGTCGTCCTGTTCGGATATACCGATGGCGGTGGCTTTTTCGAAGGCTTCGTGCTCGTCGCTGGCGGAGATGAGGCGGAGCTGTTCGTCGAACTGCGGGGTATGGTGTCCTTCGCCGCAGATGATCCGGAAAACGATCTTGGTTAAATACCAGTTCATAGTCATAGTTTAATTATGTTCGGGTCGGGTCTCGGGGTTGGGTCCGGGGTTGGGTCCGGGGTCGGGTCCCGGGGTGGTGCCGGGGTCGGTCCGGGGGTGGTGTGGCCGGGTGCCGGGGTGTCGCCGGGCGGTGCGAGGGTGCGCTGCCAGGAGGCCCCGGGGACCTTCGACGGGCTAGAAGTTCTTTAGTTCGATACCGCCCAGGACGGAGGTCCCTTCGATGATCAGGATCTTGTCCGGGTTGGTGGTGAAGGGTTGCTGCCGTTTGTCCTCGAAGCCCGCGAGGACGGCTGTGATCTCGGAGCGTACTTCCCAGTGGGCAGGTACGATGATCTTGGTGCCGCCCATGATCTGGGTGACGTCCATCCGGACCTTTCCGGTGAAGTCGGCCTGGGAGAGGTCGATCTCGGTGCCGCCGAGAACGGTGGTGACGTCGCCGCCCTTGAAATTTTTGCTGAGCACCTTTTTATGAACCCCGCCGAAGATGGAGGTCGTATCGATATAGTCGTCGGCGGAGAAGCTTTCGTGATTCGAGAAGGCTGCGGTTGAGCCGCCGGCGCCGCCCGTGCCGCCGGTGCCGGTGGTGTAGCCAGGGTTATTAGGATCGCCGGGAATGGTCGTGCCGTAGTGTTCCCGCCAGTCGCGGCCGTGTCTGCCCCAGCGTCGTTTGTCCCATTCGTCGCGCCATTCCGGTCCATAGCGGTGCTTGTTGGGGCGGAGGATGATGAGCAGCCCGACGAGGATGAGGACCCCGGGCCAGATATAGCGGTCGATATGTATTTCGGGGTAGTAGTCCTTGGCGAGGAAGATGCCGCCGATCACGATCATGATGAGCCAGCCGCCGCCGCGGAAGTTGTGGCGGAAGCCGATGAATATGCCCAGGCCTATCAGCAGAACATGCCAGTGAAAGAGTTCGTCGGGAAGGGGGACACCCATCTGGTCCAGGAGCAGCACACCGCCTACCAGCAGCAGGAACAAGCCCGCCCAGATGCGGCCCGGCCTCCTCCTGCAATTTCTGTCGTCCGTTGTCATTTTCTTTTCAATTTTACTCAAATCTAGGGTGTTATGCGAGGATGAACAAGGGGGGATAGGGGAGGTGTCCGCTGGGGGCGGTCAGCGGGGGTGTTTTGTCGGTGAAAAAAGCTTATATTCATCCAAATAATATATGCACACCAGGCTTCGGTTGCAAATTATACTTCAAATCTTCCACTTATGATTAAAAACTGGCTGCGAACGGCCCTTCGGAATATCCGGAAAAATCCCAGCTCTTCACTCATCAATATCTTCGGACTGACGGTGGGACTTTCCAGCTGTCTGCTGATCGCGCTCTTTATCCGGCATGAGCTGAGCTATGACGATTTTGAGCTGAACGGTCCGCGGATCGCGCGGGTGATCATGGGGTATAAGTTTGACGGCGGGGGGGAGATGCGCTGGGGCAATTTTACGAGCACCAAGGTGGCCACGACCTTCAAACGGAATTTCCCCGAGGTGGTGTCGGCGGTCCGGATGACGGAAAGGGACAGGATCGTGGGGTACCAGGAGAAGCTGTTCACGGAGAAGAAGTTCATGTTTGCGGACAGTAGTTTTTTCGACATTTATAGTCTGGGTCTTCTCAAAGGGGACCCGCATACGGCGCTGAGCGGCCCGAAGAAGGTGATCGTGACGAC
>JAFDYE010000588.1 GCA_018267585.1 Bacteroidota bacterium
CTTTATATCGACGTGGGTGGCGGCAGCACCGAGTTCACCTTCTTCGCCAACAACAAATTGGTCTTCTCCTCCTCCTTTAATATCGGGACCATCCGCCTCCTCAAACACCAGGTATCCGATGGCCAGTGGGACAGCATGAAGGACTTCATCAAAAGAGAGACCCGCAGCTATTTCAACAATATCATCGCCATCGGCTCGGGCGGCAATATCAACAAGATCTTCTCCCTCTCGAAAAGAAAGGAGGGCAAATCCCTGCACATCGAGCTGCTGAAAGACTATTATAAAGAGTTCTCCAGCTTTACACTGGAGGACAGGATGCGGCTGTACAAGTTTCGCGAAGACCGCGCCGACGTCATCGTCCCGGCCCTGCAGATCTATGTCAATACCATGCGCTGGGCCAACGCGCAGGAGATCTACGTCCCCAAGATCGGACTTGCCGACGGTCTTATCCAGCACCTGTACGCCGACCTGAAAAAAAAGGGGGTGGAAGTATAACAAAGTGCTACCTTGCTGCGAAATTTTCGACGATGTCAGTACATACGGAAGTAAAAAAAGTAACGACCCATGCTTTACAAAGGATGAAGCAGCACGGCGAGAAGATATCCATGATCACCGCCTATGACTACTCCTTTGCCCGTATCTTCGACGCAGCGGGCATCGACGTTATCCTGGTCGGCGACTCGGCTTCCAACGTCATGGCGGGCCATGAGACCACCCTCCCCATCACTCTCGACCAGATGATCTACCACGCCTCTTCCGTCATGCGGGGTGTCAACCGGGCCTTCGTCGTGGTCGACCTTCCCTTTGGCTCTTACCAGTCCAATTCCAAGGAAGCCCTGGCCTCCGCTATCCGGATCATGAAGGAGACCGGCGCCCATGGGATAAAAGTGGAAGGCGGGGAAGAGATACTGGAGTCTGTCAAACGGATACTGGCCGCCGGAATACCGGTCATGGGCCATCTCGGTCTTACTCCCCAGTCTATCTATAAATTCGGCACCTATACCGTTCGTGCACGCGAAGAGGCCGAAGCCGAAAAACTAAAAAAGGACGCCAGATTGCTGGAAGAAGCGGGAGCCTTTGGTCTCGTCCTTGAAAAAATACCCGCCGCGCTCGGCAAAGCCGTCTCCCAGTCGCTCAATATCCCCACCATCGGCATCGGCGCCGGCAAATACTGCGACGGCCAGGTCCTGGTCATGCACGACCTGCTGGGCATCAATACCGAATTTCAGCCCCGGTTCCTCCGCCGCTATCTCCGCCTGCACGAAGAGATCACCGGCGCCATCCAGCAGTATATAAAAGACGTCAAATCCAACGATTTCCCGAACGAACAGGAGCAGTATTAGCGGGATCCAGGGCTGTCCGCCCACGGGAAATTCACCGATATATCTGTTCCATTCATCTATTTATCCCTCTTCTCCCCTTCAAATATGATAATAAAGAATAATTTTAGGGGCTGTGAAGAAATTAACCGTACAGATAATCATACATATCGCAGCATGGATGTGTTTCCTGATGCTGCCGTTCGCATTTTACCCGCGCCCGCAGGGTGACTCTTTTTTCGAGATGAGGAGCATTACGCCCTATTTCGTCGTGAACACCCTGTTCATCATCGCCTTCTACTACCTCAACATTTACCTGATCATCCCGCGGCTGCTCAACGAGAAGAAGTTCGTGGCCTATAGTCTGCTGATCTTTGGCCTGCTGGTCGTCTACAGCAGCATGCCCCGCATCTATCACGCGCTGTTCGGCCCCATCTTCCCCAACCAGCCCCCGCATCCCGGTCCGCCCAGGGTGAGGCCGCTGATCTCCGCCGGTAATCTGGCGGTATTCCTGCTGGTCTTCGTTTTCAGTACCGGCATAAAGGTCATCAGCCAGTGGCTCCGCTCGGAACAACGCGCCAAAGAGATCGCCAACGAAAAGCTGAAGACCGAGCTGTCATTCCTGAAAGCCCAGATCAATCCGCATTTCCTTTTCAATACGCTGAACAATATCTATGCGCTCGCCTCGACCCAGTCGGAGCACACCGCCACCGCGGTGCTCAAGCTGTCCAGCATCATGCGCTATGTCCTGACAGAAGCCCGCAACGACCTGGTCCCGCTGGAGAAAGATATCCTTTTTATCCGGCACTATCTCGAGCTGCAGAAGATGCGGCTGACCGACAGGACCATCATCGACTTCGAGCTGAAAGGAACACCCGAAGGCAAACAGATAGCGCCTCTGCTGCTGCTGCCCTTCGTAGAGAACGCATTCAAATACGGCATCAGCACCCGCGAACGCTCGCCCATACGCATAGAGTTCGAAATAAACCCCTAATGGTTGTACTTTCGTATCTGCAACCAGAAACACATCAATACATCCCTGAAAGCGAGCGACACGACGGGCATCGGCATCAACAATACCCGGCGCCGGCTGGACCTTTTCTATGAAGACCGCTACAAACTGAATATTGAAGATAAGGCTGGAGAATTTTCCGTTCACTTAAAAATCCCGGTATAATGTTAACC
>JAFDYE010000589.1 GCA_018267585.1 Bacteroidota bacterium
CAGGTCTGCCTCGCCGATGATGGCGGTGAGGGGGGTATTTAGTTCGTGGGAGGCGTTGCTGACAAAATTGTTTTGGGTCTCGAAGGCCGTTTCGAGGCGGGAAAGCATGTCGTTGAAGGTGGCGGCCAGGACGCTTACTTCGTCCTTTCCTTTTATCTCCAGCCGCTGGTGGAGGGAGGTAATGCTGATGGTGTTGACCCTTCTGGCGATATTGCGTATTGGGGACAGCACCTGGCGGGAGAACAGGAGGCCGATGCTGAGCAGGACGATCGCCGAGATGATGCCGCCGGTGGTAAGGATATTTTTCAGGTCGGAGAGGAAGTGCTGGGCATAGGTGTGGACGGCGGTGATGATGATCAGGTATTCGCCCTGTGGGGCTTTGTGAATGATGCCGGCGTAGAACTGGAACCGGCTGCGGCCGGATGCTTTACCGTTGTGGCGCACGTCGTCGAAGAACCGGGGGCCGATCTTTTCATACAGGGTGGTATTGCGGACCCGGTCGAGGGTATCGGTCCGGATGATGTATTCCTCTTCGTCGGGCAGGCGCTGGAGGTGTTCGCGGCGGAGGGACTCGTAGACCTGCTGGTTCTGGTCGTTGGAGTCAAAATTAGCGCGGGAGGCGACGACGGCCCGGAGCTCGAGGCGGGTATAGAAGTCTTCGAAGGCTTTTTCGTTGGCGTAGTACCATACGGCGACGCTGAGCAGGAGAATAACGGCGAGGCATAGCCCGGTGAACAGGAGGGTGATCTTGAGCTGGATCTTCATGCGGGGTCCTCTTTTAATATGTATCCCATGCCCACTACGGTGTGTATGACGCGTCCGGCGCCGGCGCCTTCGAGCTTTTTGCGGAGGTAGTTGATATAGACGTCAACCGTCTTTGTATTGAGCTGGAAGTCGTAGCCCCAGACCGTTGCCAGTATGTCCATGCGGGAGAGGACCTTGCGTGGGTTGCGCATCAGGTATTCGAGGAGCCGGAATTCGGTGGCGGTCAGTCCGATGAGCTGGTCGTTGCGCCTGGCGTTCTTTTCGTCGAGGTTGAGGGTGATATCGGAGAAGGTGAGGCTGTCTGCGGCGCCGGTGCTGCCGGTGTTGCGTCTGAGCAGGGATCGGACGCGGGCCAGGAGTTCGGCGATCTTGAATGGTTTGGTGAGATAGTCGTCTGCGCCGGCGTCGAGGCCCGATACGATATTATCGGTAGAGCCGAGGGCGGTGAGCATGAGGATGGGGGTATGGATCTCCTGTCGGCGGACCTGGCGGGTGAGGTCGATGCCGTTGATGCCCGGGATCATGACGTCCATGATGAGCAGGTCGTAGTCGAAGCGGTGGATATGGTCGAGGGCGGACTCGCCGTCCATGGCGACGGAGGGTTCGTAGCGCTCTTCCGCCAGGGCTTTTTGTATTACCGATGCGACGGCCGGCTCGTCCTCTATGATCAATATACGGGCTACAGGCTGCATATTTTGTCGATGAGGCCGGTGGTGGAGAAACCGGGCACGATGGGATTGATCACAACGCGGCCGCCGGCGGCGATGACCTCTTTTGCTCCGACGATCTGTTCGAGGGTATAGTCGCCGCCTTTTACGAGGACGTCGGGTGCTATCGACACGATGAGGTTGAGGGGGGTATCGTCTTCGAAGAGGATGACGGCGTCGACCATCAGCAGGGAAGCGAGCAGGGTAGCGCGGGCCTGTTCATTGTTGACGGGGCGTTGGGGACCTTTGAGCCGCCGGGTGGAGGCGTCCGAGTTGAGGCCGACGATGAGAATGTCGGCTTCGCGGGCGGCGTCGGAGAGGGACGAGATATGCCCCTGGTGGAGGATGTCGAAGCATCCGTTGGTGAAGGCGATCTTTTTTCCAAGGAGCCGCCAGCGTCTGATCTGATGCTGCAGGCTGGGGAGGTCATATATTTTTTGCGGTATTATTTGTGGTTGGTTCATATATCGGATTGGGCTCTATGATGATACGTTTCTTATTAATTCTGGGCAGGAGGATAAAGCTGACGGAGCCGAAGAGGATAAAGCTGAGGAACTGGCCAAACCAGAGGAGCCAGCCGAGGGCCTGGCCGTATGGTTGTTCGGGGATGCCATAGAATGCGACGGTCTGGGCTACGAGGAGTGTGTAGGCTCCGATGCCGCCGGGGGATACGATCATGCCGATGCTGCCCATGGCGAGGACGCTGAGGGCGTCGACGATACTGAGGTGGCTGGTGGCGCTGATGGCGAAGAAGCCGAACCAGGTGCTCATCAGGTAGAGGATCCAGATGCCGATGCTGTAGAGAAAGAAGAGGGGTTTGTTCTTCAGGTCTTTTACGCTGGTGAGGCCGTGCCAGATGTTGACGATGACATTCTTTAATTTTTTGGCGATGCTGATATGGCCGTAGCGGTTGAGCGCCCATTTCCCCAGGAAGAAGAGGACGAGTGCCGCCGCGATCAGGACAATTATCTTAACATAGGAAGTCTGCCCCTGGGCGTTATGGAAGAGCTTGCCCGTCCACCCTGCGGTCATGGAGTGGATGATGTCGAACTGGAATATAAAGGTCAGGCCGAAAACGATGGCGAGGGTAACGAGGTCGAAGGCGCGTTCGGCCACGACGGTGCCGACCAATTTGTCGGCGGGGACCTTTTCATAACGGGCGATAACGGTACACTTGACGACCTCGCCGAGGCGGGCTGCGAAGTTGGCGAGGTAGCCGATCATTACGGCGAGGAAAAGGTTGGTGACGGAGGGCCGGTAGCCCATGGGCTCGATGAGCTGGCGCCAGCGCAGGGCGCGGAGCCAGTGGCTCATGAGGAGGAAGCCGAGTACGGGGATGAGGAGCCAGTAGTTGGCGCGGTGCAAAGCGTCCTGCAGTCTGGCGCGGTCATCCGCGGTCATGCCTCTGAGGCTGAGCCACACAAAAAACGCTGCGAGAGCAGCGAAAAAAACGTATTGTAGCAGGACCAGTAATTTTTTCTTCATACCCGGTACAAGTTACAGCTTATTTCCTTCTTTCGGAAAAACGATCCAGGGTTTGAAGGTTTTGGCTTCTTCGAAATCCATGTGGGCGTAGGAGATGATGATGACGATGTCGCCCACTGCGCCCTGTCTTGCAGCGGGGCCGTTGAGGCAGCAGGTGCCGCTGCCGCGTTTGCCTTTTATGAGATAGGTTTCGATGCGTGATCCGTTGTTGACGTTTACTACCTGGACCTTTTCGTTCTCGATCATGTTGGCGGCGTCCATCAGGTCTTCGTCGAGGGTCAGGCTGCCGACGTAGTTGAGGTTGGCTTCCGTGATGGCGGCCCGGTGGACTTTACTTTTGAGTGTCTCGATATCCATGGTGGGATTTTTTGGGGCACAAAGGTACGATTAATTTATTGTGACCTCGTCGCCCAACTGACGTTGGGCTCCCCGGTCGCAAAAGGCCCTCGCTCGAGGACTCGCTTCGCCCGTCCCCGGAGAGGGGTAAGCCAGCTCGTCGCGGGCGCGAGGTAAGCCAGCTCGCCCCCGGCTAGGGGTAAGCCAGCTCGTCGCGGGCGCGAGGTAGGCCTAGAGCTGCAGGTTGTCGATGAGGCGGACCTCGCCCTGGAAGGCGGCGATCAAGGCGATGGAGTTGGGAGAGGGTGTGGTGGGTTCGAGGGTTTCGGGGTCGCAGATGGCGATGTAGTCGGTGCGGAATTGGGCGTCGGTGAGCATTTTTTCGGCGATGGTGAGGGAGGCGCCGGACCGGAGGGCCAGCAGGGATTGGTAGATGGCGGTGGCGCGCTGGCGCTCAGGGGGGGTGAGGCGGGTGTTGCGGCTGCTCATGGCGAGGCCGTCGGGTTCGCGGACGATGGGGCAGCGGTGGAGACGGATAGACCAGTCCATCAAATGAATCAGGCGCTGGACGACCATACATTGCTGGTAGTCCTTGCTGCCCATGAAGAGATCGTCGGGGCGCACCAGCCGGAGGAGGCGGCGCATGACCTGGCATACGCCCTGGAAGTGACCGGGGCGGTATTTGCCTTCGAGGATGGTCTCGAGATGGCCGAGGTCGTAGGTTTCGAGGTTTGTGATGCCGTCGGGGTACATTTCGGAGACTTCGGGGAGGAAGAGGGCGTCGGTGCCGGCGGCTTCCAGCAGGGCGATGTCTTTCTCGATGGTAATGGGATATTTCTGGTAATCGCCGGGGTCGTTGAACTGGGTCGGGTTGACAAAGATGGAGCAGACGGTGACCGGACAGGATCTTTTTGATATATCGATAAGTGATATATGTCCGGCGTGGAGGGCTCCCATGGTGGGCACAAAACCGATAGCGTTACCCGAAATCTGTTGCTGCTCTATCCACCGGCGCAGGTCACCGGTTTTCTTAAATAAAATCATATTTTTAGGGATTTAAGCGTCCAAAACCGGCTACAGCGCCGATTTTACAATAAAAATTTAGTACCTTTGCAAACTAATTCATTGAGTTTCCAAACTATTTCATTGAGTTTCTTTAAGGTCTGGTCTCAACAATTATTGTAAAATAATGCTACAAAAAAAGCGAATTTTATTTATTGCCAACGAAATGTCGCCCTATTTAGAGCTGACGGAATTTGCAGAGATCGTTAACAAGCTGGCAATTAAATCAAATGACAATGGTTTTGAAGTGCGTTGTATTATGCCTCGTTTTGGTGTGGTGAATGAGAGAAGGCATCGTCTTCATGAGGTGGTTCGGCTTTCGGGCATCAACGTCTCGGTTGACAATGACGATTATCCTTTACAGATCAAAGTAGCATCCCTCCCCAACGCCCGTCTTCAGGTATATTTTCTGGATAACGAAGACCTGTTCAAGCGCAAGTTCATTTTTCACGACGAAGGTGACAAGTGGTTCGAAGACAATGGATTAAGAACTGTGTTCTATTGCAAGGGCGCCCTCGAGACCGTGAAGAAGTTCGGATGGCCGCCGGATGTGATCCACTGCAGCGGCTGGATGACGGGGTTGATCCCATTATATCTCAAGACTGTGTATAAGAAAGAGCCGGTGTTTGCACACAGCAAGTGTGTGTTCACGATCGGGCAGAATACCTTCAAGGAAAAATTAGGGCCGGATTTCCTCAAGACGGCCAATATTCACGCGAATATCAAGGACAAGGACCTGGAACCTTATAAGGATGCGAATAACAGCGCGCTGTTCCGTGGCGGGGCTACCTATGCGGATGCGATCACTTTTGGCGCCGAGAAGGTCGACAAGAAGCTGATCGAAGAATTTGGCAAGATCCGGGGCAAAAAGGTGCTTTCCTTTAATGCGGAGTCAGATCTAACAGACTATTTGCAGTTGTATACTGATCTCAGTAAATAATATATATTTGCGGCCGAAATATATATGCGCGGCCGGACGCTATACCGCGAACCCATTAATGTCAATTAAATCTTTAAAACACAATGCCTTATTTATTCACGAGCGAAAGCGTTTCTGAAGGACATCCGGACAAAGTTGCTGACCAGATATCGGATGCATTGATCGATCATTTCCTTGCATTTGACCCTCAATCCAAAGTTGCGTGTGAAACGCTCGTGACTACGGGACAGGTTGTCCTGGCGGGTGAGGTGAAGTCGAAGGCATACCTGGACGTACAGGATATCGCGCGCGAAGTCATCCGCAAGATCGGTTATACCAAGAGCGAGTATATGTTCGAGGCTAATTCCTGTGGCATCTTCTCGGCAATTCACGAGCAGTCTTCGGACATCAACCAGGGTGTTGACAAGAAGAAGAAGGAAGAGCAGGGGGCGGGTGACCAGGGGATGATGTTCGGGTATGCGAGCAACGAGACCGAGGACTATATGCCTCTGGCGTTGGATCTGGCTCACAAGATCCTGCTCGAGCTGGCTGCGCTGCGTCGCGAGAACAAGCAGATCAAATATCTGCGTCCCGATGCCAAGAGCCAGGTCACGCTGGAATACGACGACAACAACAAGCCGGTTCGTATCGATGCGATCGTTGTCAGCACACAGCACGACGACTTCGATACAGAATCCAGGATGCAGGCGAAGATCAAGGAAGATATCATCAATATCCTGATCCCCCGTGTCAAGACCAAGTACAGGAAATACGCGAAGCTGTTCAACGATAAGATCAAGTATCATATCAACCCCACTGGTAAGTTCGTTATCGGTGGTCCTCACGGTGACACCGGTCTGACCGGCCGTAAGATCATTGTGGATACCTATGGCGGCAAGGGCGCCCATGGTGGTGGTGCGTTCAGCGGAAAGGATCCCTCCAAGGTGGACCGTTCGGCTGCTTATGCTACGCGTCATATCGCCAAGAACCTGGTTGCTGCCGGTGTAGCTGACGAGGTCCTGGTCCAGGTGTCCTACGCGATCGGCGTGGCTCAGCCTACCAGTATCAACGTGAATACATATGGTACGGCGAAGGTGAAGCTGTCTGATGGACAGATCGCCAAGAAGGTGATGGAGCTTTTCGATATGCGCCCTTATTTTATCGAGACGCGTCTGAAGCTGCGCAATCCTATCTACAGCGAGACTGCGGCCTATGGTCATATGGGGCGTCAGCCGCAGGTGATCGAGAAGGTGTTCATCGCGCCTGGCGGCAAGGAGCTCAAGAAGAAGGTCGAGCTGTTCACCTGGGAGAAGCTGGACTATGTGCCAAAGGTCAAGAAGGCGTTTAACATTAAATAGTTGAATGAGTTGATAATAAAGACCTCCCTGACGGGAGGTTTTTTTATTTTTGCATGATATGAACGAAAATCCCTGGACGATATTAGGCGAGCGGGCTGTCTATGACAACCGGTGGATCAGTCTCACGGAATATGACGTGCTGAATCCGGGCGGGGGGAAGGGCATCTATGGCAAGGTGCATTTTAAGGGCCTGGCGCTCGGTGTTCTGCCGCTGGATGAGGATGGGTATACTTGGCTTGTAGGGCAGTACCGGTTCACCCTGTCGGAATATAGCTGGGAGATACCGGAGGGCGGGGGTGATCCGGGCGAGGAGCCGCTGGCTTCGGCCCAACGGGAGCTTCGGGAGGAGACGGGGCTGGTGGCCAGCGAGTGGACGCATTTGCTGGATATGCATCTGTCGAATTCGGTCACGGACGAGAAGGCCATCGTCTTTCTGGCGCGTGGGCTCGAGCAGCGGGAGGCGATGCCGGAGGAGACGGAGCAGCTGGTGGTGAAGCGGGTACATTTCGAGGAAGCGTGGCGAATGGTGGAAAGGGGAGAGATCACGGATTCGATCTCGGTCGGCGCTATTCAGCGGGTGAAGCTGTTATTATTGGAAGGTAAATTAGCCATTTGATGAAGAAAAATCATCTTATTATTGGTCGTCAGCCATTGATCGAAGCGATCCGGTCGGGGAGGGCTGTCGACAAGATATTGCTACAGCGGAATACCGGTGGTGATGCGGTTGCCGATATCCGTCAGCTGGCGCGGGAGCACAATATCCCGGTGCAGGTTGTGCCCGGCGAGAAGCTGGCTTCGCTGACCAGGGCCAATCACCAGGGGGTGGTGGCGTTTGCGGGGCTTGTGCAGTATATGGACCTGCAGCAGGTGATCGATCACGTCGTGGGTTCGGGCGGAGTGCCGCTGTTCGTGATGCTGGATGGGGTGACGGACGTCAGAAATATCGGGGCTATTGCGCGGAGCGCGATGGTCTGCGGGGCGCAGGCGCTGATCATCCCGGACAAGGGTGTCGGCGCGCTGAATGAGGAGGCGGTAAAGTCTTCGGCGGGGGCGTTGGAAAGGATCCAGGTGTGCAGGGTGGGGAGTCTGCTGAAGGCGGTCGATGAGCTGCATCTTAACGGGATCAGGGTGTTCACCAGCGAGATGAAGGCTTCGACGAAGGTGTTCGAACTTCCTCTCGGGGAGCCTTGCTGTATCGTGATGGGCAGCGAGGGCAACGGGGTTCAGCCTTATATCCGAAAGGCGGCTGACGAGCATTTTACGATCCCGATGGCGGGTGATTTTGATTCGTTGAATGTTTCGGTGGCGGCGGGTATTATTTTATACGAAGCAATGAAAAATCGTTTGTATGGTAAGCTTGGTTGAGTGTCCGCGGGATGCCATGCAGGGCTGGCCGCATATTATTCCGACTGCGAAGAAGATCGAATACCTGAACTCGTTGATGAGAGTGGGTTTTGACGTATTGGATTTCGGGAGCTTTGTTTCGCCGCACGCGATTCCGCAGATGGCGGATACGTCGGAGGTGCTAAAGGGATTGGAGATGGGGGATAGCGGGACCCGTCTGCTGGCGATCGTGGCGAATTTCAGGGGGGCGGAAATGGCGGCGGGTTACGATGAGGTCTCTTATCTGGGTTTTCCTTTCTCCGTATCCGAGACCTTTCAGCTGCGTAATACGAATAAGACCATCGAGGGCTCGTTTGCCACGGTGGAGGAGATGCAGGGGCTTTGTGTCAAGCGGCAGAAGGAGCTGGTCGTCTATTTGTCGATGGGGTTTGGGAATCCGTACGGAGATCCCTGGTCGGAGGAGGTCGTATATGAGTGGGCGTCGGGGCTGGCTTCTTTGGGGATAAAGACTTTGTCTGTTGCGGATACGGTTGGGCTGGCGACGCCGGAGCAGGTATTTTCTGTGACCAGCTATCTGATCAGGGAGCTGCCGCGGTGTACGATCGGCGTGCATCTGCATTCTACTCCGCACGGCAGGAAGGCGAAGATAGACGCGGCCCTGGAGGCGGGCTGTCTTCGATATGACGGCGCGCTGAAGGGGATCGGCGGGTGTCCGATGGCGGGAAACGACCTGGTGGGGAATATGGATACGGAGTGGATGATCAATCATTTCAGGGAAAAGAAGCTGCTGCCTGCGCTGGATGGCGTTGCGTTGAAGGAAAGCCTTCGGATCGCGGGTGAAATATTTGTTTAAAAGATGGAGTTTCAGCTACCGATAAATATACCGGTCCTGCCCCGGCCGATCGGCTATGGGGACAGGATCCTGCTGACGGGTTCGTGCTTTACGGAGCATATCGGGAATAGTCTGCAGGACTGGAAGTTCGATGTGCTCCAGAATCCGAACGGAATTCTTTTTGATCCGGCCAGCGTGGCCTCGAGCCTGATCTCGTATATCGATCCGAAAAAATATGTGGAGGATGATCTGGTATACTTCAATGAGGTGTGGCAGAGCTGGCAGCACCACAGCCGGTTCTCGCAAGTCGACAAGGGGGAGTGTTTAAGGGGGATCAATGCCTCGCAGGAAAGGGCGCATGCATTCCTGAGGTCGGCTCAGTGGCTGGTCATCACGCTGGGGAGCGCATTTTCGTACAGACTGAAGGACGGGCGACCGGTCGCGAACTGTCACAGGGCGCCGGCGCAGACCTTTACCAAACACCTGATGACGATCGAGGAGATCAATACGGCGCTGGACGGCTGTCTGCACCAGCTGCGGTATTTCAACCGGGAGTTGCGTGTGATCTTTACCGTTAGCCCGGTCAGGCATATCAGGGACGGGGTCGTGGAGAACAACCGCAGCAAGGCGAGGCTGCTGGAGGCGGTCCATCACCTGGTGGGCAAGTTCGACCGGCTTTACTATTTTCCCGCCTATGAGCTGGTGGTCGATGTGCTGAGGGACTACCGGTTCTATGATATCGACATGGTGCATCCGAACTATCCCGCGACGCAGTTCGTGCTGGAGAAGTTTGCGGCGTCCTGTATCAGCGAGGAGTCGCAGCGGTTGATGGAGGAGGTGAAAAAAATAGTTATCGCCCGAAAGCATAAGGCCTTTCAGCCGTCGACGAACGCGCATAAGCAGTTTTTAGCAAGTTTTAGGGAGAAGACGGCTGCGCTGATCCGGGAATATCCCTTTCTCGACCTTAAAGAGGAATTAGAATATTTTAGTGTTAATACAGGCTTAATATAAAGCTACGGAATATCCGACGGGGTGTGAGTAATTTTGCGATGCTCAAACTTTCGTTGCATGAAAAAAGCTCTGATCGGGATCTTCGCGCTCGCCTCCATTGCGGCAAATGCCCAACCCCGCCGTCCTGCTGCTCCCGGAATTATCGACCTGCCTACACTGGAAGCCCGAAGGGTGAACCTGCCGAACGGGTGGTCGCTGACGCCTGTCGGGACGAGCCTTCCGTTGGGTGACCTGCCGCTGAACATTGCGGTGAGCAGGACGGGGAAGTATGCGGCGATCACCAACAACGGTCAGAGCGTTCAGTCTATTCAGCTGATAGACCCCAGGTCGGGCCGTCAGCTGGACAGCGTGGAGATCGGTGTCGCCTGGGGCGGGATCGCCTTTACTGCTGATGAAAGATCTTTATATGTGAGCGGCGGGAACGACAACTGGATCATCGGCTATTCCATCCGAAATAACATGCTGGTGAATGACGATACCATCCGCCTGGGAGAAAGGACGACGGGCAGGGTGTCGCCTGCGGGGATTGCGATCGACGATGTCAGGCATCTGCTGTACGTCGTCACAAAAGAAAATAATAGCCTGTATGTCATAGACCTTCGCAGTCATTCGGTGGCGCGGCAGCTGCCGTTGAGCAGCGAGGGGTATACGTGTGTGCTGTCGCCCGATAAGAAAGAGCTGTATATCTCCGAATGGGGAAGTAAGCAAATTGCGGTCTACAATGCTTCCTCCAATTCAATTACGGATAGTATAGCTGTAGGGGATCATCCCAATGATCTGTGTCTTTCGGGAAACGGGCAGTATTTGTATGTCGCCAACGCGCTGGACAACAGCGTGTCGGTCGTCGACACGAAGGCCCGCAAGGTGCTGGAGACGCTGAATGCGGCCCTGTATCCGGAATCCCGGGTCGGCAGCACGACCAACGGGGTGGCGCTGAGCGCGGATGAGAAGACTTTGTATGTGGCGGATGCGGACAATAACTGTCTGGCGGTCTTTGATGTGCGCAAGCCGGGGGCGGCGTCGTCGCTTGGTTTTATCCCAACGGGCTGGTATCCTACCTGTGTCCGGGTCGTCGGCAGGCGGCTGTTGGTGGCCAACGGCAAGGGATTCTCTTCTTTCCCGAATCCGCATGGACCCAACCCGGTGGATGTCCGTCAGCGGGTATTTCTTCACCAGGGGGATTCGGTCAGGAAGAAGAAGATACGTGAACAATATATCGGCGGCGGTCTGCTGATGGGTTCGCTGAGCATGATACCCGCGCCTTCGGACGAGCAGCTGAAGGTGTATACGCAGGCGGTGTATAAGAATACACCATATAAGAAGGAAACCGAGCTGATGTATGCGGGTGTCGAAGCAGGGAATCCGGTACCGGGGAAGGTGGGTGATGTGTCGCCGATAAAGCATGTCTTTTACATTATCAAAGAGAACAGGACCTATGACCAGGTGCTGGGGGATGTGCCGGAGGGCAACGGGGACACGAGCCTGGTGCTGTTCGGCGAGCGGATAACGCCCAACCAGCATGCGCTGGCGAAGGAGTTCGTGCTGCTCGATAATTTTTATGTGGACGGGGAGGTCAGCGCGGATGGGCATCAGTGGAGCATGGGGGCTTATGCTACCGACTATATGGAGAAGATATGGCCGTCGGCCTATGGTCATCGCGGCGGCAATTATAATACGCCGACGGTGCTGGACAGGTCTTATATCTGGGATCAGTGTGCGAAGGCGGGGGTGAGCTACCGGACCTATGGGGAATTCGTCAACAAGGATAAGAATGGCCATGACAAGCCGGCGATACCGGTGCTGGAGGGGCATTTCTGTCCCTATTTCAGGAATATGGACCAGCATATCTTCGATACGGCGAGGGCTTATAAGTGGATGCAGGAGTTCGATTCGCTGGTGGCGCTGCATGCGGTGCCTGCCTTCCAGGTGGTGCGGTTCGGCAATGACCATACGGAGGGTACGACGCCGGGCAGGCCGACGCCTTTTGCGCATGTGGCGGATAACGATCTGGCCGTCGGTCTTTTTGTAGAGCATCTGTCGAAGAGCCCTATCTGGAAGGAGAGCGTGGTCTTTGTCCTGGAGGATGATGCGCAGAATGGTCCGGACCATGTGGATGCGCACAGGAGCCCGGTTTATATGGCGGGCGGCTTTGTAAAGCGTCATTTTGTAGATCATACGATGTATACGACCTCGTCTGTGCTGCATACGATGGAACTGATCCTGGGGTTGCAGCCGATGACGCAATACGATGCTGCTGCTGTGCCGATGTGGAGGTGTTTTGACAGGGAGACGGATGGTTCGGGTTTTGTGAGTCTTCCGGAGAGGGTGGATCTGAGAGATGTGAACCCGGCGAGGGGGAAGCTGGCGGCGATGGCGAAGGGGCTGGATTTTACGCACGAGGATGCGCAGCCTGACGCGGTCATGAATGCGATGTTGTGGAAGGCTGCGAAGGGGGAGGATGCGGTGGTGCCGGCGCCGGTAAGAGCCGCATTTGTTAAAACAACGAGTCTAAAGACGGGGGACGGGGATGATGACTGAGGCTTCTTTTACGGAAGTATTTAACCTGTACTATCCGAAGGTGTACCACCACTTCCTGAAGAGGACGCGGTCTGCGGCGGTGGCCCGGGAGGTGGCGCAGCTGAGCTTTATCAAGCTGTGGGAGTTCCGTCATACACTTAAGGATACTATTTCGCTGGACACGCAGCTGTTCCATATTGCTGCGGGGGTGTTCATCGATCATCTGCGAAGGGAGGAAGTGCGGCGGAGGAAGGTCGTTGAGCACGGGGAGGAGCGCGCCCTGGAAGAGGCCGCTCCCGATGGGGTTTTCGAGGCCTCGGATCATTTGTTGTCGTTGACGCGTAGTCTTTCACCCGTTAGAAAACGGGTTTTTCTGCTTAGCCGTATACAGGGTCACTCGTACAAAGAGATAGCGGAGCTGCTATCCATCTCGCTCAAGACAGTAGAAGACCATATGACAAAGGCGCTCCGCCATATTCGTGGTCTATATTAACTTAATGTTACCGGCAGTGGTAACCTTTTCTCACAAACGTATACATTGGTAGAGATAAGAGAAATCTACCGCATGGAAGTTACCAAGAGTCTGATCCGGAAGTTTTTTGCGAATGAATGTAATGAGCAGGAGCGTGCTGCTGTGCTGGACTATTTATCGCAGCATCCGGAGGAGGCGGGTTGGGATGAATGGGTGGGAACGGCGGCTGAGTCTTTTGGTCCGGTGCTGCATCAGGAGGAGGTATTGAAGGAATTGAAGGGACGGCTCTTTCCGAGGCCGATGTGGAGGACGTTGTGGCCTGCGGCAGCGGCGGCAGTACTGCTGCTGGTGGGGGGATGGGTTTTCTGGGGCAAGAGCAGGCCGACGGGCGGATCGCCGGCGGTGGCGGTCAGCCGGCCGGGGCCGGGGTGGGTATACCGGACGAATGAGAAGGACAGCGTGGCTTGTATCGTATTGCCTGATGGTTCCCGCGTTAAGCTATATGCGCATTCGGCGCTGCGTTATGCCGGGTCTTTCGGAGCGACGGGCCGGGATAGCTGGCTGGTGGGTGAGGCGGAGTTCGATGTTAAGAAGGATCGGCTTCATCCGTTCAGTGTGCATGGGGTGTCCCTGTCTACCACGGCGTTGGGGACGGTCTTCTCGGTGAGCACCATTGGCAACGAGACGGTAAAACTGTTGTCGGGCAGGGTTGTGGTCACGGGGCTGAACAAGGATGTTTATCTGATGCCGGGTGAGGAGGTGAATTATGACAGGCGCCGGATGGTGGCGAAGATAATACGGTTTGGGAAGCCTGAACAGCGGGATAGCCGGCAGATCGGCGTCGATGATGGAACGCTTGCGTTCAACAACAGTCCTCTGAAAGAAGTCTTTAAAAAGCTGACGATAAGGTATAATAAGAAGTTCGATTTCCGGGCATCGGATCTTTCCGGTCTCAATTTCACCGGGGCGGTAGAGGGCACGGATTCATTAGACGTATTTCTTCGATTGCTGGGAGGGATGAATTCTCTGGATATCGTCGAAGAGCCGGGCGGGTACCGTGTGACCCGGCGCGGCAATTAGCCACAACCTTTTCCATTTCTTTTAAAAATCAACGCGGAATCGCGTAGGGGACAAGGTATGTCACGGACATAACGGCCGAAGGCCAATCTATAATGGTCAATCCGGGACGGACAAATATCAAGAGTTGGAACGGACCGGATTGACAGTTGCCTAAAAACAAATAAAAATGAAAATCTTTTCGATCAAACCGCTGCTGTTCTTATTGCTGTTGGCCCTGGCCTTTCCCGGGATGGGCCAGTCGCTGACCGGTGTCGTCACGGGCACTATCGCTACAGAAAAAGGGGAGCCGCTGGCTGGCGCCAATATCAGGGCCGGCGACGGGCATTCTTCAGAGAGCTATACCATTCAGTCCAATGACCATGGCGTTTTCATTTTCCGGGCGCTTACTGCGGGCAAGACCTATACTTTTACGGTCACGCATATAGGTTATGCGACCAAAACGATCAAGGGTTTCCTTGTCAAGCCGAATGAGAACAATACACTTTTGGTGCGTCTTTCGGAAGGGGCCAGTGACCTGGATCAGTTCGTGGTCGTGGGCTATGGCAGCCAGCGGAAGGGGGATCTGACGGGTGCGGTTACGCAAGTGGGAGGAGAGGTGCTCCAGGACAGGCCTTCGCCGAACGTCAGCCGCGGGCTGCAGGGGGTTGTACCCAATCTGAACATATTTTTTACGGATGGGAAGCCTACCAGGAGCCCTTCTTACAATATCCGGGGGCTGACCTCGATCGGCAATGGCGGGCAGGCCTCCGCGCTGGTGCTGATCGATGGGGTTTCGGGTGATCCGAGTCTTTTGAATCCCGACGATATCGAGAGTGTCACCGTATTGAAAGACGCCGCGTCTGCAGCGATCTACGGGGCGCGCGGGGCGTTTGGCGTGGTGCTGATCAGCACGAAGAACCCGAAGAAGGGGAAGGTGACGATGAATTTCAACTCGAGCTATTCGCTCAACCAGAAGACGGTGACCCCGCGGCTGGTGAACGACGGATATGCCTGGGGTAAGGCCTATGTCGATGCGTATAATGCGTGGTATGATTACAAGACGCCTCCCAGCACGGTGAACGGCTATTTCCCCAATACGGACGCGGGTTTTGATTCCCTGCTGGCGAGGAAGAACAATCCGTCGCTGCCGCAGGCGACGGTCGACCCTGCCACGGGAAAGTATTTGTATTATGGCAGCACTGACTGGATCGGCCAGCTGTACCGGGAGAACACCCCTGCGACGGACAATTCCCTGAGCATTTCCGGCAGCAGCCAGAATGCCGATTTCTATATCTCTGGCCGGAATTATGACCAGGGTGGCGTTTTCCGTTATAGCCCGGATCATTTCAAGCGGATCAATCTGCGGGCGAAGGGCGATATCGTGGTGCGCCCCTGGCTGACGCTTAGCGACAACCTGGACTTCAACAACTACAACTATTTCTACCCGGTAGACAACAACAAGACGCCGGTCTGGGCGAATTTCGCGGTGGCGACGAATCCCCTGGCGATACTGCAGAATCCCGACGGGACGCTGACCCCGCAGTCCTATTCTTCGGTGGGTGATTTTTTCACTGGTCTCAACAACACGATCACCAACCAGATCTATATCCGCAATACCGCGTCGTTCAGCGCGGATATCGTGAAGAACCTGCTGAACCTGAAGGGGGATTTTACCTATGCCAATACGAACAACACGGTGGATGGGACCTACCGTCCGGTGACCTATAGCCAGGGTCCGGGGATGACCGCCACCAACACCAATAATATGCTGACCAGGGCTACGGCGGTCACGCAGTACTATGCGGCCAATCTCTATGCGTCGGCCCATAAGTCTTTCGGCGATCATTCCGTACAGCTGCTGGCGGGTCTGAACATCGAGGACCAGCGTTTTGACAGCACGTATATATCCCGGGACGGGATCATCGATCCTACCCAGCCGAACCTCAACCTGTTGAACGGAACGAACTATGTACTTAGCGCCGCGGGCAACGAGTGGTCGATCTTCGGTATCTTTTTCCGGGGAAATTATGCCTACAAGGATAAATACCTGGTGGAGATCAACGGCCGGTATGATGGGTCGTCGAAGTTCCCTTCCTATTCGAGATTTGGCTTCTTCCCTTCGATATCGGCGGGGTGGGTGATCTCGAAGGAGAATTTTATGGATGGTACGGCGGGCTGGCTGAACAACCTGAAACTGCGGGCTTCGGTGGGGAGCCTTGGGAATGGGCAGATCAATCCCTATCTCTTCAACGAGATCATGAAGGTGCAGATACCGTCCTCATCCAATCTGATCTCCATCAATGGGGTTATTCCGACGTATACGTCCAATCCCAATGTTATCCCGACGGGTTTGACCTGGGAGAAGTCGACTACGGTGGATGAGGGGGTGGATGCGAGCTTTTTGCAGAACAGGCTGCGCGTCAGCTTTGACTACTATATCCGCTATTCGACGGGGAATTTTACGGTGGGTCAGCCGCTGCCGGCGGTATTTGGCGCGGCGGTGCCGAACGGGAACAACGCCAACCTGCGGACCTCGGGCTGGGAGTTTTCGCCGTCCTGGCACAGCAATATCACGAAGGACCTGAGCTTTACGGTTGGGCTCGTTCTGTCGGATAACACTTCGGTCATTACGAAATACTACAATCCCAATGGTGTTCTACCCTATCCCTACTCGCTGACGCCGGGCACGTATTACAAGGGGATGCATCCGGGTGAGATCTGGGGCTTTGCCACCGAGGGGCTGTTCAAGGACCAGCAGGATATTACCAACCACGCCAACCAGTCGTTCTTTACGGTCAGCAATTCGAACGTGATCCTTCCCGGAGACATCAAGTTCAAGGATATCAATGGCAAGGGCGTCATCAACACCGGCAAGAGCACGCTTGCGGACCACGGGGATCTGGCGATCATCGGGAATTCGACTCCGCGGTATCTGTTCGGATTCAATTTAGGCGCGACCTGGAAGGGGATATCTGTCGCGGCGTTCTTCCAGGGTGTCGGGAAGCAGGACTGGTGGCCGGGAACGGAAGCAGGTGGTTTCTGGGGGCAGTACAACCGTCCGTATGAGTCGATGCCGGCTTATATGATGAAGGACGTGTGGTCGCCGTCCAATCCCAATGCGTACTATCCCAGGTACAGGGGGTATGTGGCGCTCAGCGGCACGCGTGAATTGGCGGTGGTGCAGAGCAGGTATCTGCAGAACGCGTCCTATGTGCGGCTGAAGAACCTGACTATTTCCTATAGTCTTCCCAAGCAATGGTGCAACAAGGCAGGTCTGGCGACGGCGAAGGTTTACTTCACGGGTCAGAATCTGTTCACTTTTACTCCGCTGCACAAGTATGCCGCAAACTTCGATCCGGAGGTCATCAACGGGTCGGACCCGGAGGTCAACTCGGGTAGTGGCAATGGTTATTCCTATCCCATGCTGAAGACATTTACGGCGGGGATCAATCTAACTTTTTAAATACGATATATGAAAGTTCTTAAACCTGTCATTTTATTGTTTGTGGTTTTGGGGATGCTGTCGGGCTGTAAGAAATATCTGGACAAGGAGCCTTTTACGAGCCTGAATCCCGGCTCTGCCTTCAAGACGGTGGGTGATCTCCAGCTGTATACCAATTCCTTTTATGTCTACCAGATGCCGAATGCGAGGGCCGTCTTTACTGCGGACAATGTATCGGATTATATTTCGGGGAACAATCCGCCAATGATCATGACGGCGCAGGTGAATGCCAATAACCCGGTGAATGGCAGCGCCTGGTCGAGGGCGACGTCGGCGACGGGCTCGTGGCCCGAGCTGCGGAATATCAACTATTTTCTTGCCAACAATGTCAATCCGGCCATTCCGGACAGTATCCGGAACACGTATTCGGGCATTGCCCGGTTCTTCCGGGCCTGGTGGTATTACAATATGGTCAAGGAGTTCGGGGATGTTCCCTGGGTGGGGACTGCGCTGGGGACGACGGATTCATCGCTCTACAAGGCGCGTGACCCGAGGACGCTGGTGATGGATTCGATAGAAGCTGACCTGGACTATGCGATCGCGCATGCCCCTGCGGCGAAGGATGCCACCTGTTCGATGATCACGAAATGGACGGCGCTGGCGTTGAAGTCGAGGGTCGGGGTCTTCGAGGGTAGTTTCCGGAAATACCATACAGAGCTGGGGCTTGCTTCGTCGTCGTCGGTTTGGTATCAAAATTGTGTGGATGCGTCGACGGCGCTGATGGCATCGGGCAACTACAAGCTGCATACGACGGGGAATCCTTCATTGGACTACCGGACGGTGTTTACGAGTAGCGCGCCATCTTCCGATGAGGTGATACTGGCATTTGTCTACAATGACGGACTGAAGCTGTGGCATGACGCGAATGCGTACTTCACCAGCGCGACGTTGGGCAACAGGACGAGTCCGGTGAAGGCGTTCATCGATACCTATCTGAACAGGGATGGTTCGCGATTTACGGACGCGCAGGATTTCGATACGATCAGCTTCCCGAATGAGACGGCCAACCGCGATCTGCGGCTGCAGCAGTCGATCCGTTGCAACAAGTACAAGTATTCGACCGGGGCGGCGGCGCCTCCGGACTATAGCTTTACGTTCACGGGCTATCAGCCGCTGAAGTTCAATGTCGACGACCCGGCGGTCAATACCAATTCGCACAATAACAATTCCATTCCTGTCTTCCGTTATGCCGAGGTGTTGCTCAACCTGGCGGAGGCGAAGCAAGAGCTGGGGACGCTGACGACCGCGGACTGGAACAGCACGATCGGCGCGCTCAGGGCCCGGGCGGGGATCACCAATACTTCGATGCCGGCTACCGTTGATCCTTACATGGCGCAATATTTTTTGAATACTATTTCAGATAAGGTACTTTTAGAGATCAGGAGGGAGAGGGGTATCGAGCTCATGCTGGAAGGCTTCCGCTGGGATGATATCCGGCGGTGGAAGATGGGGCTGCTGATGAATCAGCCGTACTACGGGGTATATGTGCCGCAGCTGAACACACCTTATGCGATGAATGGGGATGGGGTGCTGAATGTGTCCTTTGTTACGGCGACGCCGGGCTCGACCATCAAAGGGGTCTATTATTACCTGATCGACAACAAGACGGTGAAGCTGACGCAGGGTACCTATGGGAATATTATCTGGCTGGCGAATATACCCAGGGTATGGGATGATAAGATGTATTATGATCCGATACCGGCCAGCGAGATCGTGCTGAATCCAAATTTAAAACAGAATACAGGATGGTAAATTACGGGATATTATTAAGATTCGTTCTATTGGTCTTGCTGTCCGGGGTGGCAGGTCCTGGCCGCGCGCAGGACCCGGATAATCTGGTGAAGATCGAAAAGGGGACAGGGAAAGTCCCTACGGGACCGGCGTGGCGCTGGGCGAATGTGGACTCGGCGTTTGGGGTGTTGCCTGCGGGGGTGCACGTGTACAGGACGGAGGATAGGATGGAGGGCAGGCTGTCGGTGGCGTATTATGTCGAAGCTCCGTTGAAGGATATGGGGCTGGACTATACGACGCAGGTAGGGTATGGGAAGCGGCTGACGCCAATGGAGTATTACAAGCAGGAAGGCGGGCCGGTGGTGGTGATCAATACTTCTTTCTTTTCCTTTAAGACCAACGGGAATCTGAATGTGGTCGTGAGAGGTGGGAAGCTGGTGGGCTGGAATCAGCCGTCGAGGCATCCAAAGGGGGATTCGCTTTTTACCTATACGACACGAAGTGCGATGGGGATCGACAGGTCCCGTCGTGCGGATGTGGCGTGGGTGTTCACGGATACGACGCAGCCATGGCCTTATGCGTTCGAGGGCGGGCCGGTGGTGGCTCGTGGCCGGGATTCGGTGCCGAAGCTGGCTGCGTTGGGTGACCGGCACTGGAAGAAGTGGAAGATGGAGACGGTGGTCGGCGGCGGGCCGGTGCTGGTGTATGACGGGAAGATCAGGGTGACCAATGAAGAGGAGGGGCTGTTCGTGCGTGGGGAGAAGGATATCCATCCGCGTTCGGCGATCGGATATACGAAGGATGGGCGGATCATCGTGCTGGCGGTGCAGGGGCGTACGCCGGGAGTCGCCACGGGGGTGACGCTGGCGGAAGAGGCGAAGGTGTTGGCGGACCTGGGGTGCTATGAGGCGTTGAACCTGGATGGGGGTGGCAGCAGCTGTATGCTGGTGAATGGGAAGGAGACGATCAAGCCTTCCGATAAGACGGGGGAGCGGCCGGTGCCGTCGGTGTTTTTGATCAAAAAAAGGTCATAAGTTTTTTAGTTCTTGGTTATGAATAAAAATTGCAGTTCGTTTTTAGCTATGGCGACAGTAGTCTTACTGTTGCCTTTTTTTTCCGTCAGTGCGCAGGAGGGGGGTATCGAGGGGCGCCGGGTGCGGCTGCCGAACGGGTGGTCGTTGACGCCGGTGGGTAAGAGTCTGCCGTTGGGGGACCTGCCGCTGAATATCGCGGTGAGCCCTTCGGGCCGGTTTGCGGCGGTGACCAATAACGGACAGAGTGTGCAGACCATACAGCTGTTCGATGTCCGTACGGAGCGGCAGGTGGACAGCGTGGTGATTCCGAAGTCGTGGTACGGGCTGGCGTTCAGCAGGGACGGGAGGCATTTGTATGCCTCGGGAGGGAATGATAATTTGATCTATTCGTATGGTGTTGGTGACGGGAAGCTGGTGGTGGAGGATAGTTGCCGGCTCGGGGCGCCGTGGCCGGTTAAGATCTCGCCGGCGGGGCTGGCGGTGGATGACCGGCGGCGGTTGTTGTATACCGTGACAAAGGAGGACAATAGTCTTTATGTGTTCGATATGGGGCGGCATGCGGTCGTAAGGCGGCTGCCGATGAGCGGGGAGGGGTATACCTGCCTGCTTTCGCCTTCGCGGGAGGAGCTGTACGTGAGCGTATGGGGTGGGAACAAGGTGATGGTGTACGGTGTTGTTCCGGGGGCGTTCACGGATAGTATTGCGGTGGGGGATAATCCGAATGAGCTGTGTCTGACGAAGGATGGGAGGTACCTGTATGTAGCCAATGCGAACGATAACAGCGTATCGGTTATCTCTGTCCGTGAGCGAAAGGTTGTTGAGACGCTGAATGCGGCCCTTTATCCGGATGCGCCGAGCGGGTCGACGACCAATGGGCTGGCGCTGAGCGGGGACGGCAAGACGCTGTATATTGCCAATGCTGACAACAACTGTGTGGCGGTATACGATGTAAGCCGTCCGGGGGCGAGCGTCTCGCGCGGGTTTATTCCGGTGGGCTGGTATCCGACGAGCGTGCGGGTGATCGGGAAGAAGCTATATGTTGCGAACGGGAAGGGGTTTGCCTCCTATCCCAATCCGCACGGGCCGAACCCCTACGGTCACGGGCAGACGGTGACGCTGCATCGCGGGGATACGTCGGCGAAGGTGCAGTATATCGGCGGCGGGCTGATGATGGGGAAGCTCAGCATTATCCCCGAGCCAACGGATGCGGAGCTGGCCCTGTATTCGAAGGCGGTCTATCGCAATACGCCGTATACGAAGGCGGGTGAGCTCGTGGTTGCCGGTGAGGAGGGGAATCCCGTGCCGCGCAAGGTGGGGGAGGCTTCGCCGATCAAGCATGTCTTTTATGTCATCAAAGAGAACCGGACCTATGACCAGGTGCTGGGGGATATGGCGCAGGGCAACGGGGATACCAGCCTGGTGCTGTTCGGAGAAAGGATCACTCCCAATCAGCATGCGCTGGCAAAGGAATTTGTGTTGCTGGACAATTTCTATGTCGATGGGGAGGTCAGCAGTGACGGTCATAACTGGAGCATGGGCGCCTATGGTACGGATTTCCTGGAGAAGGGGTGGCCGACCATGTATGGGCGGAGGGGCGGGGCGGAGATCTCGTCGGGCTACCGGAAGACGGGGGATCCCAAGGCCGGATATATCTGGGACCAGGCCAGGCGCAGCGGTGTGAGCTATCGTACGTACGGCGAATTTGCGGACCGGGGCAGGGCGAATATTCCGGTGTTGGAGGGGCATTTTGCCAAGGGGTTCAATGGTCTGGATATGCATATCCGGGACACCGTCAGAGCCAGGGAGTGGATGCGGGATTTCGACTCGCTGGTGGCGGCGGGCGCGTTGCCGCAGCTGATGACGGTGCGGTTCGGAAACGACCATACCGAGGGCACGTCGGCGGGAAGGCCGACGCCGTTCGCGCATGTGGCGGACAATGACCTGGCGGTGGGCATGTTCGTGGAGCATCTTAGTCAAAGTCCTTTGTGGAAGGAGTCGGTGGTCTTTATACTGGAGGATGATGCGCAGGCGGGTCCGGATCATGTGGATGCGCATCGATCACCGGTCTATCTGGCGGGTGGCCTGGTGAAGCGGGGGTTTGTCGACCATACGCCTTATACGACGACGTCGGCGCTACGGACCATCGAGCTGATACTGGGGATGCCGCCGATGACGCAGTACGATGCTGCGGCTGAGCCGATGTTCCGGTGTTTTACGCCGGTGGTGGATGGCTCCGGGTTTGTGTGCCGGCCGGCGCAGGTGGATCTGGGTGAAGTGAATCCTTCCCGCGGCAAGCTGGCGATGCTGGCGAGGGGGCTGGATTTTACGCATGCGGACGAGCAGCCGGATGAGGTGATGAATGCGATGTTGTGGAAGTTTGCCAGGGGGGAGGGCAGTGTCGTGCCGGCGCCGAGGAGGGCGGCGTTTTTTCATGGGAAGGCGGGGGATGGAGATTAAGTAATATTTTTACGGTCTATGGTCAAGACACAGGCGGCGGCAATACTGAGTTTTTATAGGGGGCTCAAGCCGGATTTTGGGCTTGGGGAGGGGATCGAGGTGATGAATCCTTTTGCGGTGCCGGCGACCTGGGAGCTGGCGTCGCAGTTCTACGAGAAATTTTATGGGGACGCCAGGCCGAGGGTTTTCATTTTTGGGATCAACCCGGGGAGGCATGGGGCGGGGATAACGGGGGTGCCGTTCACGGATCCGTTGTTGTTGGAGAAGGAGTGTGGCATCCCGAACGAAATGAAGAAGAAGACGGAGCTTTCGGGGGAGTTCATCTATAAGGTGATACATGCGTATGGAGGGGTTAAGAAATTTTACGGGAAGTATTTTTTTACTTCGATGTCGCCGCTGGGGTTTACGAAGCACGGAAAGAATCTGAATTATTATGACGACAAGGCGCTGATGCGGGACTTCGAGCCTTTTATGCTCTCGTGTATACGAAAGCAGCTGGAGACGATGCCGACCTATCGCCGGTGCCTTTGTCTGGGGGAGGGGACGAACTATAAGTTCTTTATGAAGGTGAATGAGCAGCACGGGTTTTTTGAAGAGATCATTCCGCTGCCGCATCCGAGGTGGGTGATGCAGTACCGGCGGCCGCGGGTGAATGAGTTTGTGGACCTTTACCTGGAGAGGCTGTCGCGTGTTTAGTGGATCCGGTCACCGCGGACCTCGGCAGAGGCCATGAGGCGGGATTCGAAGTCGAGCCATTCTTTCCAGCGATCGCGGACGAGGGGCTTGTCGATATAGTGTTCGGCGAGCTCGATGAAGAGGTGGTAGTGTCCGGCTTCGCTTTCCATGAAGCGGCGGTAGAAGTTGCGGAGGTAGGGGTCTTCGAGGCCTTCGCTGAGGCGCTTGAAGCGTTCGCAGCTGCGGGCTTCGATGAGGGCGAAGATGAGGAGCTTGTCGAGGAAGCGCTGGTCGGGGTTGCCGCCTTTCTCCAGGAATTCGAGGAGGCGGTTGACGTAGATATCTTTTCGTTGGGGGCCTAATTTAAGGCCGCGTTTATTGAGCTCCGCCAGTACAAGGCGGAAGTGGCCCCATTCTTCTGTTACGATGGGGGAAAGTTCCATGACGAGACGTTCTTTTGCGCTGTACCGCTGGATGAGGGAGATGCAGCTGGTGGCGGCTTTTTGTTCGCACCAGGCGTGGTCGGTGAGGATGGCTTCGAGGGAAATACCGGCCAGGTCGACCCAGCGCGGGTCGGTGGGGAGCTGGAGGCCGAGGATATTTTTTTGTTCGGTGGTGGTATCCATGGGGTAAAGGTAGGATTTGTACTTTTACCGGAAAATTTGGACATGGCCGGAGAGGATTTTTTAGAGCGGAAATTAGCGGAACGACGTGCGAATAACGCCCTGCGGCGGCTGAGGCTGCCTGAGGGGATGGTGGATCTTTGTTCGAATGACTACCTGGGGATGGTGACGGACGGGTGGATCGAAAAGCACTGGGGGGACGTTGTCTTGCCTCATGGGAGCATGGGGTCGCGGCTGCTGGCGGGGAACTATCCGCTGGCGGAAGAGGTGGAGGGGCTGCTGGCTTCCTTTCATGGCGCGCCGGCGGGGCTACTTTTTAATTCCGGGTATGACGCCAACCTGGGCATACTGAGCAGCGTGCCGCAGCGGGGGGATACGATATTGTACGACGAGCTGAGTCATGCGTCGATACGGGACGGGATGCGGTTGTCTTTTGCGAGGGCCTATGGTTTTGCGCATAACGATTGCGGTGATCTGGAAAGGAGGCTGCGCTCGGTGGAGGGCGGGATGATATTTGTCGTGACGGAGTCGGTATTTTCGATGGATGGGGATATGGCGCCGCTGGCGGAGATGGCCGGGTTGTGCAGCCGGTATGGGGCGCATCTGATCGTGGATGAGGCGCACGCGACGGGGGTCGTGGGCCCGGGGGGTGCGGGGCTGGTGCAGGAGCTGGGGCTGGAGGCTTCCTGTTTTGCGCGGGTTCATACATTTGGCAAGGCGGTGGGGTGTCATGGTGCGGTTGTGCTGGGGAGCGAAGTGCTGAAGAGCTACCTGGTGAATTTTTCGCGGTCCTTTATCTATACAACGGCTTTGCCGCCTTCTGCGGTGCGGGCTATCGCGGTGGCGTATGGGCTGCTGTCTTCGATGGATGCGCAGCGAACGCGGCTGCGGGCGCTGATCGGGCGGTTTGCGGCCGTATCGCTGCCCTATGCGCGGGTGGCCAGCGCGACGCCGATACAGGTGGTGATCATTCCCGGGAATGCCGCGGTCAAACGGGTTGCGGGGTTGCTGCAGGATTCGGGGCTGGATGTCAGGCCGATACTGTCGCCGACGGTGCCTGCGGGGAGCGAGCGGCTGCGGATCGTGCTGCATGCCTTCAATACGGAGGCGGATATCGACAAAATAAGCCGGCTCATCGCTGAGACCGGCCTATCATCTACCTGAACCACCTGAACTAAGATTACTAAGGTGAAAGAGTACGACTACAAGGGTGTGTTCGTATAACGGTGTAAAGGTGCTTCGATTCCGGGGTCCGGACAATACCATTTTGTGGTAAATTTTCATGAAAAGAGCTACATTTGGTCGAAACGACACCGGTATGAGAATAGTTCCCTTTCTTATCTCGCTCTTTTTGACTGCCGGACTTATCTTTTGTCTCAACCGCCAATGGGATCTGGGTAATTTCAAGAAGACGCCTGTGCTGGGCAGCTTCCTGAGTCCGCAGCATGGTTTTTGGCAGAATGCGGAGCCGGTGGAGAGCGACTTTAATGGGACTGTGCATCTGCCGGGGCTGGAGGGCAAGGGGGAGGTCTATTTCGATGAGAACCTTGTGCCCCATGTTTATGCCGGGAGCGAAGCGGATGCCTGTTACATACAGGGATATCTGCACGCGAAGTTCAGGCTGTGGCAGATGGAGTTCCAGACCTTTGCGGCGGCGGGCCGGCTGAGCGAGGTGCTTGGGGCGGGAAAGGACGACGCCTATATCAAGTATGACCGGTCGATGCGGCGGCTGGGAATGGTTACGGCTGCGAAGGCCGAGCTGGCGGAGATCGAGAAGGACAGCGTGTCCAGGCGGGATTGCGACGCATATACGGCCGGGGTCAATGCCTGGATCGACCAGCTGAAGGAGGGGGATCTGCCGCTGGAGTACAAGCTGCTCGACTATAAGCCCGAGCACTGGAACAATCTCAAGATCGCGCTTTTTATAAAGGATATGGCCTATGAGCTGGCCGGTGGTGACAATGATTTCGAGATGACCAACGCCAAGAGCTATTTCAGCAAGTCGGATCTTGCGAAGCTCTATCCCGGCATCCAGGACAGTCTCGATCCTGTTATACCAAAGGGGACGAAGTTCGCGCCTCCGTCGTTCGTGCCCAGGCCCCCGGCAACGGTGGATTCTTTGTATATCAACAACCCCATGACGGTGACGGACCGGGAGATGGGCTCGGAGAAGAGCAATGGCAGCAACAACTGGGCGGTCAGCGGGGCGAAGACGATCAGTCATGCGCCTATTCTGTGTAATGATCCCCATCTTAATACCACGATGCCTTCGATCTGGTACCAGATGCAGATACATACGCCTGCTTACAATGTCTATGGGGTGAGTTTTCCGGGGGCGCCTTTTGTCATCATCGGTTTCAACGACGACTGTGCCTGGGGCATCACCAATGCCGGCCGGGACGTTCGTGATTACTATAGCATACGGTTCAAGGACGACAGCCGCAGGGAGTACTGGTTCAACAAGGAGTGGAAGGCGGCCGAGATCCGGGTGGATACGATCCGGATCAGGGGGCGGGCGCCTTTTTATGATTCGGTGGCGACGACGGTCTTTGGCCCGGTGATGTTCGACCCGAGCTTTACCGGGTTTTCGGATCTTGCCAGCAACCGCAGCTATGCGGTGCGCTGGAAAGCGGCTGATCCGTCCAATGAGATGGCTACCTTCAGCAAGTTCCAGTCGATCCGCAACTATGACGATTACAAGCATGCGCTGGAGACCTTTAAGTGTCCCGGTCAGAACTTTGTGTTTGCGGACAAAGCCGGAGAGGTGGCGATCAGGCAGGAGGGCGAGTTTCCGGCCAAGTGGAAGCAGCAGGGGCTGTATGTAATGCCGGGAGAAGACAGCAGCTATATGTGGCAGCGGAGCATTTCGAGGGAGGAGAATCCCTATATGTTTGCCGATTCGTCGAACCGTGGTTTTGTCAGCAGCGCGAACCAGGAGCCGGTGGACAGTACGTATCCTTATTATCTCGGGAGCGATTTCCCGATATACAGGGGGCTTATCATCAACCGGCTGCTGACGGGCATGAATTCCATCACGCCGGCCGATATGATGAAGATGCAGACGAACACCTATGACGTCTTTGCCGAGATGGCGCGCCCCTTGCTGCTGCGATATATCGACCGGAGCAGGCTCAGCGAGAAGGCGACGGGCTATCTGAATACCGTGCGGCAGTGGAGTCTCTACAACAATCCGCTGGAGGAAGGACCGGTGATCTTCAATTACTGGTGGAATCAGCTCTACAAAAACATATTGGACGACGAGTTCTCGAAGGCTTCTGTGACGATGTGCCGTCCGCAGGAGAGCACCGTGCTGGAGGCGCTGATCAGGGACTCGGCCTGGTCTTTCATCGACAATGTCAATACGCCTGACAGGGAGACGCTGACGGAGGAGGTCACGGACGCATTTCTGAAGATCGTTCCCCAGCTGCAGCAGGATGAGTGGCATGACC
>JAFDYE010000058.1 GCA_018267585.1 Bacteroidota bacterium
CATTCGAAGGATTTACGTTGTCCACTTCGAAATTGTTGGAGATATCGCCGGTGGTACCCTTGTCATCGGTGAAAGCCGGGTCTTTGATGGAGATGGCGAACTGGATATTGCCGCGGTAGCCGTCGTCCATGTCGAAGTCGTCATCGGCGCAGTTATAGGCGATCAGGTGTTTGGCGTTGACCGTTCCCCCGAAGAATTCGAAGGCGTCATCCAGACCTCTTACCACCTGCACGTAGTCGATAGTGGTGCCGCTGCCGACGCCGTACAGCGATAGACCGTTGACCTCGTCACCCGGATTTACAGCCTTGCCGGCGTATTCGATACGAACGTACTTGAGCGTCCCGGAGTTGTCGGCGTCATTGGTACCGCCAAAAACGCTGAATTGCGGGTCGACGCCGCCTTCGATCACCGAGTGATTCGTGTTGCCTTTCGCCTGTCCGACGAGGATCACGCCACCCAGGTCGCCGGGCTTCTTGTCCGTCTCATTCGATGTAAAGACAACCGGCTCGGCGGTTGTACCATTAGCCTGGATCTTGGCCGTACGATAGATGACAAGCACCCCGGCGGAATCTTTGTTGGAAACGATCTTTGTGCCGGCGTCGATCGTGATCGTTGCTCCATTGGTTACGTACACATAACCACGCAGACGATAGGTCTTGTCCTTGGTCCAGTGCTGGTCGGTCGTAATAACCCCGCGTACAGGGTAGGTTCCGGTGGCGTCCGGCCCTGTAGCGCCATTGTTGCCGCCGCCATTGCCGGGATCCGGCTTGTCATCACTCTTACTGCAGGCTACGCCCAGCAGGGCGACGCCCATCAACATAATGAATACTCTCTTCATAAAAGGTGTTTTCTTTCGTTTTTATATAGCGTTTGAAACGACTGTGCTTATCGGCCGAGGTTCACGCGAAGTCCCAGCGTGGCAGTAGTGCCGAATTTGTTAGAAACGATGATCTTGTCGCTTTTGGGATCAAATCCCACGCGCGTGTCATTTTCATCGATCTTATAATACCATACGAAGGCCTGTGCAAGTATATCGCTTACCGTTAGCTTGAGCTCGGCCTTTCCGCCGAACAGCTTCTTCGTCAGCTGCGCATCCAGGACATCGCGGGGCTTTTCGTAAATGCTCAGCGAGGCGCCATAGCTGCCCCGGAACCTGAGCCGGGGTCCGATACGGTTGTAGAGCAGATTTACCGACCAGTCTTCGTTATCCGCCACATAGGTCAGACCCGCATTGATCAGGTAGGGCGACTGCCCCTGCATCGGATTCTTGACGCTGACCCCATTGTCGAATTTGACACCACCCTTGATATAGGCGGCATTCGCATAGGCGGTAAGATGGTTAAAAAAGCTGCTGCCGATAAAGTCCAGCTTCTTGCGCAGCTCGAGCTCGGCGCCGTAGACGTAGGCGTTTTGCGCGTTATCGTAGGAAAGGTTGTCGTTCCTGAGGTTAACCTGCTCGATGGGATCCTTGAAGTACTTGTAAAAGGCGCTTACAGAAATGATCTCACCCGCCTGCGGGAAGAATTCATACCTCAGATCGGCGTTGGTATTCTGAGACCGCTTCAGAGCGGAGTTCCCAAGTATATTGAAGTAATTATCGTAGTCATAGACGGCATATTCCGCCAGTTCCCTGAACTCGGGCCTGTTGACTGAACGGCTGCCGGAGAGGCGGAGATTGGTTTTGGGATCCAGCGCATAGGTCAGTAGAACGGAGGGAAGGACATCGGTGTTGTCTTTGTCGACCCTGGCCTTGTTCACGGCTTGCAGCTTTTGATGGTATCTTTCCACCCGCACGCCCCATACCAGTTTCCACTTGTCGGAGAACTTATTGTCCAGCATAACATAGCCGGCGTTCAAAAGAGCGTTCGCAGTATAGTTGGTGGAATTGAGCCCGATATTGGCCACCGTTATCTGGTGTCTGTCGATGCTCTCCGAGGTAAATGCGTCGTTATAGGTTGAACCCTTTCCGAGTTCGATGGTATCACCTCCGCTTTTCAACGAGGCATAACCGAGCGCAGCGACTTCTACCTTCCTGTCCCTGTAATAGTTGAGTGTTCCAAACTGGAACTTCTGGGACAGGCCCCATAGTTCGAAGCGCTTGCCGACGTTGATGTTTCCATTGTAGATATTTTCCTGCAGGAAAGAATAGACACGCCCCGCCGTGCGGATCGCAGGAGAGTTCTCGTTGCTCAATTGCAAAAAATAGGGGGCCGGCTGGTTATATGGCGTACGGAAGGAGATGATCTTCTGGTCCGGCTGATTGCGATAGGTGTAGCCGTAGGACCCTGACCAGTTGAGGCTCCATCCCTTGTTCAATGCATGTTGTCCTTCCACCACAGAATTCAGCAGTCCGTTCTGCGTCACCTCATTATTCAGGGCCTTGTAATATAAGGTGTCGGTGTTGTTGACGTCATTGAGACCGGTACGCGGTGCGATAGTCTTCATGAACTCGTTATAGAATAGGGTCTTCCACGATATCTTGCTGCCTCCGTAAGAATATGCCAGGCTCAGCAGACCGGACAGGTTATTTTTCTCGTCGTAGTTGTTGGAGGTGTAGTGGTACAGGAACTGCCTGGTCCTGTCGAACTCATCCCGTATACGGTCAGAGACGTTGCGCCCGTTGCTGTAGCCGACGCTGTAGATAAAGCCCAGTTTATGGCCGTTGTTGTAAAGTTTGGTGTTCCCTCCCGTATAAGAGGCGCTTATCGACGGGATGCTTTTCTGAACGGCCCGGTAGTCGAACGTGTTGGAAAATAGCTTTGTCGTCGCCATCTTGAAGTCCGGGGATTTGCTGATGAAATTCGCCTGATCCCTGTAATACGGCCTGGGGATCAGCCTCGATCTGTCCAGGAAGCCCAGCCAGTCCAGGTCGCCGTCGGGCTGACCTTTATAGAAATTCTTTCCTGTTGTCTTGGTATTGTATCCCATAGAGACGGACAGCTCGCTGAGCGGCTGAGCCGGATAGTCCTTTGTCTGCACCTTTATGGCGCCGCCGGCAAAATCACCGGGAAGGTCAGGCGTCGAAGCCTTATAGATGACAAGATTATCGACAAGCGCAGAGGGTATGATATTAAAGGCAAACCCTTTTTTGTCGGGCTCGGTGCTGGGCAGGACCGAGCTGTTCATCAAGGCGACATTGTAGCGCTCGTTCATGCCGCGGATCACCACGAATTTATTATCCTGGATGGATGCTCCGCTGACCCTTTTCAGCACGTCGCCGGTACTCTTATCCGGGCTTCGCCGGATGACGTCTGCAGAGATGCCGTCGGAGATGGCGGAGCTGTTCTTCTGTATACTATATAAGGAAGCAACGGTCGCCTTGCGTACATTGGCCGAGACCACGACCTGCTCCAGGCTTTTGCGGCTACCCTGCATCGTGATATCGATCGATACCGGGTCATCTCCGACCGCAATATTCTCAATTGTCCGGGTCACGAAGCCTACGCCCGTGATGGTCAGCGTATAGACATGTCCTTTAAAGGCCGCCAGAAAAAACCGGCCTTCGACGTCCGTGCTCGCCCCCCTCCGGCTGCCGGCAACGGCGTCCTTATCCGTTAACACAACCGAAGCCCCCGCCAAAGGCGCGTTGGCTTCTGTATTCCATACTTTTCCGGTGATCCGGGCCGTCTGCGCCCGCAGGGTTGATACAAGAAACAGAGCGACAAGGAGTAATGCGATGGGTTTGACTTGGTTCATGGCGCCAAAACTAGACTCGCTATGTTAACCGATCGTTAACCAACGATTAACCAATCATTAACTAGTCGTTAACCACCAATTAACCACAACACTAACGAACTTTTAGTAACTAAAAAACCGCCCCGTGGGGCGGTCTCCTGACAATATATTGAACCCGGACTAAACACCAAGCGTCCAGCCCTGTCTGTACTCTCTCTTCACAAACGCGTTCGCCTCGTCGAAATTCGTGATCTTCATATTCTGCGCATCCCAGAGCAGCTTCTTCCTGCCCGGGAATTTGCCCGTAGCGTCCTTCACCATATAGCTGCGCAGCGCCAGGTTGCCCATCAGTATGGTCTCGGTCAGCGGACCGGCGTATTCGAAAGGCGAGCTCAGCGTCGCCTTGCCATAACCAGCGATACAGGCGTTGACCCACTGTATATAGTGGCCTTCGGGTACCCGGGCAATCGTCTGCGGGACGTTAAGCCCCTGCATTTTAGAGGTCGGCAGCAGCGTCGGATTCGCCCCATAGCAATCGCACATGATCTTGCCCTTGGTACCCGTGATGATCGCTCCGCCATCGGGTCCACCCATGCGCTCGTCGGCGCCCAGCTCTTCGGGACGGGGAGGACGGATACCGCCATCCATCCAATGCAGATCGACGTCCGGCTTGCCGGGCTTGCCGGGGAATTTCATCTTCACATAGGAAGACATCGGACAGCTCTCGGGGTGATACGCCGCATTCCACATGACCTCATAGATGCTGGCTACGCTGCACTCCACTTCTGAAGGATACCCCAGACCCAGGGTCTTGAATGGAGGGTCGATCAGGTGACAGCCCATATCCCCGAGCGCACCCGTACCATAGGCCCACCATCCCCGCCAGTTGAACGGCAGGAACTCCTTGTGATAGTCATCCGCAGCAGCGGGCCCCTGCCAAAGGTCCCAGTTGAGCTCCTTGGGGATCTCGTCCTTGCCCGTCGGCTTGGCGCCCCCCTGGGGCCACACGGGGCGATTGGTCCATATATGAACAGCGGTGGCGTCACCGATCAACCCCGCGTTATACCATTCCTGCATAAAGCGTACGCCGTCTCCCGAAGAGCCCTGGTTGCCCATCTGCGCCACTACCTTATAGCGCTTGGCCGCTTCCGTTAGCATGCGCGCCTCGTAGATATCGTGGGTCATCGGCTTTTGGACGTAGACGTGCTTGCCCAGCTGCATGGCCGCCATCGCCGCGATGGCGTGGACGTTATCCGGCACGCTGACGGATACCGCGTCAATATGTTTGTGCTCCTTCTCCAGCATCTCCCGGAAGTCCTTGTAGTACCTGGCCTTGGCATAGGTCTGTACGGACTTGGCGGCCTGACGGTCGTCGACGTCGCAGAGATAGGCAACGTCAACCTTTCCGCTGCCATAGAAATGTCTTAGGTCGTCGGCGCCTTTCCCCCCCGCGCCGATCGCAGCGATCGTAAGCCGGTCACTCGGAGCAAGAAATCCCCGTCCCAGCACGTGACGCGGTACAATAAAGAAACCCGTAGCGGCCATTGTCGTGTTGCGAAGAAACTCGCGGCGGGAATTTTCAGCGGCATGCACACCGTCTTTTTGTGTGGCCTGTTTTTTTGAGCTCATAATGTACTTGTTGCTTGATGTTAAACGGTCAAAAGTTTGCGCAAGTAATTTACGGCCTTACACAAATAAAAAGAGCCGGCTCG
>JAFDYE010000590.1 GCA_018267585.1 Bacteroidota bacterium
ATCACGGCTTTTGGCGGGCCGCAGGGACATTTCAGCATGATGCTGAAGACCTTTGTATATCGAAGGAAAGATGTGACAGAAGAAGAGTTGATCGATTACAATGCCTTCTGTCAGCTATTGCCTGGGGCTTCCTCCACACAGACGCTTACTCTTATCGGTTACAAACGGGGGGGCGCAGTGCTCGCGATGCTCACATTGATTATCTGGACCCTGCCGGCTTGTATCCTGATGGGGCTGTTCTCCTTCTTCCCGATGAAGAATACTAGTCTTTTTCATTTCATCGGGCCGATGACTATCGGGTTTCTTTGTTTTGCCGCGCAGAAGGCCTTCTCCATTTCCATACATAATACCATAACGCGGGTGATCCTCGTCATCAGCACCATTGTGACCTTCCTCCTGTTCAAAGCCCCCTGGATAGTCCCTTGCCTGCTGGTGGCCGCCGGATTTGTGACCAGTCTCAGCAGCCGTCGTATTCCGCAAAAAGAAGTATTGTCAAAAAAGGTCAAATGGGGAAATATCTGGCTGTTCGCCGTCATATTTCTGCTTGCCGGTACGACGAGCGAGCTGGCAAAAAACAATAACTGGCCAAGCCGCCGGCCGCTGAACCTGTTCGAGAACACTTATCGATTCGGCAGCCTGGTCTTCGGCGGGGGAAATGTGCTGATGCCGATGACCTATGAACAATACGTCGCCCGTCCGCAGTCGCAGGCCCTGCTGCAGCGCAACCCGAATATCATCCGGATGAACAGGGACGATTTTTACTCCGGCTGGGGAATGGTGCGGGCGATACCGGGTCCGGTATTCTCCGTCGCCTCCTACATGGGCGGGATCATCATGAGAGACAAGGGACCTGGCTATCAGATTTTGGGCTGCTTTATTGCGACCACGGGCATATTCCTCCCGAGCGCTTTGCTGGTGCTTTTCTTTTTTCCTATCTGGCACAACCTGAAAAAATATGCGATCGTCTATCGCGCGCTGGAAGGGATCAATGCCGTTGTCGTCGGGATCATGATCGGCGCCGCGCTGTATATGATGAAAGACCTCCGGACGACGGCCAGCTGGTCGGATATCGTCATGAAGCTCGTCGTGATCATCGCGACCTGGCTGCTGCTGAAATATTCCAAGCTACCCTCGCCGGTGATCGTGCTGATCTGGCTGGTCTGCGGACTTGGTCTTAGCTATATTCACTGATCCTTTATTGGGCGCCGCCGCGGCCTTGCCCGTGTTCACTGTGCCCATGCCCACTCTGTCCATTACCACCATGTCCTTGTCGACCCTGCTGATGAGGAGCGCGCTGGCCCTGGTTGCCGGAGGCTGATCCGCGCTGGGCGCCGCCGGGATGGTTGCGCTGCTGACCGGGGCTGTTGCGTCCCTGTCCGTTGTGGCCGCCACCGCCGCCAGGATTTCTTCTCTTTCCACCGCCACGCCCTGAGCGTCCTGATTTGCTGCGCGGTGAGTATTCCGGCGCCGGTCCGAATTCCGCGGGCACCGGCTCTTTGTCTACAGGCTGACCCAACAGGTCTTCTATCGACCGAAACTTATTCTGCTCCTTTTCGCTGATAAAAGTAAAGGCTATACCGTCCGTCTCCGCGCGGGCGGTACGGCCGATGCGGTGAACATAGTCCTCTCCGTCATTTGGAACGTCATAGTTGATCACCATCTCGATATTGTCGATGTCGATGCCCCGCGAAAGGATATCCGTTGCAACGAGGATGGGTAAGCGCCGGCTTCTGAACTCCAGCAGCACATCCTCCCGGGCGCCCTGCTCGAGGTCCGAATGGATCTCTTTTACATTGAACTTCGAACGCCTCAGTTCGGCCGTCAGCTGTTTTACGTTGTGCTTCTTGGAGCAGAAAATGAGCGTGCTCTTCAGATTGGTTGACTTAAGCAACCATTTTACGAGCGGTATCTTTTGTGTTTCATAGACGACAAAAGCCTTTTGAACGATCTTGGCCGGAGGCTTTGAAATTGCAATATTGACCTCCGCGGGATCGTGAAGGATCTTCCTCGCCAGTTCGCGGATCTTGGTGGGCATGGTGGCCGAAAACAGCAGGTTCTGCCGTACGGGAGGCATGAAGGAAATGATCTTCATGATATCGTCATAGAAACCCATGTCCAGCATGCGGTCTGCCTCATCCAGGACGAGGAACTGCAGCGCCTTCATCTTTACATAACCCATATTGAGGTGGGCGATCATTCTGCCCGGAGTACAGATGACGATGTCCGCCCCCCGCGATAGCGCCTGTTTTTCTGTTGAAAAGTTGCTGCCGTCCCCCCCACCGTAGACGGCGATGGAGCTGATCGGGGTAAAATAGGAAAGCCCTTCCAGGTTCTGTGCGATCTGAACGGCCAGTTCCCGTGTGGGAACGATGACGAGCGCACTGATCTGATCGTCGTGTCGGGCATTGATAAGCTTGTTGACGATAGGGAGTAGAAAAGCTGCTGTTTTACCGGTACCTGTCTGCGCAGAAGCAATGAGATCCTTGCCGCTTAAGATGATTGGGATAACTTGTTCCTGTACAGGAGTGGCATTTTCGTAACCGGAGGCCTCTATGCCTTCAAGGAGGCTTTCGTCCAGGCCAAATTCTCTAAAAGTCAAATTGAATAGGTTGTAATTTTCTGCCGAAAACTCTTTCGTTATGTAAAAGTCGGCTTTTTAAATGAATTTATGCACATCCCTACAAATTTGATAAAATAATAATAAGGTAGGAATAGTCGCAGTTGCGGCCAGAACTTTAGTAACTTTCGGCTGGAAACGCTTGCTTGCCGATCTTGTAACTCTTGGTGAATGACAAAAATCATGACGGCTGAACATCAACGATTGGCGGTTAACGCTGCCAAAAAGATACCTTTGGAACAGTGGGGTCCATATCTGAGCGAAAGACAATGGGGGACGGTTAGGGAAGATTATAGCGCATATGGTGACGCATGGGGTTATTTTCCCTATGACCAGGCGCATTGCAGAACCTACTTATGGGGAGAGGACGGACTGGGTGGTATCTCCGACTTTTTTCAAAATCTCTGTTTCGCGGTAGCCCTTTGGAATGGAAAGGATCATATTCTGAAGGAGAGGCTCTATGGCCTGGGTAACTACGAAGGGAATCACGGCGAGGACGTGAAAGAACTCTACTATTACCTGGACAATCTGCCGACGCACTACTATATGGAATACCTGTATAAATACCCCCAACAGGAGTTCCCATACAAGCAGCTGCTGGAAGAGAACCGCAGGAGGTCGAAGGAAGAGCCCGAATACGAGATCCTCGACACCGGGGTGTTTGACCACGACGAATATTTCGACGTAACGATCTGCTACGCCAAGCAGAATTCAAGGGATATCTTTATTCGTATCGACATTCACAACCGGTATACGAAGGAAGCCCCGATCACGGTACTGCCTACTCTCTGGTTCTACAACCGCGGCAATTCTGACGGGTTGGAGAAGAAGCCGGTCATAACCGCCAGGGACAAGGGCTCCGTGAAGGCGACACATAGCCGTCTCGGCTCCTACTACCTTTATTTTCAGCCGGCTGACTTTGGCCTGTTCACCGAGAATGAGACCAACACGGAGAAGGTCTCCGGTGTTCCGAACAAGACGCCCTTCGTAAAGGACGCCTTTCACGACGCGATCATACATAAAAAGAATCTCGAACAGCTGAAGAATAAGAGGAACGGGACAAAATTCGCTGCCGTCTATAACTATATGCTGGCGCCGGGGGAAACTAGGTCGATCTATCTGCGGTTGAGCAATAAGATCATGGAGAAGCCTTTCAGCGGGGACCCTGCGGGTCTTTTTCAGAGTCGCAAACAGGAGGCGGATGCCTTTTATCATGCCATACTGCCGCCGCAAATCAGCCGGGAGATGGCGGCGGTCCAGCGTCAGGCGCTGGCGGGTCTTTTATGGAGTAAACAATATTATCATTTTGACGTGGAGCGCTGGCTGACCTCGAGCGACGGCATCTCCCCGGTGAACGCCGGGAAGCTCAACGGCCGCAACCACGACTGGAAACACCTCAAGAACCAGGATATCGTGGCCATGCCCGACAAATGGGAATATCCGTGGTATGCCGCCTGGGATCTGGCTTTTCAGAGCATATCCATGGCAATGGTGGACCCGGTCTTCGCCAAGCACCAGCTGCTGCTGATCATGCGGGAATGGTATATGAAACCCGATGGACAGATACCCGCGTATGAATGGAACTTCAGCGACGTCAACCCGCCGGTGCAGGCCTGGGCTGCCCTGATGGTCTACCAGATAGAAAAGGAACGTACCGGCAAGGGAGATATCTCCTTCCTCAAGCGAATATTTCAAAAGCTGCTGATCAACTTCACCTGGTGGATCAACCGAAAGGATGCCAATGGCAATAATATGTTCGAGGGCGGTTTTCTTGGCCTGGACAATATCGGCGTCTTCAACCGGAGTCATTCCCTCGGCGGGGATATGCAGCTGGAGCAGGCAGACGGTACCAGCTGGATGGGGATGTATGCTTTGAACATGATGGACATGGCGCTGGAAATCGCCATGAAGGACGAATCCTTCGAAGACACAGCGACCAAATTCTTCGAACATTTTGTTCTTATCGCCGAGGCGTTGAACGAGCACGGGATGTGGAACGAAGAAGACCGGTTCTTTTATGATACGCTGTCCATCGGCGGCTCGCCGGTGCAGCTGCGCATACAGTCTATCGTGGGGCTGACCACGCTGTTCGCCGTCAGCATTATCGAGAAGAAGACCCTCCATAAATTAAGCGATTTTAAGAAAAGGATCACCTGGTTCGAGAACTACCGGCTGAAGAACCGGCGGTACTGGCCTAACGAGGAACACAGCGATGGAGAGCAGATACTGCTCTCGCTGGTGCCGCAGAAACGGCTGATCTATCTTTTGGAGCGGCTGCTCAATGAAGACGAGTTCCTTTCCCCTGGCGGGATCCGGGCCCTGTCGAAATACCACGAACAGCATCCCTATACCATCAACATCAGCGGTATCGACTATACGATCAAATACGATCCGGGCGACTCTACCTCCGACTTCTTCGGCGGCAACTCCAACTGGCGCGGCCCGGTCTGGATACCGATCAACTACCTTATTATACAATCTATCCGGCAGTACGGGAAATTCTACGGCGACAGCCTGCTGGTTGAATTTCCTGCAGGCTCAGGGCAGTCGATGAATCTCGACCAGGTCGCGGACCATCTCACTGAACGTGTCATCTGCCTGTTCAAAAAAGATGCGACCGGCGCCAGACCCTCGCATGGGAAGTACAATTGGTTCTACCAGAAGCCGGGAAATGAGCACCTCCTGCTCTTCTACGAATATTTTCATGGGGACACCTCGCAGGGCCTGGGGGCCAGCCACCAGACGGGCTGGACCGCGCTGGTCGCGGAATTGATCTCGGAACTGGACGGAAGGGCCGCCTCGATGAGCAACGGGAAAGCGACGGCGCCTATTGGAAAATAACCCAAATTGGGAATAAGGTCCCAATAAGGGATGATCGGATGTTTCATACTCACATGTATCTCTCTGGTTTTTAATAGTTTGAATTAATGGCATTGACTTGGTATTATTCCAATCAAGAAATTAATTCGACCTATTTAAACGAAGAGTATGAAACGCAGTTTTTACACCACCACCCTGATCGCAGCCCTGATGAGCCTGAGCCTTGCTTCTTTTGCCGGTTCAACCTATAACATTACTTCCAACAAAGACTGGTCTTCGGTTATGCCTTCGACCTGTGCCGGCTGTACGATAAATGTTTCCAGCAACGTTACCCTGACCATCGACGCATCTGTTACCTGCCAGAACTGTAGTTTCAACGGTGGTAACATCGTGATGAACAGCAAGACGCTGAATCTGCAGTATAGCGGTTCTCTTACCACGACGACTTTTTCTTCGGTTAAGATGACGATCAATGGCAACGGCCAGGTGATCGTGAACGCTCCTCTCTCGCTGACGGGCAGCACGTTTGCCTTTAACAATACCTCTTATTTTAATACCAGCTACGAGGTAGATCTTAGCACCAGCGCCGTGTACCTGAATGACAATGCAACCATGATGTCTACCGGCGGCAGCAGCACTCCTATAAACCTGATCAGCAACAGCCAGATCACGATCGGCAACGGATCGCAGACCAGCAATGCCGTATTCACCGTCAGCGGCCCTACCCTCGCGCTGTACGATAACTCCATGGTTAATATCGGAAATGTCAACAACGCATACAACAACTGGTCCAGCTACGACTATCATCCTAATATCCACTCGAGTAGCAGCGCTACGAAGACCAAGTCAACGCTGAACAATAGCCTCAACTGTGGTGGCACGGCGCCCCACGCCTGTGCAAATCCTTCTGTATATGGCCCCAGCTCGCTGAGCTCTGCCGGTGCGGTTGCAAACACTACCCTGCCTGTTGTCCTGGTCGGTTTCTCTACGACTCTCAACAGCGACAAGACGGTAACCCTCGACTGGACCACGCAGATGGAAGTCAACAGCAACGAATTTATAGTTGAGCGCAGCGCAGACGGCGATTTCTGGTCGGCGATCGGTGCAGTCGGTGCAAAAGGCAACAGCTCGACGGTTTCCAGCTACGTGTTTACTGACGCAAGTCCCCTGGCCGGTACCAACTTCTATCGCCTGCGCATGACCAACCTGGACAACAGCTATGGCTACACCGAAGTAAAAGTTGTCCGTACCGGCATGGTCAGTGCAGTAAGCTTCTTCCCCAACCCCGCAAAAGAATATGTCAACGTATCCCTGGGTAGTACCGGCACTACTTCCGCTAAAGTCGACGTTCGTCTGATCAATATGGCCGGACAGGTAATGCAGGAAAAGACAACCCGGACCGGTGCCGGAGTAGTAGTTACGTTCTCAGTCGGCAACTTCCCCGCCGGTGTGTACATCCTCTCGGTTGTAGACGCCAACGGCACGCAGGAAAGCCGCCAGCTGATGATCACAAAATAAGCAAGGTGTTAATAGTTATAATAGGTCGTACCTCCATTTCCATGGAGGTTTTTTTTATTTTTGTTATCTTCCATGACCATGCGCCACATACAAAGATCGATTGCAGTCCTTCTGGTTATCATGGGTCCCGTCCTTAGCGTGGTTGCCCAGAAATTATATGTCCCCAACTTCGATTCCAGCTGGATCAGGGACCAGGAACCATTTCGTATTGCCGGCAATCTTTATTATGTCGGATCCTACGATCTGGCGTCCTATTTGATCGCCACGCCAAAGGGCCATATCCTTGTCAATACCGGTCTTCCGGGTTCGGACACCCTTATCCGCAAACACATCGAGGCGCTGGGATTCAAATTTGCGGATATTAAGATCCTCCTCGCCACCCACGCCCATTTCGACCATGTAGGCGCCATGGCGGCAATAAAGCGGGCCACCCACGCAAAGCTCATGATCCAGGAGCGCGACGTTTCTGTGATGGCGGACGGCGGTAACTCGGATTTTGATATGGGTGGTCATGGTCCGATGTTCGAACCCGTCAAAGTCGACCGCCCGCTGCACGACAAGGACATCGTGGAGCTCGGCGGCACGCGGATCGAGGTACTCCATCATCCGGGGCATACCAAAGGCGCCTGCAGTCTACTGCTGACGGTAAAAGACTCCGCGCGCAGCTATCGCGTGCTCATCGTCAATATGCCCTCCATCCTGAGCGAGACAAAGTTCCCTTCCATGCCAACCTACCCCGAAGTGGGCAAGGACTATGCCTACACATTAAGCGAAATGCCCAAAATGCAATTCGACATCTGGCTTTCCTCCCATGCCAGCCAGTTCGACCTGCAAAAAAAACACCAACCCGGCAGCGGCTACCATCCGGAAGCCTTTTTTGACCGGGCCAGTTACGATGCTTCGATCGAAAAATTGCAGGAGACGTACAGACGACGTTCGGGGAATGCGGTAAATTGAACATCCACTACTCTTCCCCGCTCAAATGATCTGTACTCGTACTGATGCACCTACTGAATTATTTCATATATTTTTCCAGCGTCGCATACACGCGGTCGCGGATATACTCCGCGTCAAACATCTCCCCGTAGTGTGGGGCATTCGGTACGACGATCAGCTCGTTGGGCACACCCGCGAGGGTCAGCCAGGAATGCAGCATCTTTGACTGGGTGTTGGGTACGGATTCGTCCTTCTCTCCCTGAACGATCAGGAATGGCGGGTCGCCCTTATCGACATATGTCGCCGGGCTGGCTCTCCTCGCCAGGTCAGGCCGGTCCAGCGGAAGCGCGCCCAGCAGGATGGCGACGGGATTGCGCGTATTATTGATCGAAGTATCCGGGCTTCCTCCAAGCATGACAAGATCCGACGGGCCATAAAAATCGAGGATGCACCTTAGCTTGTAGTGCGTGGGCCCTCCCGGAGGATAGAACTCTTTTACAGCGTTATTATTCGACAGCCCCAGCAAGGAGGCCAGATGGCCACCCGCCGAAAAGCCGATTAGTGCGATCCGGCCCTTGTCGAGGTGATATTGCTCAGCGTGCTGGTACAAGAACTCCAGCGCCTGCGCGCAATCCTGTATCTGGGCCGGAAAGACCGCAGTCGTGCTATAACGATAGTCGATGGACGCCAGGGCATACCCCTTATCGAGGAAGCCGCGGATCGTTCGCCGCATATAGCCCATATCAGCATATTTGTCGTTCAGCATCCAGGCGCCGCCGTGTATCCAGACCACCACCGGCGTGTGAGCGCCGGCGTTGGCCGGAAGATAAATGTCCAGTAAATGTTTATGCAGCGTATCACCGGCGTATGGGATATTGGTATACGTGATGATACCGGCCGGAAAGATGTTCTTTACCCTTTCAGGCGGCTGTGGCGCCTGGGCGATGGCGGAGATCGACACGAACATGGCAAAAACCAGAGCGGGAAAAAGGACGAATTTCATATGGAACCATTAAGTGTTATTCTAATATAACGATTTAACATTCCCATAAAAATTTAATTCTCTACCTTAGGCAGAACGCAGGGCTGCTATTTCGCTTTCCGGATATAGATATCCCCGTTCATGGTCTTCATCATCACTTCGGGACCGCCGCCATTGATCTTCCCATATACCCAATCGTCTATGGAGAGCTTATACATATGGTTCTCTTCCGTCTTTTTCATCGCTGGCTGTGACTTGTCGATCGAGACCTCATAATCGGTAAATACGCCCCCGCGGTCCGTCTTCAGCTTGAGGCTGGTCTTCATGTCCGCCGGGAAGGTCACGTCCACGTTGCCGTTGAGTGTGGAGAAAGCCATCGGCGCCTTGGCATCGACGCTTTTGAAGCTGACCGTCACTGCCCCGTTGACCGTATTGGCTACAACCGAGCCGGCGGCGTCCTTAACCGTGACCGGTCCATTTACATTATTTATTTCCATCGCGGCGCTGATGCCCGTGACCGTGATGCTTCCGTCATTGACTGCGCCCAGCTGCAGAGAACTGAGGCCCGCCGGGACTTTTACGATGATCGCGGACAGCTTTGACAGGCCTCCGTTGATCTCGATGTTGTTATTTCTTTCTTCTGCGGTAACATTCAGCCCGGAGCCTCCCCCGATGCGGTGCATTCCGCCCGGAGCCGCATCCTCATCCCTGTGCTTCCGCGAAGAATCGCCAAAAACGTCGATTACGACCTCCTTTCCCTCATAGGCCACTACTTTTATCGATCCGTACAGGACATTCGCTGACAGCTTGAATGGTTTACCCGGCTCGCTCAGGGGCACCGCCAGCTGTTCTTCTTTTGATGCGGACTGCGCGGACAACGGGCCGCTGCTCACCAATAACAAACAAAACCCAATGAAAGATGCAAGTTGTATCCTTTTCATATCCTTTTTTTTATGATTGTTTTTTTATGTAGATATCTCCGTTCATCGTTTCGAACTTCAGCACCCTTCCGCCTTTGCCAAATTTTATGCGTCTGGCTATATCCAGCCGGTAGAGTGTGCCGTGGCCGGCGTCTTTTTCCACATTCTTTACCACGGCAACGGGTAGAGTCTCTATGTTCTCATAGTCCGTAAAAAGGCTCCCGTTCATGGTCTTGAACTGTACGTCCGCCGAAAGGTCGTCGGGATAGGTGATTTCAACCGTACCGTTCAGCGTATAGTAGCTGGATGTGTCCGGCGGCACACGAAGATAGTTGATGGTAACGGGTCCATTGATGGTGCGGGCTTCGGTCGTCCCTTTTGCATTCCTGATCGTTATGCCTCCGTTGACGTTATGCGCCTTCAGCATTCCCCCCACGTCGGTGATCGCCAGCCTGCCTTTATTGACCGTCCGGATGTCCAGGTTCATGTCGTAGGGAACCTTTACGGTGAACTCCAGCTGACAGCGGTAGTCGATATGCCGGTCATTCCACCTTCCCTGCCCGGGCCGGGTGTCATAGGGTTCCGCGGTGTAGACGATGATGCTGTCATCCTTCTGGTCAAAGCCGAGCCTGAATTCTTTTTTACCCGTCTCGAGCTGTTCTTGCGTGCTGGCATGGATCACTTCATCGATCTCGAGCACGACCTTGTCGCCGGGATAGCCCTGTACGTCGATCGAGCCTTCCAGATTATAGATGGCCAGCACGGTCGAAACGGCCTTTTGCACGGTAAATTCTTTTTTAATGTGATCCTTGAATTCCTGGGCATTGACGGCCGTACCGGCAGCGCATAAGAGGCCCAGTCCCGCGATCCCCATGATGCGGGGGAAAAATTTCCTTTTCATATTTGGTTGGTTTTAGATCAGTCGTGTAAGGGTCTGCTGGATCTTTACTCTCACCATTTCGTTGAGGTCTTTTTGTTGTAACAGCTCTTTCAGCGGCTGTACGGCCTTTTTCTCCTGCAGCCGGACCATCACGTCCGCCATTGCGGCCTGCACCAGCGGCGAGTCCTGCTGAAGAATGGATTGTACAAGCCCTTTCCGCACCGCCGGCATGCTGGCGTAGCGGGTCAGCGCTTCCAGCGTCATCAGCCGGACATTGCTGTTGGGGTCATTATTGAGGGTGCTGAGCAGGGCGTCCAGCACGTTCTTGTTGACCGTTCGGATATCGCCCGCATAGCTGACGCCCCGGATACGTTCGGAGGCGGAAGGATTCTCCAGCAGGGCCAGCATCACCATCTCCCGCATCTCGCGTACCTGGTCGGCGAGCGCCCTGAGCTCTTGCTTTTCGGATGTCTCCCCGCCACCGTCACCGGCCCCGGACGTGGTAGCTGTGCCGGTCTCCTGCCTGGCGGACGTACCGGTAAGAGCGATCGTAGCTACCGGGGTGTCCTTATTGGGCGATATCGTGGGGTTGGTAGTCGCGACCTGTCCGTCGCCGGCGCGCGTCACCGGTCTGATCCCCCTGCTTATTGCGTAACCCAGCCCGACGCCGATGACCAACAGGGCCAGGCTATAGGCCCAGGTAAAGCCCGGCCGGATGGCGAACAGCTGACGCAGATAGAATGCAATGCCTGGCGGCCGGTTCTCCTGCTCGTGCTTATAGGTTTCGAGCATCGCGTCGAACCTCACCTGCATTCTGTCCGAAGGCGCGGGAGCCTGTATCTCTCCCATCGAGTCCCAGAGCCGGCGGTTGGCTTTTGCCTGTTGCCGACATTCGGGGCAGTCGGCGAGGTGCTCTTGCAGTTCCGACCTCCCGGCGTCGGTCAGCTGGTCGTCCATCCAGCCGGCCAGCAGCTGTTTTCCTTTTTCGCAATTCATACTATTCTGTTTGCAGATACAACGTTTTTAGCTGACGGATCGCCCGGTGTATCCTGACTTTTACCGCGGCTACGCTGATATCCAGCACCCCGGCGATCTCCGTATATTTCAGGTCCTGGTAGCGGCTGAGGACGAGCACCTCGCGGCTCTCGGGACTAAGGCTCTCAATTTTCTTTTGGAGCATTTCGAGCTCCTGCTTTTTCTCCAGCTGCTCTTCCAGGAGTTCGTCGTCGGTCGGTCTCTCCTCCCATTCCGGCATCCGACGATAACGACCGGCCTTCTTCAGATAGTCTTTTAGCACGTTCCTTGCCAGGTGATACATCCAGGTCCTGAATTCTCCCTGACCGGTGAATGTATGACGCGACCGTAGCATCCGGTAGAAGACATTCTGCACCATGTCCTCGCTCGCCTCCTTCTGACCGGTCATGTGATAAAGAAAGCCGTAAAGGGGCCGATGGTATCGCTGGAACAGCAAGGCCATCCTGTCCAGGTCCCCGGACTTTACCTTTAACATAAGCGCATTATCCGTCAATGAGTTCAAGCGACTGAAAATATTTCTGTTTGGTTCGTAATTCCGGGTACTTTAACCCGTCCGGGTCTCTAATTCTCCGTCCTGCCAATGGAAACTTCAGAGGAAGAAAAAGGTTACCGGAAATTTCACCTATTTTTTTCAAAGTTGGTACCAGAAACGGACGGAGTCCGTTTCGCACTTAGGCCCCGGGCCGAATGTGCAGACATTGTAGGTTTGGGGCAAAAAATTATTTTTAATTTAGAGTTTTTTGTCCCACATTCCGTCAAATAATCGAACCGACATGATCACATCCACCCTGTCCCAGCTGCACTGGTATAAGGTTATCAGCCCGAATTTTGAGAAAGCCATCCACTACGCCCTGTCCACCAATTTTGCCGATATGGAAACCGGTAAATACCAGATCGACGGAGACAATATCTTCGCTATCGTCAACGAATATACTACCAAGCCGGTCGACGAGTGCAGCCCCGAAAGCCACCGCGACTATGCCGATATCCAGATCGTCATCTCCGGCACCGAACGATTTGGCTATACTCCTCTCACAGACCAGCCCGAGACCTCTCCCTACAACCCGGAAAAAGACTATGCTCTATACAGTATCCCCGAAGAAGCCCTCAATTATATTACGCTGCCGGCGGGCCAGTTCATTATCTTCTTTCCCTCCGACATCCACCAGCCGGAGGTATTCCAGCACCAACCCGACCTGGTAAAGAAGGTCGTTCTTAAAGTAGCGCTGTAGGCTGGCGGGGGAAAAACCCCCATATCAAACGACAAATGACGGATACGGAAAAGATAGCATTTAAGAGCAGGTTGCGGCGTTGGGCGCTGGACCATATCACGCAACGCATCAACACTGCCCGGGCCGTGATCGACCAGGCCAAGGAAGCCGCCAACAGCGAAGAGAAAAGCTCCGCCGGCGACAAGTACGAGACCGGGCGCGCCATGAGCCACCTGCAGCAGGAGATGCATTCCCGTCAGCTGACCGAATACCTGAAAGAGCTGGCGACCCTTCACTCTGTCAATGCAGATCAGCTCTATACAGCGGGAAGACCGGGGGCGTTCCTCCGGGGCGAGGGGCTTGCCTTCTTCATCGCTGCGGGACTCGGTAAGAATCAGATCGACGGGGAAACGATCTTTTTCCTGTCTCCGCATGCGCCGCTTGCCCGGCTGCTGCAAAATAAATCTGCCGGCGATCGCATTACATCCGGTACGATAAATACCACTATAAAGGAAGTGTTTTAGGCAATATGATTTACCTTACTATAAAATTAACCATGAGAAAAACATTCCTGTCACTGTTGACAGTACTCGGAGCGAGCCTCGTTGCCGTCGCACAGGGCCAGGCTCCCGCACAGGATGATGCCGTCGCGCTGATACCCGCGCCGGTCAGCCAGCAGATGGAGCAGGGTAGCCTTACCCTTCCAAAGAACATAGTGATCGAAGCCGGGCAGGCGCTTGGCCAATCGGCTCAGGACCTGAAGGCACATCTCTCGACGGCCACCGGCTATTCGGTCTCGGTCGCCGCCAGTAACCCATCGGCAACGATCCGGCTCGTACTGAACAAGACTCCCGACAATACGCTGGGATCGGAAGGATATACCCTTGTCGTCACGCCAAAGGCCGTCACCATAAAGGCCAATCAGGCTGCGGGCATCTTCTATGGTGTCCAGACCCTGCTGCAGCTGCTGCCCGCAGACATAGAAAGCCACCAGACGGTGAAGAGGTCCAGCTGGCAGGTGCGCTGCACGACTATAACAGACTACCCCCGGTTTGGCTGGAGAGGTCTGATGCTCGACGTCTCCCGGCATTTCTTTACCAAACAGCAGGTTAAGGATTTTATCGACGAGATGGTGAAGTATAAGTTCAACCTCCTGCACATGCACCTCACCGACGACGAGGGCTGGCGCGTCGAGATAAAAAGCCTGCCCCGTCTCACACAGGTTGGGGCCTGGAGCGCCAGAAGGGTCGGGACATTCGGCACCTTCCCGGCTCCGGCGCCCGATGAACCCCGGGACTATGGCGGCTTTTATACACAGGATGATATACGCGAGCTGGTGAAGTATGCGAAGGACCGTTATGTCGATATTCTCCCGGAAGTCGATATTCCCGGCCATAGCCTGTCGGCGATCGTCGCCTATCCCGAGCTTTCCTGTACGCCCGGCGCCGACAAGTACAAAGTCCGCAGCGGCGAAAGGATCATGGACTGGCATACCGGCGGCTTCGACGCGCTCATCGACAATACGCTCTGTCCGGCTAATGAAAAAGTATATCCCTTCCTCGACAAGGTCTTTACGGAGCTGGCCCAGCTATTTCCGTTCGGGTATATCCATGTCGGCGGCGACGAATGCGCCAAGAATTTCTGGGAAGAAAGCGATGCGGTCAAACAGCTGATGCAGAAAGAAGGACTCAGGAGCCAGGAAGAAGTGCAAAGTTATTTTGAAAAGAGGGTAGAGAAGATCGTAGAGTCCAAAGGCAAAAAGGTCATCGGCTGGGACGAGATACTCGAAGGTGGCTTGGCGCCCAACGCCGCCGTCATGAGCTGGCGTGGCGTTAAGGG